>NZ_CP051630.1:1780707-2091348 GCF_012848855.1 Pyruvatibacter mobilis
TGCCCAGGCTGTCGCCCACCAGCAGCAGGTCCACATAGGGGTCCACCAGCCGCGCCGTATGGGCGTGATAGGCGGTGAGGCAGACGACCGGCGTCTTGTTCTTGGAATTGCGGATCTGCGGAACGGTCTTGCGGCGGATGGCGGCGTGCGTCGACATGGCCGGGCCTCCTGACTGGGGGGCAAGGGATACCAGCGCGCATATGGGATGCCCGGCCCGGAATGCCCGCGCTTTTTTCGCGGAAAACCCGGCCAGAGCCCCATTTTTGCGGCGGCGCAGCCTAGTCGCTGCACCGCCCTGTGACAATCAGCAGCAGCGCGGGGCGGCTATGCATCCGCCGCCCCCGCCAAAAACCGCACATTTCAGCCGTTTACGGGGCCGGAGGGGCCTATGACGGGGCCTCGGGGGCTGCCGGCGCGGGCGCTGCAGCCGGAGTGTCCGCCGCCGTGGCACCGCTCTCCGCGTTGGGCAGCAGTTCCAGGTAGGAATAGGTGAGAAAGGCCGCCCCGAAGATGAACAGGTAATAGTTCACCACCACATTCACGAGGGTGACGAGAATGCCCACTGGCGTGAAGGACGTTGCCGCCGGGCCGCCCATGGGATTGGCACCACCCGCGAAGCCCGTGGCGCCGACAACAAAGAGCAGGCCGAACGACACCGCGAGCACGAGGATCGCGTAGAGCACCCAGGCACCCAACAGCCGAAGCGTGTTGCCTTCGCTCATCAGCCAGGCCGTGCGGATCGCCTTTTTACGGCCCAGCGCGGCGGCCGGCAGCGCAAGGAACAGCCGTGCAGCAAGGCCGTAGATGAAGATACCCACGAGAACGGCAAGGACGATGCCAACTGCACCGCCGATTCCCACCGAGGTGCCGGGTGTTGCCGTCAGTCCGCCGGTGAACAGTCCGATAAGCAAGACCAGGATACCGGCGATGACGCCGAGCATGAGCATGAGCAGCACGGTGGTGATGAGGTACCGAACCACGGGCATGCCGAGCGCCCATTTGTCCGGCGCATCCGCTGCCATGCGATGGGTCAGCACGACGACCCCCGACAGCAACACGAGCATGAGGGCAAAATAGGCAATCATGGCTCCAGCCTCCGTGCCCGGAACTGTTGCCTGTCCCATCGCGGGCATCGAAACCCCGAACAGCAGCGGCATCGCGAAGACTATGACTACAGACACGGCGAGATAAACCGGCAGCAGCGGCCACCAATAGCGGATGGGCGAGCTGAAGGCCTGGCCCAGAACGTCGAAAACCGGAAGCTTGCGCATATGTGCCCCTCTTGCCGCCCGCCATCCCCCCCGGACGGCCCGTCATGCGGCTCCACCGTCACGTGTGACGGGTAGCAGCACCTTGCCCAAAGGCCGGGCGGCGGGCAAGCCCGCTGTCCGGTCCGTTTTGGATGGGTGGTGTTTTCCTGCCGTCAGCCGGCGGATGCTGCCGCCGCCCCGCCTTCCACATTCGGCCACAGGGCGCGCAGGGAATAGGTGAGGAAGGCGGTCGAGGCCACGGTGGTGAAATAGTTGGTCAGCACATTGACCGTCAGGATACCGAACGCATCGGGGTCGGACAGGTCGAAGGCATTGGCGAGGCCCTGCACGTTTTCATCCGTGGGCGGCCAATCGATGATGCCGAGACCAGAGCCCAGCAGCGTCAGGACGGTGCTCACGATCATGGCGGCAATGACGATCAGCATGAAGCAGCCGAACAGCCGCCACCCATTGCCCGAAGAGGCACGATATCCCAGCAGCAGCGGCTTCGGCTGCTCCAGCGCTGCCGCCGGCAGGGCCAGCCCCAGCCGCACAAAGATGAAGAAGAAGGCGACATAGATCCCGATCAGCGCCAATGACAGGGCGACACTGGGCGGCGGCGCGGCAGCCGGGGCTCCGGTCAGCATGGCCCCGCCAGATACCATCCCGGCCAGCAGGATGATCGCCAGCAGCGGCAGGCTGAAACACAGGCTGACAAGGAAATAGCTGACGGAGGGACGGCCGAGCTGCCAGGGTTCTTCCACGCCCGCGATCACCCGGTGGGTCAGCACTGCCAGCATGATGAAGGCGATGAACAGCACGAAGCCCGCCGCGATGGCGAGGGGCAGGTTGGCCGTCTCGACCGCCAGTCCCACATCCCCGTCCGCCGATGCGCCGACGCTGCTGACAGCGCCCATCACGCCAACCATGCCGAGCTGCAGCACCAGATAAAACGGAAACAGCGGCCACACATAGCGGAACGGCGCCGTCAGCGCGTGTCCCGTTGTTTCCAAAACCGGCAGCTTCACCATGTCCTCGTCTCCCTCATGCCCGTGCCTTTATGTCTGCCCGCGCCATCCGGTCTGTGCCGTCCGGCCCGCGCTGCGGTGACCCGGCGTGTCTAGTTCTGGTTGGCGCCGTAAGCCCAGGCTTTTTCCTGGATGTCGGCATTGTCCGGGGCCAGCTCGTAGGCGCGCAGAAAATCATCCCGCGCGAACCCGTTCTGGCCCAGCGCTTCGAAGATCCGCCCCCGGACGAAAAAGGCCGGGGCATAGTCCGGATTGAAGGCCAGTGCCTTGTTGGCGTCGGAAATGGCCGCGTCCAGCCGCGCCATTTCGAGAAAGGCATTGGCGCGGGTGGTGTAGATGTCGCCCGCATCCGGCGCCAGCTTCAGCGCTTCGGTGTAATCCTCGATTGCCAGCTCGAGCTGGCCGTTGAGCTTGTAGGCGATGCCGCGATTGACCCGCGCGGTTACGAGATCGCCGTCGCTCAGATCGCCTGATTCAAGCGCCCGCGTGCAGTGCAGGATGGCGGCCTGCGGCGTGCCGCCGTCGAAGAACTGGGCGTGGCACAATTCGTTTTCGTAGATGCCATCCACGTCATCGGGATCCGCTGCCGCCTGCACGGCGTCAGCCTCGCCCGGTTCAGCCGGTACGGCCTCAGCGGGCACTGCCTCTGTGGGTGCAGCGTCTGCGGGCGCAGGCGCCTCGAGCACGGGCGTTGGCGGCGTCAGTTGCGGTGCGTCGGCGGGTCCGGTGCCTGGCTGAGACTGTGTCTGCGGTTGCGCCACCGGCTGGGCCGTCTCACCCGGGGAGACCAGCGGCGGGAAGCTGAGGCCCCCCTCCTGCCCTGCGGACTGGCTGTCCTGTGCCCAGGCGCCGCCGGCAGCGAGCGCTGCCACCAGCGCGACCATTATCGACGGTGCGCGGGCTGCCCGCGCAGCGCGGCGGGAAAGCTTCCTTACAGACACGTTCGTCCCCCGAAACTGAAAACCGATTGCCGGAGGTGTAGCGGATTTAGCCGCCCGGCGCACTCTCCCCCGTGCACGCTTCTCACCACATTCTCCGAAGCCGGTTTTTGCCCCCTCTGAAGCCGGTTTCTGCCCCGCCTCCGGCCCGCCCCGGCTTTTTTTCGGCCACGCCCCCTTGAAGGGGCGCGAGCCGATTAATATTTGACCGGTCTAATTCAATAACCACGCGCAGGACCCGCCATGCCCCGCCCCCGCAACGACAAGGCCTATGGAGATGCTCATGACCGGCTTCTGGAAAGCGGTGTCGGGCTGATCCGGTCCGGCAGTTTCAGCGCCATCGGCATCAGCGAGATCCTGGCGGCCAGCGGCGTGCCCAAGGGCTCGTTCTATCACCACTTCTCCAGCAAGGAGGCGTTCGGCCTCGCCGTTGCCCGGCACTACCACGCAGGCCAGCTCGATATGGCCAGGACCATATTGGGCGACGAAAGCGCGGGCCCCCTCGACAGGCTGCGCCGGTTCTTCGAGACGGCCTATGAAGATTTCCGTGGCCGCGGCTTCGAGGACGGCTGCCTGATGTGCAACCTCTCAACCGAGCTGGCGGACCAGAACCCCGCCTTCCAGTCCCTTCTGGCCGAGCAATGGGCCGAGCTGTCCGCCTGCCTCGCCGGGCCGATCACCCAGGCCGGCACCACCGCCCTCGGCCTTGCGCATCTCAGCCCGGCGGAAGCCGCGGACTGGCTGCTCAATTCCTGGAGCGGCGCGCTGACCCGCATGAAGGCTGAAGCCTCCAGCGCCCCCCTTGATCTCTTCCTGAAGAGCGTTTTCCCGACATCTGCCCCCGCCCACGCCTGACCCCCGTCCGGCGTCCCGTTCCACGTTGCGTAAGGACATTCCCATGACAACGCCACAGACCATTCTCATCACCGGTGCCAGCCGCGGCATCGGCCTGCTCACCGCCCGGCATCTTGCCGAACGCGGCCACAAGGTAATCGCCACCATGCGCGACCCTGACGGCCGCAATGCCGACGCGGCCAGCGGCCTGCGGGCGGAGGCCGCAGCGGGCCGCGACATCACCGTCGCAGAAATGGATGTTACGAGCGACGCCTCGGTCAATGCCGCCATCGCGGCCATCGACAAGCACACCCCCATCGACGTGCTGGTGAACAATGCGGGCGTCATGCCCACCGGCCTCACTGAGGCGTATACGGAAGATCAGGTGTGCCAGTGCATGGATGTCAATCTCATGGGCATCGTGCGCACCAGCCGGGCCGTGCTGCCCGGCATGCGTGCTCGCGGCAGCGGCCTTCTGGTCAGCCTCAGCTCGGCCGCCGGCCGCCTCTCCATCCCCTTCTTCGGCGTCTACTGTGCCAGCAAATGGGCGATGGAATCCTATTGCGAGAGCCTGCATTACGAACTTGCCCCCCAGGGCATCGAGAGCGTGCTGGTGGAGCCAAGCGGCCACGGCACCGACCTCGTCTCCACCTCTCCCGCCCCCGCCGATTCCGATGTGGTGGCCGCCTATGGTGACCGCGCCAAGGGCCGTGACCGGCTGCTGGGCATGTTCCAGACCATGTTCGATGAAGGGGATGCGATGACCGATGCCGGCAATGTGGCCCATGCCATCGCAGGGCTGGTGGAAATGGAGGGCCCGCGCCCGCTGCGCACCCAGGTCGGCCATGACATGGGCGTCGAGGCGGTCAATGCGGCCACCGCGCCCGTTCAGCAGGCCCTCATCGACCAGTTGAAACCTGTCTATGAAGCTGCGGAGTAACCGCCAGCCTGCATGAATGAATATTCAGGCGGGTGGACGCCCGCCTGAATACAGGCTTTGTGCCCGGCGAGATTTCACGCAAGGGCACATGTGACCCGCCGATTGCACACCTGAATAACGGGCATCATTAACGCTGCCATCTCATGGCCGTGATTAGTGGTTTGATTTATTGGCCTGCCGTGATTTTATGCCCGGCCCTTCCGGACCGGGACGATCTGCATTGTCCGGCCACCCCCAATCGAAAGCCCTGTATGAAAGCCGACGCGCATCCCCAGCAAGACGACCGCCTGCGGGCCTTGCGCAGCTACGGCATCCTCGACACACCGCGCGAGGAAGAGTTCGACGAGATGGTGCGCCTTGCCGCGGCGATCTGCGACGCACCGATTGCCGTCATCAATCTCATCGACGAAGACCGCCAGTGGTTCAAGGCGGAGGTCGGCCTCGGCACGCGCGAGACGCCGATCGACACGTCGATCTGCAGCCACGTCATTCTGGGTGAGGATTTCGTCGAGATTCACGACACGCTGGCCGACCCGCGCATGGCCGACAACCCGCTCTGCCTTGCTGCCGAAGCGCCGCTGCGCTTTTATGCAGGCGCGCTACTCAAGACGGAGGACGGCCTGCCCATCGGCACGCTCTGCGTGCTCGACCACGCCCCGCGCAGCCTCACCGATATCCAGCGCGACACCATCAAGATTCTCGCCCGCCAGGTCATGCGGCAGATCGACCTGCGCTTCGCCCTGCAGCAGCAGATCATCCTTCAGAACGAGGTCGATCACCGGGTGAAGAATTCGCTCGCCATGGTCTCCGGCCTGCTGCGCCTGCAGACCCGCAAGCTCACCGATCCGGAAGCCAAGGCCGCCCTCACCGCCACCCAGACCCGCGTCAACGCCATCGCGGCGCTGCATCAGGCGATGTACCAGACCAGCGCCGTTGATTCCGTGGATCTGTCGATCTTCGCCAAGACCATCGGTGAAAGCCTCAAGGCCACAGCGCCCGTGCAGGTGGATGTCGTCTTCGATTTCACCGCCATCAAGGTGCCGTCGGAAATGGCGTCCGGCATCGCGATGATCGTCAACGAGTTCGCCGCCAACTCGTTCCAGCACGCCTTTCCCGGCAATCGCGCCGGCCGGATCGAGGTCCGCGGCGACATCACCGATGACGGCATGCTCGTTGTCGAGGCCCGCGACGATGGCGTCGGTACCGGCGACTGCCCCGATGGCGGCGTGCCGCCCGTGTCCGGCGAGTTCTCCTCCGGCCTCGGCATGAAGATCATCGAAAGCTCCGCCGCCAGTCTCGGCGGCACGGTGGAAAGCAGCGTCACCGAGGACGGCGCCCGCATGCGCCTCACCGTCCCGCTCGAGCGCTGAGCCGCCCCCTTTTCCCCACGCCCATGACAAGGTTGCCGCCCGCACCGCCCCGGTCCGCGCGGGCGTGTCATCGCGTCACTTGATTTTTATATCACCCGATAATATCAATCGATAAAACATTGATCCGGCACGCGCCGGTCCAGGAGAGGTGCCCCATGTCCATGCCCGCGTCGTCCCAATCTGCGCCGTCCACCGCGCCGCTTTACTCCGATGCCGTCCGGCGGCAGAAGACGGACATTCCGGCGATCTATGGCGGCATTGATTTCGACGCGGTGCCGGAGCGCTTTGCCACCTCGCCGGACGCTGCCACCGAGCTGCCCGCCCGCCTCGCCGACACGCGGCAGCGGCTGCTGGCGGACGACGGCAAGTTGGCCCTGATCCGCAACTACACCATGACCGGCGACCGGGTGGCCGACGCCTATGCGGCGCTCATTCCCGAATATGGTTTCCGCGCCCTGGTGGACATGCTGGAGACGGCCTGTGATCACGGCATCGAGGCCGTCGAGACCCCGCCCGCCGAGCTCGTTGCCTTCATCCGCGCCATGGAGGACACGCCGGACTGGGTCAACATGGAGATGGTCGAGCGCGGCGCCCGGCAGGAGCGCAACCTGATGGCCAATGTGTCGCCCTACGCCATTCGCGGGGCGTTCATCGCCACCTTCATGAACAAGTATTCTGCCCTGCCGATGATGATGACAGGCACGCTGTCTGATACTACCTCCGCCAAGCGGGTGCTGGAGACCGCGAGCTTCTTCACCGCCACCACCCTGCCCGGCGCGCTGGGCCGGTTCGGCGGCGGGTTCAAGGCAGCCGCCAAGGTGCGGCTGATGCATTCCATGGTGCGGTTCAACATCATGCGGTCAGGCAAGTGGGACCAGGCGACCTACGGCATTCCCATTCCGCAGGTGGACCAGATGCCCGCCGGGCTCATCGGCGTGTTCCTCATGTCGTTCCGCATCCTTCAGGAAGGTCGCACCAGCTTCACCGAGCCCGAACGCTGCATGGTGGAACTGTCCCGGTACAGATGTTTCCTGCTCGGCCTGCCGCAGGACCTTCTGGCCGACACGCCCCAGGCCATCGCCGACCTGATGCTCATGCGCAATGCCACCCTGCGCTCTGAATATGACGATGCCACCTGCGGCGAGCTTGTGCGCGGCACCATGGTGGCGGACCTCTCCAAGGACGTATCGCCGCTGGGCCGCCTGCGCGACTGGATGGAGCGCGGGTTCTCGCGCGTCTATTTCATCCAGAATTTCTGCGAAGGCCGCATCGAACGTGCCGAGGCCATGGGCGTGCGGCTTACCCTGAACGACAAGATTGCCGCCGCCGTCACCGCCGCGATCATCTTTCCCAAGGCAGCAGCCTACAAGGCGCTGCTGCGCCTGCCAGTCGCCGGGGCAATCGCTGACCGGATGCTGGTGCGCAAGGTGGAGCGGCTGCTCGACAGCTATGGGCATGCGGATTTCATCACCGATTCATCCCAGTACAAGCCGGTGATGGCGAAGGCGGCCTGACCCGGCCTATACTGCCCATCGTCCAGAAAGACCGGACCAAGGCAGACCGGACCAAGGCAGAGATGACGAACCCCGCACCGCTCAAATCCCCCCGCTGGTCATCGGCCACAAGCTCGTCGAAAGGCGACAGCACCCGGCAGACGATCCTGCTGGCGGCTGCCACCGCCTTCGGCGACAAGGGCTATGACGCCGTCTCCACGCGGGAGATCGCGCGTCTTGCCGGGGTCAACCAGCCGGCCATCAACTACTACTTCAAGGGCAAGGAAGAGCTTTACCGCGCCTGCGCCGAGGCCATCGTGGATGAGTTCTACGAGCACACGCAACAGGCCGCCGACGAGGCGGTCAGGCTGTTGCAGTCCACGCGCGACCCAAATGCCCTGCGCGGGGCCTTGCGCAGCGTGATACGGGAACTGTCCGTGCTGCTCATATTGTCGGAACAGCACCAATCCTGGTCCGCCTTTGTGGCGCGCGAAGTGCGCAATCCGGGACCCGCGCATCAGATCATCTTCACCCGCCTGTGGGAGCCGGGCATCGAGCTTGTGGCCTGGCTGGTTGCCGGCATCAAGGGCCACCGCAAGGTGGAGCCGCAATCGCGCATCGAGGCCATCCTGCTGCTGTCCAGCCTCATAGGCTTCGGAGACGGGCGCTCGGTCACCCTGCGCGTGATGAAGTGGGACAGGATCGGCGAAGCGGAATTCGCCCTCATCGACGAGGTCGTCACCCGGCAGATCGACGCGATCACCGGCTAGGCGCGTATCCGGCCCCACTTTCCTCATATTTACCGGCACACTCCCGACGCCCGGATATCACCACCGCCTGTCGCGGTGCCGTCCGCGTGAGGAGATGCCCATGCCGTCCGCCCCGTCCCGCCGCCAGGCCCTTGCGGCCACCGTCCTGGCCGGCACGGCCCTCGCCGCCGCCACTCCCGCCGCCGCGCGGGCCGGAACCCCGCCGGGCCCGCCGCAGCTCGACGCGGATCTTGCGGCGCTGGAGGCCCGGCATGGCGGCCGTCTCGGCGTCGCCATCCTCGATCCCGCCACGGGCGCGGCCACGGGCCATCGCGCCGATGAGCGCTTCCTGCTCATGAGCACCTTCAAGGCGCTCGCCGCAGCCTTCGTCCTCACGCGCGTGGAGAATGGCGACGAGCAGCTCGACCGGCGCATCACCCATAGTGAGGCCGACCTCATCCCCTGGTCGCCGGTCACCAAGCACCACACGGGCGCGCCGGGCATGACAGTCGCCGCCCTGTGCGATGCCGCCGTCACCTGGAGCGACAACACGGCGGCCAATCTGCTGCTTGAAAGCGTTGGCGGCCCCGCGTCCCTCACGGCCTATCTGCGCGGGCTGGGGGATGACATGACGCGGCTTGACCGCATCGAGCCCGCCCTCAACCTGCATGACGGCCCGGACGACATCAGGGACACCACCACCCCGGCCGCCATGGCGGCCACCCTGCGGACCCTTCTGTTCACCGATGCGCTCGCCCCCGCCTCGCGTGACCAGCTCACCGCCTGGCTCATCACCAGCAAGACTGGCGGCACCCGCCTGCGCGCCGGGGTGCCGGACACGTGGCTTGTGGGCGACAAGACCGGCACCAACACCGAAGGCGCCGCCGCCGATATCGGCGTCATCTGGCCGCTTGGCCACGGCCCCCTCATCATCGCCGCCTATTGCGACATGCCGTCCCTCACGGGCGACGCGCGCAACGCTGTCTTCGCCGAGGTGGCGCGACTGGCCGTGCAGGACCTCTGAGACAGCCACGAAAAAGCCCGGCGCGATGCGCCGGGCTTATGCGACTTTAGGATGAGCATATGACCGACACAGAGTGGACTCCAATATTTGTCCTGCCGAATATCCCGCTTGAAGCCCAGATAGGTTGCGACATTGCAGCAATCGCACCGGCCGATGACCCTCGTGTTGTTACCCTCAAGCAAGAGCATCCTTCATTCGAAGACTTCATGAACCGGTTTTCGGACAATTTTGGAGATAGTTTCGAGCCATCAGTCCTGATCCTGAACTCAGAAGCACCACCAGCCTTTCGAGATGTCACAGCGCTTGCGAGCTTCCGGGACCTCATTGCTCTTTCCATAGTCACTCACAGCCGGGCGATGGCACTCCGACATCCAGGCGGAAATCGACCGCTCTACGGCGACGCCTTCGCGATCTATCCTTGGATGCTTGATAGAGACTATGAGGACATGATCGGGAATACTCCTGCGATCCTTGGCATACATCAGCTGTCACGCTTTAGAGGCCAATCGTCACCTTCCCTGTTCCGAACATCTCTAAGGGAAATCGACGTCGACCGGCCACTTTTGGAAAAACTGATGGAACGCTGGCGTTTGCACTTTAGCGCAAGCACAAGTGCCTGGCAGGACATTGCGCTGATGCGCTCGCTAAATATGGCGTATCACGCTTCCCTTTTGCCTTCAGGAACAGAAACAAGGTTTTACGATGTGGGGCGGCTGGTGTCTCTCTGGGTCAGTGCGTTCGAGATTCTCGCGCATCCTGGCGGCAGCGGTCATGCTAATCGTGACAAAGTGTTTGAGATGATTGAGTTGACACCTTGGGCAAAGGAAAAGTGCGGTCAGCTCTCTTTCGATACAGGCAGCAAAAAACTGCCGTTTAAGCGTTCCTTGGCATCGTGGCTCTATCAAAAACTCTACGATTGTCGGAATGATTTCCTTCACGGGAACCCCGTCGAGCGGAATGACCTCATTCTTCCCGTGTCAAATCGCACGGTCTTCGAATATGCAGCGCCACTCTACCGGATCGCATTGACTGCCTTTCTTCCGCTCACGTACGACGTTCCTGCACCACATCAAGACGACGCGAGCGAGTTTGCGGCTTATGTCACAGACCGGATAAAATTTCTGCGACCACAGAGATTGATCGAGGAAGCGATCCTGACCGCAACGGGCGCAAATACTGACCGCGACACACTTAGTAGCTAACTGAATTGCTGCCGGTCTCTTGCCACTTCTCAGTTGGAATTTGCAATCTACTCCCACTCGATGGTGCCGGGAGGCTTTGAGGTGATGTCGTAGACGACGCGGTTGATGCCGCGCACCTCGTTGATGATCCGTGTGGCGGTGCGGCCGAGGAAGTCGTGGCTGAAATCGTAGTAGTCCGCCGTCATGCCGTCGGTCGAGGTCACCGCGCGCAGGGCGCAGACGAATTCATAAGAGCGCTCGTCGCCCATCACGCCCACGGTCTTGACCGGCAGCAGCACGGCGAAAGCCTGCCAGATATCGTCATAGAGCCCGGCCTTGCGGATCTCATCGAGATAGATGCGGTCCGCCTTGCGCAGGATGTCCAGCCG
Organism: Pyruvatibacter mobilis; assembly: GCF_012848855.1. Taxonomy (NCBI): domain Bacteria; kingdom Pseudomonadati; phylum Pseudomonadota; class Alphaproteobacteria; order Hyphomicrobiales; family Parvibaculaceae; genus Pyruvatibacter; species Pyruvatibacter mobilis. The sequence goes on from NZ_CP051630.1 coordinate 1,791,904, forward strand.
GTCGCCGGTGATCTCGCCGGGAATGCGGATGGCCAGCCCCGGGCCGGGGAACGGATGGCGGCCGACAAAGGCGTCCGGCAGCCCCAGCTCGCGGCCCAGCGCGCGCACCTCATCCTTGAACAGTTCGCGCAAGGGCTCCACCAGCTTCATGTTCATGCGTTCCGGCAGGCCGCCCACATTGTGGTGTGACTTGATGGTCACCGACGGGCCGCCGATGAAGGACACGCTTTCGATCACATCCGGGTAGAGCGTGCCCTGGGCCAGGAAGTCCGCCCCGCCGACCTTCTTCGCCTCGTCCTCGAAGACGTCGATGAAGGTGGCGCCGATGATCTTGCGCTTCTGTTCGGGGTCGGTCACGCCCTCAAGCTTGTCGAGGAACAGCTTCTGCGCATCCACATGCACCAGCTTGATGTTGTAGTGATCGCGGAACAGCGTCACCACTTCCTCCGCCTCGCCCATGCGCATCATGCCCGTATCAACGAACACGCAAGTAAGCTGGTCGCCGATGGCCTCGTGCAGCAATACGGCGACCACGGATGAATCGACGCCGCCGGACAGGCCGCAGATCACCCGACCGTCGCCCACCTGGTCGCGCACGCGCTTGATTTCCGTCTCGCGGAACTCGGCCATCGACCAGTTGCCCGCGCAACCGGCGATCTTGTGGGTGAAGTTCTTCAGCATCTCCGCGCCGCGCAGGGTGTGCACCACTTCCGGGTGGAACTGCACGCCATAGAAGCGGCGGCTCTCATCGGCGATGGCGGCAAAGGGCGCGTTGGCGCTGGTGCCGATCACCTTGAAGCCCTCGGGGATCTCGATCACCCGGTCGCCATGGCTCATCCACACCTGGTCCTCGGTGCCCGTCTCCCACACCCCGTCGAACAGCGGCGAGGCTTCGCGGGTGGTGAACTGCGCGCGGCCGAATTCGCGTTCCTCGGCCGCCTCCACGCGACCGCCCAGCTGCGCCACCATGGTCTGCTCGCCATAGCAGATACCCAGCACCGGCACGCCCAGCTCGAACACCCGCTCCGGTGCCCGCGGTGTCCCCATGCCGGTCACGCTGGCCGGCCCGCCGGACAGGATGATCGCCTTAGGATTCAGCCGGTCAATCGCCGCGTCTGCCTTGTCGAACGGCACGATCTCCGAATAGACGCCGCTCTCGCGCACGCGCCGCGCGATCAGCTGCGTCACCTGGCTGCCGAAATCGACAATCAGAACGCGGTCGTCCGCACCGGCGGGAATATCGGGATGATTGGTTTCACTCATGAGAGGCTAAGTCCGTCTAGGGCGATTGGCGTTGAAGGCTGCGGATGAAAAACCCGTCCGTGCCGTGCGTGTGGGGTGCGAGGCGCGGGCCGGTGGGGGTGGAGTGTGGCGCAAAGTCCGGATGCGCCTCAAGGAAGGCGTCGATGCGGGCTTCGTTTTCGGCGGGCAGGACCGAGCAGGTAATGTAGACGAGGCGACCGCCGGGCTTCACCAGCGGGGCGGCGCTGCGCAGCAGGGCTGTTTGCGTCTTCGTCAGGCGCTCGATGTCGTCCGGCGTCACGCGCCATTTCTGTTCCGGGTGGCGGCGCCAGGAGCCGGAGCCTGAGCACGGCACATCCAGGAGCACCCGGTCGCATTTGCCGTTGAGCGCCTCGAAGCTTGCATCCTGCGGCCAGGGCAAAGGCTGAATGTTACGCGCACCGGCCCGCTTCATGCGCGGGGCGAGGTTGCCGAGACGGCGGGCGTCGGTGTCGGTCGCGTAGATCTGGCCGGAGTTGTCCATCGCCGCGGCAATGGCCAGCGTCTTGCCGCCGGCCCCGGCGCACATATCCAGCACCTGCATGCCGGGTTCAGCCGCCACCGCCAGCGCTGCCAGCTGCGAGCCCTCGTCCATCGGTTCCACCAGCCCCTGCTTGTAGGCCTGGGTGCCGGTGATGAGGTGGCTGCCCTTCACCCTGAGACCGATGGGAGAATGCGGCGTCGGCTCGGTGTCGATGCCTGCATCCGCGAGGATCGTGGCTGCTTCCTCGCGCGAGACCTTCAGCGTGTTGACGCGCAGGTCAACGGGCGCGGGCCGGTCGAGCGCTGCCAGCGCGTCGTCCAGGTCGGCGCCGAAGGCCTGCGTCAGCTCCTGCAGCATGAAATCCGGCACGTCATAGGCGGGCAGGTCCTGGCCTGAGGCGGCCATCAGTGTGCTGAGCACGGCCTGCTCGTCATCATCTAGAGGGGCCGGTGCGTGACCTTCGCCTGAAAAAAGCGTCACCACGTCGTCGCGGGCCTGCCCCTCGCCCAACACCAGATCGGCCATCACCAGCGCCCGCGGGGTTTCGTTGCCCGCGGCTGCATAGAGCCCCCGCCTGCGCAGCACCGCATAGACGCGCTCGGAGATCGCCCGCCGGTCCTTGGCGCCCGCAAAGCGGTGGCTGCGGCCCCATTGGCGCACGACATCATCGGCAGGTTTCAGGCCCTGCTCGATTTCCTCGATGATCTCTATCGCCGCGGCAATGCGGGCCGCTGGCGTCAACGGCTCGGGCTCGGATAGTTGGGGGTTTCGCGGGTGATGGTCACGTCATGCACGTGGCTCTCGGCGAGGCCCGCATTGGTGATGCGGCGGAACTCGGCCTGCTCGTGCATGGTGGGGATGTCCTTGCAGCCCGTATAGCCCATGGAGGCACGCAGGCCGCCAACGAGCTGGTGCAGCACCGCCGACAGCGGGCCCTTATAGGGCACCTGCCCCTCAATGCCCTCGGGCACCAGCTTGAGCTGGTCCTTCACATCCGACTGGAAGTAGCGGTCAGCAGACCCGCGCGCCATGGCGCCGATGGAGCCCATGCCGCGATAGGCCTTGTAGCTGCGGCCCTGGTAGAGGAACACCTCGCCAGGGCTTTCGTCGGTGCCGGCAAACAGCGAGCCGAGCATCGCCACATCAGCACCGGCCGCAATCGCCTTGGCGAGGTCGCCGGAATATTTGATGCCGCCGTCACCGATCACCGGGCGGCCGGAGCCGCGCGCTTCCTCGGCGCATTCCATGATGGCCGACAGCTGTGGCACACCAACGCCCGCCACGATGCGGGTGGTGCAGATGGAGCCCGGGCCGATGCCCACCTTGATGCCGTCCGCGCCTGCTTCAATCAGCGCGCGGGTGGCTTCGGCGGTAGCCACATTGCCGGCAATCACCTGGGTGTAATTGCTGAATTGCTTGATGCGGCGGACGCTTTCCAGCACGCGGGATGAGTGGCCATGCGCGGTATCGACCACCACCACGTCGGCACCGGCGGCGATCAGCGCCTCGGTGCGGGCAAAGCCGTCCTCGCCGACGGATGTGGCAGCGCCCACGCGCAGGCGGCCCTGCTCATCCTTGCAGGCATTGGGGTGCAGCGTCGCTTTTTCGATGTCCTTCACGGTGATCAGGCCAACGCAGCAATAGGCGTCATCCACCACCACCAGCTTTTCGATGCGGTGCTGGTGCAGCAGGCGCTTGGCTTCGCTCTGGCCCACATTCTCGCGCGACGTGATGACGTCCTTGGTCATCAGTTCATGCACCGGCTGGCCCGGGTTGCTGGCAAAGCGCACGTCGCGGTTGGTAAGGATGCCCACCAGCTTGTTGGAGGCCTCGACCACCGGAATGCCGGAGATGCGGTGCCGCTCCATCAGGTCGAGTGCGTCCTGCAGGGTCGCGTCCGGGGTGATGGTGACCGGGTTCACCACCATGCCGCTTTCGAACTTCTTCACCTGGCGGACCTGCTCGGCCTGCTCGTCGGGCGACATGTTGCGGTGGAGAATGCCCAGACCGCCAGCCTGGGCCATGGCGATGGCCAGCGGCGCTTCGGTCACCGTGTCCATGGCGGAGGAGATGATGGGAATGCCGAGCTCGATCTCGGCCGTCAGCTTGGTCTTGGTGACCACGTCGCCGGGCAAAACGTCCGACGCAGCAGGGCGCAGCAGCACATCGTCAAATGTGAGCGCTTCGGGAATGTTTCCGTTCTGGATTTTCAAGCCAACCTCCGCTTCTGCGCGCTTGGGATGCCGGGGTGGCAGCTCTTGGGCGCAGGCTCATTCGTTGGCGGGGGTACTTACCATGGCAGCGGCACCCCGCAAACCGTTTTGCGGTGCACACATGCAAATGTGCCATGCACAGGCTCGTGAAGGCGGTCCGGAATGGCGCCTCAAACAGGGCTTAGGCCGCACATGCGCACGGATTGCGCCTGAATGGCGGTGCGGCGCTAGGCGTCGCCCTCGCCGCCGTCATCGTCCTTGCGGCCCTTGAAGCCCGTGGCCAGCACATACATTTCCGCCGAATCGGCGCGGCTGGCCTTCGGCTTCACATGGCGCACCACCTTGAAATTGGTGCGTAGCATGTCCATCAGGTCCTTCTCCGCCCCGCCCTGAAGCACCTTGGCGAGGAAGCTGCCGCCGGGCTTCAGCACCTCGATGGCAAATTCCAGCGCCAGCTCGCACAGATGCATGATGCGCAGGTGGTCGGTCGCCTTGTGGCCTGTGGCCGACGCCGCCATGTCCGACATCACCACATCGGCGGGGCCGCCCATCTCAGCCTTCAGCCGGTCGGGCGCATCATCGGCCATGAAATCCCCCTCCAGCAGCGTCGCGCCGGGGATGGTCTCGATGGGCAGCAGGTCGATGCCGATCACATGGCCACCGCGATTGGTCTCGACGCCGGTGCGCTTCACCGCGATCTGCGTCCAGCCGCCGGGGGCCGCGCCCAGGTCCACCACCCGGTAGCCGGGCTTGAGGATGTGGTATTTCTCGTCGATCTCGGCCAGCTTGTAGGCGGCGCGGCTGCGATAGCCGTCGCGCCGTGCAGCAGCCACATAGGGATCGTTGAGCTGGCGTTGCAGCCACAGGGTGCTCGACGTCTTGCGGCCGCGTGCCGTGCGCACGCGCTGCTTCAGCTCCCGCGCGCCGCCCCCGCCGCCTGCGGACGCGCCGCTGCCGCCTCCCCGTCGTGATCTCGCCATATCCGTTGCCGCCGGTCCTGCTGGTTGTCCGGTGCGGGGGCCTCGCAGGCCGCCGCACGCGGGTTCAGCCGTTCTGATGCCGCTCCTGCGGGGTGCCCGTCAAGCGCCTGCCGGATTGTCCGCCGGCCGCGCGCCGCGGCGGTTGCGGTTACGGCCGCCCCGGCGGCGGCGTTTGCGCTTGTTTTTGCCCCGGTCCTCGCGCATCAGTGTCATCAGGATGCCTTCGCGCAGGCCCCGGTCCGCCACCCGCAAACGGCGGCACGGCCAGGTGGTGCGGATCGCTTCGAGAATGGCGCAACCGGCCAGCACGAGGTCGGCCCGGTCCTTGCCGATACAGGGCACGCGGGCCCGCTCGTCGAAGCTCATCAGGCTCAGCCCGTCGGTCACCGCCGCCACATCGGCGAAATCGACCCAGATGCCGTCCACCTTGGAGCGGTCATAGCGCCGCAGGCCCAGGTGAATGCCCGCGATGGTGGTGACGGTGCCGGACGTGCCGAGCAGGTGAATGTCGCCTGACTCGGTTGCTGCGGCCAGTTCCGCGTCCAGCTCCTCCGTCCACGGACGGTCTGCCAGCAGCGCCTTTACTTCTGCCACCATGCTTTCATAGCCGGCGCGGTTGACGGTACGGCCGTCATAGCGGTCCGCCAGTGTCACCACGCCCACCGGCAGCGACGCCCAGGCCAGCGGTTCCGGCTCTCCGCGCGGGCCGTTGGCAGTCATGTCGAGCCACACCAGCTCGGTGGAGCCGCCGCCGATATCAAACACCAGCGCCTTGCTGGCGGAGCGGTCGAGCAGCGGCGCGCAGCCGATCACCGCAAGGCGGGCTTCCTCCTCCGGTGACAGCACTTCCATATCGAGGCCGGTTTCGCGCGCCACACGGCGCATGAAGATGTCCGAATTGTCCGCGTGGCGGCACGCCTGGGTAGTCACCACCCGGGCGCGGGCCACGTTGCGGCGGCGCATCTTGGAGGCGCAGATGCGCAGGGCCGCCACAGCCCGGTCCATCGCCTCTTCCGCCAGGTGCTGGCTGGTGCCCAGCCCTTCCCCCAGCCGCACAATGCGCGAAAAGGCGTCCACCACCTCGAAGCCCACACCGGAGGGCCGGGCGATCAGCAGGCGGCAGTTATTTGTACCGAGATCAACCGCGGCGTAATTGCGGTTGTCAGCCCGCGGCCCGGACCCTGCTTTTGCGGCCGAATGCCTGCCGCTCTGGGTCTGGGAAGTGGACGGCGGCCGGGACGGGTTTTTCTGCCCGTTGGGTCCCTGCTTCGACCCATGGGGCATATGCCGGTTGCCGCCGCGGCGGCCGCGCTTGCGGCGCACGGGCTGTGTGCCGTCACCGCCTGCGTTGGCATCAGCGTTTGCGCCTGGGCCCGCGCTGTCGCCTGAGCTCTTGCTTTCGCCGGAGGTTGAACTGGACTGTGCGGCTGTATTTGAGGCCGGGCTTTCGCCTGCCTTTTCAGGGACAGCCCCCGCCTCCCCGGCAGGGCCGCCGCCTTTGCCCTGGGGCAAAGAGTGCTGTTGTTCCACGCGCGCGGCGCCAGGCACTCCGGCGCCGCGCGGCTGCCTGGACCCGGTCCAGTCGCCTGCGTCGCCCGGGGAAGCCGGGGCCACCCGCACATGGTCGTGCGAGTCGTCCACCGTCCCACTCCACGCGCTGCTACTCGCCATACTTAGGGGGCAGCGCGGCTTTATGTTGAACTTGAAAGCGAGTCTAGCACCGGCCCGCCGCGCAAGGCCAGCGCCCATATGGCCCCGGCGCGGGTAACCGCACGGGCAACACGCCAACGAAAAACGGGACGATCGGCAGGGGTGACAGGGTCAGCAGGGTCTGCCGGGTCAGCCCGCCATCATGGAATCGATTTCGCTCTGGGTCAGCGGGCCGTGGCCGCGGCGCTCACTGCCGTCGAAGGAGGCCTTCCGGTGCCGCCGGTCCGGGCCCACATAGCCTTCCGCCACCACGAAGTCGCGCGGGGCAAAGGTCGCCACCTCGATCTTGCTGCGCAGTTCGGTCGCCGAGAAGGGCTTGGTCACATAGACATTGGCCCCCAGGTCCCGTGCCATCATGACGGAGTCGCGCGACGCGACGGATGCCATGCAGACCACGCCGGCTTCCGGGGACTGGCAATCGGTGTTGCGGCGGATGAACTTCAGCAGCTTGGGCCCGACGCCTTCATGGGGCCGCCAGTCGATCAGCACGCAGTCAGCGGGCGCAAACGCCATGCGGGAGATCGCGCCGTTCTCGTCCTGGTGCATGTCGAAGCTGCGCGGCAGGAAGCTCTTCACCAGCTGGGTCAGGATCGACCGCAGATAGGAGGATTCCTCCATCAGCACGATGTCGGTCTTGGTCAGGTCCTGAAAGGAAGCATTAGACTGCATGCACAGCGACCGGTCCTCCTGGACCCCTCCGGCAGATCGGTGACCGGCCCCGGGCTAAGGGATGCACGGTCGGGTTGAATGCTACGATGCCCACCCTGCCGCAGAGGGGTAAATGGCCGCTTAAAAGAGCCTGCGGCACTTTGGAAAACAAAGCGTGATCTCAGGCTCACAGCGTCCGGAACGGCGGCAAACCGCTCGCCCCAGCAGCATTCGCCCTACCCCCCCGCAGCCTGACCAGAAAAAGCCCGAAATCCGCCGGTTTCCCAAAAAAGGGGTTTACAGCCCCAAGCCGGATACGTTACATCCCGGCTCCCTCGTTGGGGGATCGTCTAATGGTAGGACAGCGGACTCTGACTCCGCCAGTCTAGGTTCGAATCCTAGTCCCCCAGCCACTCTTTTTCCCGTCATGTCGGATAGTGCCCGAGTCCGGTGCGGCAGTCGCCCTTGGAGCGCAGCCCGCCGGTTTACACCCGCGCGCTTCGTGCAACGCCGGCCGACCCGGCGCGCATGCCCCATCTCGCGATGCGCCACCATTCATCCGTGCCCTGAGCACCGGATCATTGCACGTCTGATTTAACACGCAGAAATAGTGGAACCGCAACCTGCACGGGTTCGGTGATCCTTAACGCAATTCGGTCAGGTTTCCCGCCGAATTGCTTTTGTAATTGCGTGAGGTGTTAAGAATGCAAGCGCCGGTTTCTCCCCTGACACTTACTCCCGAGGAAAAGGCGCTTGTCCGCAAATACCTCCCCGCCCTTCGCGAGGCCCTGCCCGGCATCCTCGAGGATTTCTATGGCTGGGTGATGTCGCAGCCGGACATGGCGGCGCTGGTCACGCACAGCGGCAAAAGCACGAAGCTGCTGGCCAACAAGCAGCTGGCGCATTGGCTTGCCCTGTTCGAGACCGGCCCGGACGCTGCCTTCGAGGAGCGCGCCCGCCGGATTGGTGCCGTGCATCACATGATCGGGCTCACGCCGCACTGGTACATTTCCGGCTACAGCTTCGTCACCGCGCGGGTGAATGAGCTTCTGGGCAGCGCCAACCGGTTCAGCGGCCGCAAGGCGACGGAAGCCATCTCGGCCTTTTCGAAGATCCTGATGTTCGACATGCAGGCCGCGCTCAGCGTTTATAGCGACACGGCCGCCACCGCGTCTGCGGCGTCGCAGGGCAACGACTTTGCCAACAATCTGATGGATTCCTCCGTCAACGTGTCGATTGCGGTCAACGAGGCGTCGATCCGTTCCGGCGAAATCCTGCGCAACATCCAGCACATGGATGGCGAAGCACAGGCCATCGGAGCTGCCATTGAGCAGACCAGCGCCGGCATCCAGCGCATGTCCGAGACGACCCAGACGGTTGCGGACATCGCCAATTCCGCCAATGAGCGCGCCTCCACCGGCGCCCAGGTGGTGAACGATGCCAGCACGCGGATGAATGACATCAGCCGCGCCATGGAGATCACGTCATCGCTGGTCACCGAGCTTGCGGATTCCTCCCGCACCATCGGCGCCATTGTTGAAACCATCGAGAACATCGCCAGCCAGACCAACCTCCTGGCCCTCAATGCCACCATCGAGGCCGCCCGCGCGGGTGAGGCGGGCAAGGGCTTTGCCGTGGTCGCCAACGAGGTTCAGTCGCTGTCCAAGCAGACCGCAACAGCGACCGAAGAGATCCGTGGCCGGATCGAATCCCTGCTTACCGAGATGACCAAGATCGAAACGGCCATGACCGGCGCCAACGACGCCGTTGAATCCGGCCAGGACGCGATGACCCAGGTCTCGGAGACGATGCAGACCCTGCGCGACACGGTGGCGGATGTGTCTGGCCGCATGGATCAGGTCACCGCCATCCTGCGCGAGCAGACGGCTGCCTCCGATGAGGTCGCCGCCGGCATCGCCAAGATCGCGACGGATTCAGCCGGCAATGTGAAGGCCCTGAGCGCCATCACCGAAAGTATGGACCGGGTGGAAAAGACCACCGGCGGCCAGCTTGCACAGTTCGTCGAATTCGACGTGCCGCACAAGGTTCTGCGCATCGCCATGTCGGACCACGTGATCTGGAAGAAACGCCTTGCGGACATGCTCACCGGCCGCCAGTCGTTGCGCCCGGACGAGCTGGCCGATCATCATTCCTGCCGTCTCGGCAAGCTCTATTACAGCGACGCAGCTGCGCCCTACCGGGACCTTGCACCCTTCCGCGAGCTGGAAGCGCCGCATGCGGATGTTCACCGCTGGGGGCTCGAGGCCGCCAAGTGTTACAATGCCGGCGACATCGACGGGGCTCATGCGGCGGTGCAGAAAGTCGAGACAGCCTCCGCGCGGGTTCTCGAGCTTCTGGAGGCCACGGTCCGGGCGGCGGAAGCAGCCGAAGGCGAGGCATTGCGCCACGCCTCCTGATCTGATGACCACACGAGGGCGGGTGACAGGCTTAAACAGCCTGCGCCCGCCTTCGCGCATCTAATCAGTTCAGAATATCCGCGGCGCAGCGAAAGCCCACATGCATATGTGCTGAGTCAGGTGTCGCGTGGCCGCGTGCCGACACGCGAAAGCCATGGCACAGCTTCGGATCACAGAGATAGGACCCGCCGCGCTGGACGCGGGGGGCGGCCGGATCATCCGCCTGCGGTGTATCGGTGCCATAGGGGGCATAGGCCGAACTGGTCCATTCCCACACATTGCCTGCCATGTCGGTCAGTCCGATCGGCGTGGTACCGAAGGCCCCCACCGGAGACGTGGTCTTGAAGCCGTCCTCAGCAGTGTTCAGCACCGGGAAGATGCCGGTCCACACATTGGCCAGATATTCTCCCTCCCGCAGCAGCCTGTCGCCAAAGGCGTAGACGGGCTCACCGTCCTGACCGGCCCGGGCGGCGAACTCCCACTCCTTTTCGGTCGGCAGGCGCTTGTCGCGCCAGCGGCAATAGGCCTCCGCGTCGCTGTGGGAGACCTGGGTCACCGGGTGGTCCACCTGTGCCTCCGGTCTCTGAGGGCCATAGGGCGTCCGCCAGGTAGCGCCGGGCACCAGCCGCCACTGACCGGTGCCGAAGCTCATCACGGCGCCGCCTTCCAGGCGTTCGGCATCCGTCTCACGGCCGGTCGCTCTGATGAATGCCGCAAAGTCCGCAACCGTTACCGGGCTGCGGTCAAGGCGGAAGCTCTGCACCTCAATATCATGGGCGGGACGTTCATCAGGCAGGCCCGTGTCCGAGCCCATCCGGCCCACACCGCCGGGAATAGTGATCATCTCGCCCGCCACCGCGGCCACAGGCGTCATGATCCAGGCAAGCAGGCAGAACCACGCGCCCGCCAGCGCGCGGCGCCTAGTTCGGCCAGTACACATAGTCATCGCCCGGCGCATAGGTCTCCGCCAGGGTCTTGTCGATCATGATCGGGCTTTCAAGCGTATAGGGATAAAGCGGGTCCCGCGCGCCGGCCTGATGGGCGTCCAGCAGGGCCATCAGTTCTTCGCGCTTGCTGGTCTCGATGTCGGCCAGATTGGTCTGCTCGGTGGGGTCTGTTGCCAGGTTGTAGAGCCATGCCCTGTCCTGACGGCCATTGTATTGCAGCTTCCAGTCCCCTGCCCGCACCACGCGGTAATAGCCGCTTTGCCAGAAGATCGCGTCATCCGGCCGGCTGATGCCTGCCTCGCCCGCGGCGGCCGGCAGCAGGTTCAGGCCATCAATTGCCACGCCGTCAGGCAGGGCCGCGCCCGCCGCAGCGGCAAGTGTCGGCGTCACGTCGATATGGGCAACCGGTGTCTCGACCTGCGTGCCCGGCGCAATGCGTTGCGGCCAGCGCATGAACAGGGGCACGCGGATGCCGCCTTCGAACAGGGTGATCTTCCAGCCGCGATAGGGCGCGTTGATCTCCGGCAGGCCGACATAGCCCGCGCCGCCATTGTCGCTCGACAGGACGATGAGGGTGTTGTCGTCCAGCCCCTCCTCCTTAAGCTTCTGCATGATCCGTCCGACGCTGCGGTCCAGCGCGCGCAGCATCGCCGCATAGACCCGCAGCCGGTGCGGCTCGATATCGCCCACCGCGTCATAGTCTTCGCGGGTGGCCTGCAGCGGCGTGTGCACACCCCAATGGGCGAGGTAAAGGAAGAAGGGGCGGTGCCTGTTGGCCTCGATGACCTTCAGGGATTCATCGGTCCAGTAATCAGTGAGATAGCCACCGGGTCTGAACCAGTCGCCGGAATTATACGACGCCGCATAGCGCATCCGCGCCCACAGGAACTTGTCGATCGGGTCGAAGTCCAGCCTGGCATTCACAACGTCCGGATCATCCTCCTGCAGGAACAGGCCGCTGGCCATCAGCAGGCTTTCGTCGAAGCCCTGGGCGGTCGGCCGCGATGTCTCGCCGCGGCCCAGATGCCACTTGCCGATATGGACCGTGTGATAGCCCTGCGCTTTCAGCATCTCCGCAATCGTCACTTCGTCGCCGGGCAGGCCCTGCCCTTCATAGTCGGGCGACAGCGCAGCCCGCTCGGCGTCATAGTCGATATCCGGCAAGCCACCACGCTCCATGGCATTGCCGACCAGCGACACGACGCGGCCCATGCCCGGTGGCACCGGGGTGAACTCGAAGCCCGTCCGCGTCGGGTAGCGGCCCGTCATCAGCATGGCGCGCGAGGGCGCACAGGTGCCCGTGCCGGAATAGGCCTGGGTGAAGATCGCGCCTTCCGCCGCCAGCCGGTCGATATGGGGTGTCGGCACGCGCCCGTCCGCCACGCCGCCGCCGAAGGTGGAGAGGTCGTTGATGCCCAGGTCATCAAGCAGGATGAACACGATATTGGGGGGCCGCTCGCCCTGCAGGTCCGGCGATGCCGCCGGCCCCTGCTGCCACTCGATCGCCCGCGTCTCCGCGATCTCGGGGTCCGGTCCGAAATTGCTGACCGCAAACAAAATCAGCGCGCTGCGGTTCATCCAGCCCAATAGCCCAAGGCCGACCAACCCAATCACAACGGCCAGCCCGATTATGGCGACACGCTTTCCCATCGGCCCATTCCTCCCCGTCGCAGATTATTGAATTAATTATTGTCATTAATTCAAAGGCGGTCAAGAAACCACATCCGGCGCTCCGGGGAGCGCGCCATTGGTGCCCCAATGAGCGCTGTGTCAGTCGAACACCACCGTGCGGCTGCCATTGAGGAGGATGCGGTCGTCGAGGTGATGGCGCACGGCCTTGGCCAGCACGCGCCGCTCAATGTCGCGGCCCCGGCGGATCAGATCCTCCGGCGTGTCCCCGTGGGAAATCGGCTCCACGTCCTGGGCGATGATCGGTCCCTCGTCGAGGTCCGCTGTCACGTAATGCGCCGTGGCGCCAATCACCTTCACGCCGCGCGCATGGGCCTGATGATAGGGCCGCGCGCCCTTGAAGCTCGGCAGGAAGCTGTGATGAATGTTGATGCAGCGGCCCGCGAGCCTGGCTGACAGATCATCTGACAGCACCTGCATGTAGCGCGCCAGCACTACAAGCTCCGTCCCCGTCTCTTCAATGAGCGACCACAGCTTCTGCTCCTGCTGCGGCTTAGTCTCCTTCGTGCTCGGCAGGTATTCGAAGCGCAGACCGGACAGGTCGAGACCGTTGAAGGTCTCGCGCGGATGGTTGGAGACGATGGCCGTAATGTCCATGGCCTGCTCGCCCCGCCGCCAGCGATAGAGCAGGTCGGCCAGGCAATGGTCGAACTTGGAGACAAGGATCATCACCCTGCGTGGCTGGCTGCGGTCCCGCAATTGCCAGTCCGCCTCCAGTTCATCGCCCAGCGTGGCCAGCAGCGCCCGCAGCGCGGGCACATCCATCTTGCCGGTGGCACAGCGGAACACCACGCGCATGAAGAAGCGGTTTTCCAGCGTGTCGTCGAATTGCTGCGCCGTCACGATATCGCCCCCCGCCTCATAGATGAGCGCGGAGACCTTCATCACGATGCCGGGCTTGTTGGGACAGGAGAGGGTTAGCGCAAAGCTGGGGTCGGTCACGGAAACGCACACTTGGAACAGAGAATGAAGGACAGCAGGCACCGCGAATGGGGCCAACCTGTGAGCCCGCTATATAGGCGCGCGTCCCGCTGCGCGAAAGGTCTAGGCCGCTTCCCTTGTGTGGTGCTTGAGGTCCGCCAGCAGCGTTTCCCAGGCCTGCGCCATCTCGGGCGTCCAGTCGTCGCCCAGAGCCTCACGGAAGGTATCGCGGATTACCGGGAAGAAGCTGAAGAAGACATCAGGCTCCACGCCATAAGATACGTGGCGCTCGCATTCGGACGGGATCACGCTGCGGCAGATGACCCCTTCTCCAATGGCGTCAAAGATGCAGTCAAAGCATTGCTGCAGCATGGAGCCGCGCACGCCGCCGTCATTGTCCATGAAGAACAGCTCTTCCAGCCCGGGCTGTTCCCGGAACAGGCGCTCATAGACGCGCGGGGCGGGATCGCCGATCTTCTCGACGGCCAGTTCCAGGCTGCTGATGATGGCCTCTGCCTGCATGGCGGGTTCCTTTCCCTTTCTCGGGCTCTTGCCTCTTGTGTGGCAAGCATAGCCCGAAACCGGGTCGGTCACCCTACGCGGCGCATCGCCTCAGTTGCGGTGGGGATTTCAGCCCGCCTTGCGGACCGGGCCGCTGCGTGCCGGGGCGTAATTCGCGTCGCGCTTTTCCATCTGCGACATCACGGCTTCGATCTGGTTGGGACTGCTGATCAAAACGTCCTGCTCGACGGATTCGAGCACCAGCCCCTCCTCTTCCCCGGCATAAACCGCCGCATTGAGAAGACGCTTGGAGGCTTCGATGGCGGACGGGCTCTTGGACGCAATCTCGCGGGCGGTTTCAAGTGCCGCGGCCAGCGGGTCGGCTTCCACGCGGGTGGCGAAGCCGTATTCATATGCTTCCTCGCCTGAGAAGCGGCGGCCCGTATAGGTCAGCTCCCGGACGATGTCTTCACGGGCCAGGTGGCGCATGATCTGTGTGCCCGCCATGTCCGGCACGAGACCCCAGCGGATTTCCATGATCGACAGCTGAGTGTCCGGTGCCACATAGCGCATGTCGGCGCCCAGGATGAGCTGGAAACCGCCGCCGAAGGCAACGCCGTGCACGGCGGCGATCACCGGCACCGGCATTTCCCGCCACACCCGCACGGCATATTGCGCGCGGTTGGAGACACCGTGGGTGCGCTTTTCAAGGCGGCCACCGCCCTCAGCCGGGGAACTGCCCTCGGATGAGCCGCTGGCCATCTTGCCGAAATTGCCCATGTCGAGCCCGGCGCAGAAGGCGCGGCCTTCACCTGAGATCACCACGCAGCGAACATCCGGGTTCGCAGCCAGCGCGTCACCCGTTTCGATGAGAGCCGTGAACATCGCGTCGTCCAGCGCGTTCATCTTGTCGGAGCGGGTCAGGCGCACGTCAGCCACGCCCTTGTCGATGGAAACGGAAATGCGGTCGCTCATGGCCTGTCCTCCCGGGCACCTGGTGAAAGGGACCGGCAGCATAATCGCCGCCGGTCCCCCTGTCGTTCTCGTTATTGCAGTTCGGCGCGGTTACGCGTCGAAGCGCTCGATGATCACGGCCGGAGCCATGCCGCCGGCGGCGCACATGGTGACAAGGCCATAGCGCTTGCCCTGGCGCTCCAGCTCATCGACCATGGTGCCCACGAGGATCGAGCCGGTGGCGCCGATCGGGTGGCCCAGCGCCATCGCGCCGCCATTGACGTTGACCTTCTCGCGGTCAAGGTCGAGGTCGCGGATGAACTTTTCAGCCACCACGGAGAAGGCTTCGTTGATCTCGAAAAGGTCGATGTCTTCCTTCTTGAGACCGGCCTTTTCCAGCACCTTCTTGGCAGCCGGCACCGGTGCGTTGAGCATCAGCGTCGGGCTGTCACCCATATTCGCCATTGCCACCACGCGGGCACGCGGCTTCAGGCCGTTCTTCTTGGCGTATTCCGGGGAGGCCAGCAGCACGGCAGCGGCACCGTCCACGACGCCCGACGAATTGCCGGCATGGTGGATGTGGTTGATCTCGAGATCCGGATAGACCTGGTTGATCAGCTTGCGGAAGGTCGTGCCCTTCTCGTCCAGCTTGAAGTCGGCGACCTTGGCAAAGGACGGCTGAAGCTCGGCAAGCCCTTCACGGGTCGTGTTCGGGCGCGGGAACTCTTCGTGGTCCAGCAGCAGCTTGCCGTCATGGTCATAGACCGGCACCAGCGCCTTGTCGAAGTGACCGTTCTTGATCGCGTTATCGGCGCGCTGCTGGCTCACGAGGGCCAGATCGTCCACCGCCTGACGGTCGATGCCTTCGAGGGTCGCAATCGCATCGGCGCACACGCCCTGGTGCGGCTGCGGGTGCATGTCGCGCAGGTGCTCGTTGCCGCTGTCGAGGAACGGGGTCATGGACTCATGGCCCGGCTGGCCGTTGAGCGACATCATTTCCGTGCCGCCGGCGATCACGAGGTCTTCCATGCCGGACATGATATTGGCCGCGGCGATGTTCACCGTTGTGATGCCCGAGCCACAGAAGCGGTCCAGCGTCATGCCGGAGGAGCGCACGTCATAGCCCGCATCAAGCGCTGCCATGCGGCCGAGGTCACCGGCCTGCTTGCCGCGCTGGGACGAGGTGCCCCACACGATGTCGTCCACGTCTTCGGTCTTCAAATTGTTGCGCTCGGCAAGCGCCTTGAGAACGGTGGAACCGAGATGCTGCGGATGGCACTCCCACAGAGCGCCCTTCCCGGCCTTACCGATGGACCGCGGGGTGCGGCACGCATCGATGATCCATGCTTCCGTCATTTCCTCATCCTTGCAGGTTCGTGTTGTTAGACAGGAGGTCTGATGGGCATTGGTGTAGCGAACGAAAAAGCCGGACGCTACTGCTTAGCGCCCGGCTTTCCGTTGACGTCGCGTCGGCCTGATCTTTCCATCAGGCCTGGGTCACGTCAGCCTTCAACCTTGAAGGTCATGCCTGCATTTTTTGTAAGCCGATCCACCAGATCGAGGCCCATGGCGGGCGCGGACGTGTACAGGCCGCCGGGCACCTTGATGTCATCCTTGGCAAGGCACACCGCCGCTTCAGCGATGATCTTGGAGGTTGAGCCATAGCCGGGATCGCGGTCGCCGGTGACGCCCACCTTGATCGTGCGCCCGTCCCTGGCCTCACCGATCAGCAGCACGTCATACATGCCTTCCTCGCGCTCCTTCTTGGAGGGGCCTTCGCCGGGCTTGGGGGCGTCCTCGCTCATCATGGAGGTGTCGTTCGCCACCATGTCGGCGATCTCCTTGCCCTGGTCGCCGGGGCCCGTGATCATCATCTCGTCATAGACGAAATCCTCGCCATAGACGTGACCCAGAAGCTGGTTTGACCGGTGCACATTGCGGGTGTTGATCGGCGCCATGATGAAGGGCGCAAGCCACATGCCCAGGTCCTCGTCGTATTCCGGCTTGTTGCCGGCCGGCTGTTCCGGGCCGGTAAAGCCCGGTGTGAGGGCGAACGGGTTCTGCAGGATGTTGATGACTTCCGGGTCCTTGCCGGCCTGCGCCATGGTGGCGCGGAAGCTGGCGACCGTACCGCCGGAGAAGGTGCCCTTCATGGCCCGCACGCGCGTCTTCACCCGCGGCACCATTTCGCCCAGCTTGTCCTTGGCGTTCTGCTGCAGGAAATAGACGCCGAGATCGAACGGGATCGAGTCGAAGCCGCAGGACAGCACGATGCGGGCACCGGTTTCCTTCGCCTTGTCAGAATGCGCGGCGATCATCTGGTGCATCCAGTTCACCTCGCCGCACAGGTCTACATAATCCGTGCCGGCCTCGGCGCAGGCAGCCACGAGGTCGCTGCCATAGAGCTGGTACGGGCCAACCGTGGTCAGCACCACGCTGGTGCGCTCGGCCATGGCCTTGAGGGATGCTGTATCAGAAGCATCCGCCACCACGAAGGGCACATCCTTGGGGGCGCCGATCTCGTCGCGGACGGCGGCGAGCTTGTCCTCGCTGCGGCCGGCCATTGCCCATTTCAGGTCCTTGCCGACGCCGTACTGCCCGGCGAGATATTCGGCCACCAGGCGGCCGGTAAAACCGGTCGCGCCATAGACGACGACGTCGAATTCGCGGTTCTTGCTCATGAGAGTTCCATTTGCTGCTGGCGGAGCTCAGATTGGCCTGAAGGCCTCTCCCGTCCGCCGGGTTGCGTGTCACCGGGTGACGTAGCGTCAGGCCTGCTTCAGTTCAAGCGTGCTGCCATGCTTGGCCAGCACATTGAGGAGCGCGGTGATGCGGAGATTTTCCGGCAGCTCCATCGCATTGCCGATGCGCAACAGCAGGTCGGCTTCCAGCTCATGCAGTTCGCCATCGGCAAACGCGATATCCCAGAGATACTCCATCACCCGGGCGCGCTCTTCGAGGCCCGCCTTCTCCTTGATGGTCTTGGTGAAGAGCCAGTTGGTGTAGGCCTCTTCATGGCGCGCCTCGGCGGTGTCCAGCAGCGCATTTGCCTGTTCGAGCGACATGCCGAATTCCCGGCGCATGATCGAGCAGATGCGGTCGGTCTCCTCGCCGGAATAGTCCGTGTCCAGACGAGCCACTTCCACCATCAGCACGGCAGCGGCAATCGTGGTGCGGTCAATGCCGTCAAGCGCATCGCTCAGGGTGGACCCATCCTTGCGCGCCTCGCCCACCTTGCTGAACACGCCGGCCAGCGGCGCGGGCTTGCGGTCTTGCCTGGCGACAAGGCCGCCGAACAGAGACTTGATCATATTGGTGTTTCCCCACCCTGCTAATCGGCTGTGTTGCCGCGCTGTTTTCAGGCATGCGCGGCGTTGCGGTTTGAGCTTTCGGCTGCCATCCTAGCGCAAGGTGGGGTTTGCACAAATCACAAGCAATTTTTCAGCAAACGCATCAGGGGCGAAGGCCGCGGACGCGATGAGGCGCTGGTGAACAGGCGCGCATGCGTAAGGGCCTTTCCAGGGGGATAGTCGAGTGCAGATCATCGAAGACGTCATTTTCCGCTGGCGCGCGGCCATCCTCATATTCATGGCGGCAATGACGGTTATCGGCGGCTACTTCGCCGTGGCCGGCTGGCGCATGGAAGCCGGCTTCCTCAAGCAGGTGCCGCTCGAACACCCCTATGTGCAAACCTATTTCGAGTATCAGAAGGAGCTGCCGGGCGCGAACCTGGTTGTGATCGGCCTGCGCAGCAAGACCGGTGACATGTGGAACGTGGACTTCTTCAAGAAGCTCTACGCCATCACCGAGGAAGCGCGTTACCTGCCTGGTGTTGACCGGGCCCGCATGTTCTCCCTGTGGACGCCCAACACCCAGATCCTCGAAATCACCGAGGAGGGGTTTGACCTCCATGATGTCGTGCCGGGCGATGTCACCGTCGACAGCATCACTCAGGACGATGTGGACGCGATACGCCAGCGCGTGCTGAACAGCGATCTTTATGGTGACCTCGTCGCCCTTGATGAGACGGCCTCCATCGTGCTCCTGCAATTGCGCGAGCAGGGCGCGGGCGACGGCGATATCTCGAGCACGGCGAACCTGGCGCTGGAAGTTGCGGACATCCTCGAACAGAAAATCCGCGCACCCTTCACCGACGACAAGACCGATGTGATGATCATCGGCTTTCCGAAATTCATCGGCGATATCGCCGAGGGCGCCATCATCGCCGCCTATTTCTTCGGCGTTGCCTTCGTGCTGACGGGGCTTGCGGTCTATTTCTACGTCCGCTCGCTCACCCTGTCGGCACTGGCCATCGGCTCGTCGCTCGTCTCGGTGGTGTGGCAGTTCGGCGTGCTGGGTGCCATCGGCTATGCGCTCGACCCGCTGGCGATCCTCGTGCCGTTCCTTGTCTACGCCATCGGCGTCAGTCACGGCATGCAGCAGGTTAATCTCATCGCCACACAGATTGCGAAGGGGCAGGACGGCATGCATGCGGCGCGGGCCACGTTCCGCCGCCTGCTGGTGCCCGGCTCGATGGCGCTGATCACCGACCTTGTGGGCTTCGTCACACTCTATCTCATTCCCGTCGGCGTGGTGCAGGACATCGCCGTCATCGCCACCATCGGCGTTGCGCTGAAGATCATTTCAAACCTGGTGATGCTGCCGCTGATCGCGTCTTACATCCCGCGTGATGACCGGCAGGTGCGCCTGTTCATCAAGGCCCGCGCCCGGCGCGAACAGGTGATGAGCTTCATTGCGCGCATCGCGCAGCCGCAGCCGGCACTCTACGCCACCATCCTGATCTTCGTGCTGCTGGGCCTGTCCTATTCCATCAGCCGCGACCGCCATGTGGGCGACATCACCGCCGGGGCGTCGGAGTTGCGGCCGGACTCGAAATATAATCAGGACACGGCCTATATCGCGACAGCCCTCAGCGTGCCGACGGATGTGCTGATCATCATCCTTGAAACCCCGCGCGACGCCTGCATTGATCCTGACATCATGAATTACGTGGACCGGTTCTCGCTCTATATGCGCGGCGTGCCGGGGGTCGTGTCGGTGGACAGCCTGCCCTTCGCGGCCCGCAGCTTCCAGTCGATCGGTGCCGAAGGCAGCCTCAAATGGCGTGAATTGCCGCCGACGACCCAGCAGCTCATCTCCGCCACGTCGGCGGTCCCCACCACCACCGGCCTGCTCAACAATGCCTGCACCATCCTGCCTGTGATTGCCTACATGTCCGACCACAAGGCGACGACCATCAACGAGGTGGTGGCTGCCGTGGAGGCCTATGACGAGATCAATCCCAACGAGGACGTCACCATCCGCCTCGGCATGGGTGGTGTCGGCATCATTGCGGCCACCAACGAAGTGATTGAGGAGAGCGAGGCACCGCTCATCCTCTACGTGTTCGCCACCATCATCGTGCTGGTGTTCCTGGCCTATGTGGACTGGCGGGCGGTCATCTGCTGCTGCATGCCGCTGCTGCTGGCCACCCTCCTCGGCTATGTCTTCATGGTGGCGCTAGGCATCGGCCTCAAGGTCACCACCCTGCCCGTCCTGGTGCTCGGCACCGGCATCGGGGTCGACTACGCCTTCTATCTCTACAGCCAGATCCGCTATTACCAGAAGGAAGGCCTCGGCATCACGGACGCCTATGAGGGGGCGCTGCTCTCCACCGGCATGGCCGTCGTTTACACGGCCATCATGCTGGCGATCGGCGTCGGCACCTGGGTTCTGTCGCCGCTCAAGTTCCAGGCCGATATGGGGGCGTTGCTGGCCTTCATGTTCCTGATGAACATGGTGGCCGCCATTTTGGGCCTTCCCGCCTTCGCCACAACCCTTGAGCGCATCGCGCCGCGGCGTAAAACCCCTGATTTCACCTAGGGGTTGTATCAAATCCGCGCGATAACGCGACATCTGGCGATGATATTAGGTCGGATTTAACCAGGTTGGCCCACTCTGGATCGCACGTGCACTGTGCTGTCCGGACCAAACCGAATGTCGAGCCTGCTGACCCTTAGCAAGACCCAGCTTGAGTCGCTGGGGGCCAAGGACTTCCAGATGTCCTTGGACAAGATGACCCTTGATGCCATCAAGCGGTTCAAGAGCACGCGCACGCTGCCGGACCAGTTTAACCAGATCATCGACAGCCAGATCGCCAAGCTGAACGCGGAAGCCGCACGGGCACGCAAGTCCAACGCCAAGACATCGGGCGGCGCGTCCGGCAAATCCGAGGGCAAAAAGGCCGCCAAACCCTCCAAGAGCGGGGCCGACGACGGCTACATTCCCTTCCCCGAGCGCTTCAAGGCATGGTGGAACGGCACGTCCGCCTCCGCAGATTCCCGCAAGGACCGGCCCAGCCGCGCCGCCAAGAAGAAAGACCCCGTCGCACGCCGGCGTGAAATCACCCAGAGCAGTCCGCAGGCGCCGACCGAGGAATGGATCAGGCGCATCCGCGACCGGGTGTGGGGCGAAGGCTTTACCCTGCCCGGTGGCGGCAGCGTCATCCTCAACATGGCCAAGATCTCCCAGATGCAGGCCGAGGACGTAGCGGCCGACATCCTTCCCGGCGGCATCGGCCCCGCCAAGGCGCTGATGGGCCGCTATCCCAACATGGTCACCTGTTTCGAGGTGGAACCGCTGGAAGCCAAGCGGCTGGAGGACGAGAGCGAAGGTGTCGTCCGCGGCCAGGTGTTCAATTACCAGAACCCGGATTTCGGCATCCGCGCCTTTGACCGGATGTTCTGCCGGGAAAACATGTGCTTTGTGCCCAACCGGGAAATGTTCCTGCGCAATGCAGCCGGTGCCCTGCGCGGTGGCGGGCGCTTCGTCTTCAACGACATCGTGCTGTTCCCGCGGGATGATGAGCACGAGGACGTCACCGAATGGCGCAAGGCGGAACCGGAGAAGCCGGTTCTCTGGTCGGTGGAAGAATACCAGGACAAGCTGGGCAAATGCCGGCTTGACCTCAAGAACACTGCCAACATCACCAAGTCCTATGTGGCGATGGTCGAATCTGAATGGCGCAAGGTCGCCACGACGCTTGCCAGCGATCCGCTGCCGCCCGAAGGCGTTGATGCGCTGATGGCCGAGGGACAGCTCTGGCAGACACGGATTGCCGCCCTCAAATCCGGCCAGGTCGGCATCGTCCGTTTCTCGACGGTCCTCAAGACCATCCGTCAGCTGAGCGGCCCGTAAGAGGCGGCGCCCGCCGTCCCAGCCATGCAATCCGCTGGGGGGTGAATTGCGTATCCCCCCTTGCAGGTCGGCATATATCAAACCTATATACCCAAAAACCGGCCATTTCCCTGCGTCGGCCCGGATTGAAAGCCTGTTTCGCCCATGGATGTTCGCTCAATGTGCCTCGGCCTGCTCGCCTTCGGCGATGCTTCGGGCTACGAGATCAAAAAGGAGTTCGAGCAGGGGCCCTTGCGTCATTTCATGGATGCGAGCTTCGGTTCGATCTATCCCGCCCTCACCCGCATGACCGAGGACGGGCTGCTTGAATGCCGCATGGAATCGCAGGACAAGCGCCCGGACAAGAAGGTCTATTCGATCACCGCCAAGGGCACGGAGGCGCTGGAAGCTGCGCTGGCCGGCCCGATCGGCATCGACAAGGTGAAGTCGGACTTCTCCTTCGTGATGCTGTTTGCTGACCGGCTGCCGCGCTCGCGCGTGAAGGCACTGATCGACGAGCAGATCACCTTCGTGAAGGACAGCGTCGCCGAGCTCGAGGAAACCGAGGTCGGCAGCGACAATGCCGGGGCCTCCTTCGTGCGCCGCTACGGCATCGCCATCAACAAGGCCCAGGCCGACTTCCTCGAACGCAACCGCCATTTCATTGAAGCCGCTGCCCGTGACGACGAGCAGCCGGCACTCCGGCACGTGGAGCCGGTGTCATAAACACCACGTATTAGCGTAGTTTCCGCGCCGCGTTTCTGGCGCCCCCAACCAACAAGACTTGGCGCCACCCAAGGCGCTGCAACCGATTGCCAGGACCCGGACAGACATGACCATCAAGAAAAGCTACGTATTGGCGACCGTGATTGCCGCGGTTCTGGGGCTGTGGATCATTTCCGGTCAGATCAATCTGGGGTCCGAGGAAGCCGCGCGCGAGGAAGCCATCGCCAATGGCGAGGTCACCGAGCCGGTTGTCACGGCGGAGAAGCAGACCGTCCGCGCGCGTGTGTTCGAGGCACGTGAAGTGGTGCGTGACGTGCTGGTGCGTGGCCGCACGGAGCCCATCCGCGCAGATGAGGTGCGGGCGGAAACGTCAGGCACGGTCAACAAGCTGCCCGTCGAAAAGGGTGAGTTCGTCTCCAAGGGCGATCTTCTCTGCGGCCTGTCGGTGGATGCCCGCGGCGCCCGGCTGGCGGAGGCCAAGGCCCTGCGCGAACAGCGCTGGCTCGAATATGACGCCTCCAAGAAGCTGGCCGCCAAGGGGCATCGCTCCGAGACCCAGGCGGCTGCCGACAAGGCCGCCTATGACGCCGCCGTCGCGCAGGTGCGCCAGATGGAAGTCGAGTTCGGCTACACCAAGATCAAGGCCCCCTTCGACGGCGTGCTCGACAACCGTTTTGTGGAGATCGGCGACTTCCTGTCGGTCAGCCAGCCCTGCGCCACCGTGGTGGATCTCGACCCCATCCTCGTGGTGGGTCAGGTGTCCGAGCGCGACGTGGCCAAGCTGTCCATGGGCACGGTGGGCCATGCCCGCCTGATCGATGGCCGCAAGCTTGAAGGTGTCGTGCGCTTCATTGCCAAGACAGCGGAAGAGAGCACCCGCACCTTCAAGGTGGAGCTTGCCATCCCCAACAAGGACCTCGCCCTGCCCGCCGGCATCACGGCCGAGATCATCATTCCGGCGGAAGCCGTGCAGGCACATCTGATGTCGCCTGCCTATCTGGTGCTCAACGATGATGGCACCATCGGCGTGCGTCTGGTGGGCCCCGGTAATGTGGCCGCGTTCCGCGAAGTCACCATTCTCGAAGACAGTCCGGAGGGCGTGTGGATCGCGGGCCTTCCCGAAAAGGCGACGGTCATCACCGTCGGTCAGGAATTCGTCCGTGACGGTCAGCCCGTCGAGGTGACGTTCGAAGACGAAGGGGCCAATTCATGAACCCGCTCGTTGCAACTGCGGTCAGCCGCACACGCACCGTTCTAACAACGATGGTGCTGCTGATCCTGGCAGGCATCACCTCCTACATCTCGATCCCGAAAGAAGCGGACCCGGACATTCCGATTCCGTTCTTCTTCGTGTCCCTGCCCTATCCCGGCATCTCGCCGGAGGACGGCGAGCGTCTGCTCGTACGTCCCATGGAAACCGAGCTTCGGACGCTTGAGGGCCTGAAGGAGATCACCGCCTTTTCCACCCAGGGCATGGCGGGCATCATCCTTGAATTCGACGTTGACTTCGACAAGGACGACGCCCTGCAGGATGTGCGCGAGAAGGTGGATCTGGCGCGCGCGGAAATCCCCCAGGAAGCGGAAGAACCGGTGGTGACGGAGTTCAACACCAGCCTGTTCCCGGTGCTCGTCGTCGCCATTTCAGGCGATGTTCCGGAGCGCACGCTGCTGGCCAAGGCCCGCCGCCTGCAGGATGCCATCGAAGCAATCCCCACCGTGCTGGAAGCCAAGCTCGTGGGTGACCGGGAAGAGCTGCTGGAAGTCGTCATCGATCCGGTAAAGCTTGAATCCTACAACGTCTCCCAGGTCGAGCTGATCAACGCGGTATCCCTCAACAACCAGCTCGTCGCAGCCGGCGCGCTTGATACCGGCCAGGGGCGCTTCAACGTCAAGCTGCCCGGCCTGTTCGAGAACCGCGAAGACGTGATGAGCCTGGCCGTCAAATCATCCGGCGAAGGTGTGGTGACCCTTGGCGACCTCGCCGAGATCCGCCGTACCTTCAAGGATGCCGAGAGCTTCGCGCGCTTCAACGGCGGGCCGGCCATCGTCATCGAGGTCACAAAGCGGCTCGGGTCGAACATCGTCCTCACCAATGAAGCGGTGCGCAAGGCCGTTGAGGAAGAGACCCGGACCTGGCCCAAGGACATCAGGATTTCCTACACCCAGGATCAGTCGTCCTGGATCTTCCGGTCCATCAACTCGCTTGAGGCATCCATCATCACGGCCATCAGCCTTGTGATGATCGTGGTTGTGGCGGCCCTCGGCATGCGCTCTGCGCTGCTGGTGGGTGTCGCCATTCCCACCTCGTTCCTCATCGGCTTTTTCCTGCTGGCCCTGTCGGGGCTCACCCTCAACATGATGGTGATGTTCGGCCTGCTGCTCGCCGTTGGCATGCTGGTGGACGGCGCGATCGTCATCGTGGAATTTGCCGACCGCAAGATGGCAGAAGGCATGAGCCGGGTGGAAGCCTATGTGTCCGCCTCCTCGCGCATGTTCTGGCCCATCATCTCGTCCACCGCCACCACGCTTGCGGCCTTCCTGCCGATGCTGCTGTGGCCGGGGGTGAGCGGCGAGTTCATGTCCTATCTGCCGCTGACGCTGATCTTCGTGCTGATGGCATCGCTCATCACCGCGCTCATCTTCCTGCCGGTGCTGGGCTCGATCTTCGGCAAGGCTGAGGCTGCCAACCAGGCGACGCTGGCGATGCTGTCCGGGGCTGAGACCGGCGACATCCGCGCTCTCGAAGGCATGACGGGCGCCTATGTGCGCCTGCTTGACCGGCTGGTGAAGCGGCCGTTCACGGTCATGCTGGCGACCATCGGCGTGTTGGTGAGCATCTTCATGCTCTACTCGGCCTTCAACAATGGCGTTGAGTTCTTCGTGGAAACGGAGCCCGAGCAGGCGGCTGTGCTGGTTAGCGCGCGCGGCAACCTGTCGGCGGCGGAAATGCTCGGCCTGGTGAAAGAAGTCGAGGAAATCGTCATCGACGTGGCGGGTGTCCAGTCGGTCTTCACCCAGACGGGTCCCGGCCAGGGCGGCCCCGGCCAGGGCGGCGATGCCCCTGCTGACATGATCGGCCGCATTTCCATTGAACTTGCCCCTTACGAAGAGCGCCGTCCGGGCGCGATCATCCTTGAGGAAATCCGCGAGCGCACCCGCGACATGCCGGGCATCAATGTGGAAGTGCGCAAGCGCGAGGACGGTCCGCCCACCGGCAAGGACGTGCAGATCCAGCTGTCGTCGAATGATCCCGTCGCCCTGCGCGAGATGACCCGGAAGGTCCGCGAGCACCTTGAAAACAACGTTGATGATCTCATTGACATCGAGGACACGCTGCCGCTGCCGGGCATCGAGTGGGTGCTGAAGATCGACCGCGAGCAGGCCGGCCGCTTCGGGGCGGACGTGTCCGCCGTGGGTGCCACCGTGCAGATGGTCACCAACGGTATTCTTGTCGGGACCTACCGGCCGGATGACGCGGATGACGAAGTGGACATCCGCGCCCGCTTCCCGATCACCGACCGGTCCATCGACCAGCTGGACCAGCTGCGCCTGCGCACGCCCAATGGTCTGGTGCCGCTGTCCAACTTCGTGACCCGCGTGCCGGCCCAGCAGGTGAACGAGATCACCCGCAAGGACGGCATCCAGGTGATGGACGTGAAGGCCAACACGGTCGAAGGCGTGCTGGCGGATGACAAGGTGAGGGAAGTCCGCGAGTGGCTCGAGACCGAAGCCAATATCGACCCGCGGGTCAACTGGCGCTTCCGTGGCGCGGATGAGGATCAGGCTGAATCAGCGGCGTTCCTCGGCAACGCCATGATCGCCGCGCTGTTCCTGATGTTCATCATCCTGCTGACGCAGTTCAATTCCTTCTACCACTCGGTGCTGACGCTCTCGGCGGTCATCATGTCCACCATCGGTGTGCTGCTGGGCATGGTCATCACCGGCCAGACCTTCTCGGTCATCATGACCGGCACAGGCATCGTGGCGCTGGCGGGTATCGTGGTGAACAACAACATCGTGCTCATCGACACGTTCCAGGGCCTCCTGGCGCGCGGCATGGAGCCGGTGGAAGCCGTGCTGCGGACGGCGGGCCAGCGCCTGCGTCCGGTGCTGCTCACCACCATCACCACCATCTGCGGTCTCCTGCCCATGGCGACGCAGATCAATGTGGGCTTCTTCGACCGCACCGTCACCTATGGCGGCCCGGTGGCCGTGTGGTGGGTGCAGCTCTCCACGGCCATCATTTCCGGCCTCAGCTTCGCCACCCTGCTGACGCTGGTGGTGACGCCGGTGATGCTGGCAGCACCCGCCGTCCTGCGGGAAAGCTGGCCGGGCTACCGGGACGGAATCCTGCGGTTCATTCCCGGGCTCGGCAATCGCCGGCAACGGCAGGGCTTCGGCGCGGCCGAGTAATCCTCGGCCCGCCCAACCTGCCTTAGGCATGTGGGTATTGCGGTGAGACCGTCTAGTCGGACAGGTCGCGGTCGCGGCCCGCACGGGCAATACGCGTGCGGTTGCTCAGCACCCGGTGGCGCCAATAGGCGAGCGGCAGGGTCGCGGCATAGGCCAGCGCAATGCCGATGATCGTCGCCCAGGGATAGCTGACAGTAAGTGCCGCCAGCACGGCGACGCCCAGCAACACCGGCAACGCCTTGTCCGGCCGCATCGACAGCCGCAGATGCTTGCCGGAAAAAGTCGGCAGCCGGCTCACCATCAGGAAAGCCACGATGCCGATATGCACCGCCACCAGCGATGGCCAGGTGTTGAAGGTGGTGATCTGCGCAAAGTCCATATAGAGCGGCAGCATCACGAGGCCCGCCGCCGCCGGCGCTGGCACGCCGACAAAGAATGCATTGGCCCAGGTGGGCCGGTCCGGATCATCCATGCTGACATTGAAGCGGGCGAGCCGCAGCGCGCAGGCCACCGCATAAGCCAGCACTGCCACCCAGCCCAGGCCACCGAGGCTTTCCAGGTTCCAGGTGTAGAGGATCAGCACCGGCGCGACGCCGAAATTGAAGAAGTCAGCAAGGGAGTCGAGCTCCGCGCCGATCTTTGACTGCGCCTGCAGCAGGCGCGCGACGCGCCCGTCCAGCATGTCGAACAGCGCAGCGATCAGGATCGCGTAGACCGCGAACTCATAGCGCCCCTCCAAACCAAAGCGGATGGCCGTCAGCCCGGCGCAGAGTGCCAGCACCGTCAGGATGTTGGGCAGGAGATTGCGCAGCGGCGGGCTGCCCGGCGCGCGGCGGAAGCGGCGGCGCGGCGCCGTCCCCTGCCCACTGCCCTCTTCGGAACTGCCGTCCTGCTTTGGCGTGAAAACGCTCATGAGCGGCGGCCGGGCCGGTGATCATGGTGGGCGTGATGATCCGCCAGCACGGTCTCGCCGCCGACACTCGTCTGACCGACGCAGACAAGCGGCTCAAGCCCCTCCGGCAGATAGACATCCACCCGGCTGCCGAACCGGATCAGGCCGATACGGTCACCGGCCTCCAGATGCGCACCCTGCTTGAGGAACGGCAGAATGCGGCGCGCAACGAGGCCCGCCACCATCACCACGCCATAGTCGTGGCCGCCCCCGGTGCGCATCAGCACCGAGTACCGCTCGTTTTCCTCTGACGCCTTGTCGAGATTGGCGTTGAGGAACTTGCCGGGCCGGTAGCTCGTGCGGATCGCCGCGGCTTCCACCGGCGCGCGGATGATGTGCACGTTGAACACATTCATGAAGATGCTGACGCGGGTCAGCTCCGTGTCACCCATGCCGAGTTCAGGCGGCGGGGCTGCCTTGGCAATCATGTTGATGACGCCATCCGCCGGGGCGATGACGAGGCCGGGGCGGTCCGGTGTCACGCGCTCGGGGTCGCGGAAAAACCATGCACACCACACGGTGGCGATGACGCCCAGCCAGCCGAACGGTTCCCAGATCAGGAACAGCACCAGCGTGATGGCCGCGAAAATCAGCACGAAGCGGCGGCCTTCGGGGTGCATCGGCGGAATGAATGACAATAGCTCACGCATTGGCGGCAGCAGTCCTCTGGAAAAACGGGGGATACGCAGACGCCTAAACTAGCACGAATTGCGCCTATTTTGCGTCAGCGGAATCTGCGGCCAGTAGTGGCGCTGTCTCCTCGCCTTCCTGGATGCGCTCCAGCTGTTCGCCCATGCGCTGGGCCTCCTGCTGGCGCTGCCACATGGCCGCATAGGCACCACCCTTCGCCAGCAAATCCTGGTGCGTGCCGCGCTCGCAGATTTCACCCTTGTCCAGCACAATGATCTCGTCCGCCTCCACCACGGTGGACAGGCGGTGGGCGATCACCAGGCTCGTCCGGTCGCGCGAGACCACCGATAGCGAGGCCTGGATTTCCTTTTCCGTGTGGGTATCAAGCGCTGACGTCGCCTCATCCAGCAACAGGATGGGCGGGTTCTTGAGCAGGGTGCGGGCAATGGCCACGCGCTGCTTTTCACCACCCGACAGCTTCAGCCCGCGCTCACCGACCTGGCTGTCATAACCCTCGGGCAGAGCCGCAATGAAATCGTGGATCTGCGCCATGCGGGCGGCTTCCTCCACTTCCGCGTCGGTCGCGTCCGGGCGGCCGTAGCGGATGTTGTAGCGGATCGTGTCGTTGAACAGCACCGTGTCCTGCGGGACGATGCCGATGGCCTGGCGCACGCTTGCCTGTTCGACATCCCGCACGTCCTGCCCATCGATCAGCACCCGGCCTTCCGTCACGTCATAGAAGCGGTAAAGCAGCCGGGAGATGGTGGACTTGCCCGCCCCGGACGGGCCGACAATGGCGACCATGCGGCCGGCGGGGACCGTGAAGCTGACATCCTTCAGGATCGGGCGCGCGGGATCATAGGCGAAGAACACGTTCTCGAACCGCACTTCGCCGCCATTGACCTTGAGCGGCACCGCACCCGGCTTGTCCTCCACCTCGGTGCCAACGCCCAGCAGCGAGAACATGGTTTCCATGTCAACCAGCGCCTGCTTGATCTCGCGGTAGACGAAGCCGAGCAGGTTCAGGGGCTGATAGAGCTGGATGAGCATGGTGTTGACCAGCACGAAGTCACCCAGCGTCATGGTGCCATTAGCCACGCCGGTTGCCGCCATGCCCATCAGCACCGACAGGCCAATGGCGAAGATCGCCGCCTGCCCCGCATTGAGCCAGGACAGCGACTTGGTGGAGCGCACGGCAGCGTCCTCGTAGCGCGCCATGGAGCGGTCGAAGCGGTCAGCCTCGTGGGCCTCGTTGCCGAAATATTTGACGGTCTCGAAGTTGAGCAGGCTGTCGATGGCCTTGGTGTGGGCGCGCTCGTCGGACTGGTTCATCGATCGGATGAAGCCGATGCGCCATTCAGTGACCTTGAAGGTGAAAAGCACATAGCCGCCGACCGTCAGCAGCGTCACCACGGCGAACCAGATGTTGAAGGTCCACCACAGCAGCCCCGCGACCAGCAGCAGCTCAAGGATGGTGGGGCCCACATTGAACAGAGTGAAGCGCAACAGGAACTCGATGGCCTTCACGCCGCGCTCGATCACCCGGCTCAGCCCGCCGGTGCGGCGGCTCAGATGAAAGCGCAGGGACAGCGCGTGCAGGTGACGGAATGTGCGCAGCCCCACAGCGCGCACCGCGTTCTGCCCCACCCGCGCAAACAGCCCGTCGCGCAATTGCGCCAGGCCGATCATCAGGATGCGGGCAACGCCATAGGCTGCGATGAGGGAGAGGACGATGCTGAGTGCGATCTCTTCCGGCCGTGCCGCATCAAGCGAATCCACCGCTGCCTTGTAGAGATAGGGCATGCCGACCGTCACGGCCTTGGCCAGCACCAGCGCGATCATTGCCAGCACCACCCGGCGCTTCAGGTCCGGCCGGCCCTTCGGCCAGAGAAACGGCAACAGGTCGCGGATGGCATCGCCGTCATCGGCGCGATCCACATCCAGCGTCAATTGCTGGCCCTTACCGGCGCCGAAGCGAGGTGACATGACGGTACTCCCGGGGACATCGCGGCGGCGCAGCCAATGCCGGCACGGACAGCTGTCCGGTACTGGCAGGATCCCTGGCAACGCGCGCCCGCACCCGCCCGGCCGGGCGGGTTGCATCCCCGGTACATAACGCCTTGCGGCGACAAAACAAGAACGAAGGTCAGCCCCCGGCGCCCGGCGTCTCGAAGACCTGGCCCGGATAGATCAGGTCCGGGTCACGGATCTGCGCCTGATTGGCCTGATAGATCACCGTGTATTTGAAGCCGGAGCCATACAGGCGGCGGGCAATGGTCCACAGATTGTTGCCGGGCTGAATAACCACTTTGCCATCCTGCAGGACCATGTCCACTTCGGCCTGGGTGGCGCGCTCGAAGGGTGCCTCAAGCCGCGACAGCACCATGCCCTGCCCGTCGATCTGGTCAACGCGCAGATCATGTACGCCCGGTGTGATCGGCTTGTCGGTGTTGAAGACCCAGCGGCCCTTGTCGTCCGCGCGGGCGTCTCCGAACGGCTCGTTGTCCACATAGATACGGACATCCGTGCCCGCAGGTGCCTTGCCGGAGAAAATGACAACGCCATCGGCGCCGTAATCCACCGTATCAAGGGACAGCGCGCCGCCATCGGCAACAACGCCCGTGCCCTGCAGCACCTTGCTCGGCGTGTCCGGGCCCTGGAGCACCACCAGCGCTTCGGCATCCGGGTTCTCGGGCACCGAGATCGACACCACCTGTTCGGAATTCAGCAGCGTGCCGTCGGGCAGTTCGGCTTCCAGGCGCAATTGCCGGTCGCCCGGTGCCAGCGGCTCGTCGAGCACGATCACCCATTCACCACGGCTGTCCGCCACGGCTTCGGCCAGCACGGTGCCATTGTCGATTAGGCGGATTTTCGAGCCAGGTTCGGCGCGACCGGCAGCGACGGTCTGCCCGTCGCGCTCCACGCGCACGATATCGAATGTCGGGAAGGCTGCCGCCTGCGCCTCGGGCTGGGGCACCGCCTCTTCAGCCGGTGTCTCCACCGCCGCGACGTCGTCGCCCTCATCGCCCGGCGTCGACCCGCCGGCGAAGAAAAGAAAATACCCAATTACGAGAACGGCAAGTGCTGCCGCCACGCCACCGAAGATGGCAATGCCTCGCGACATGTCGCTGGCTCCCTTCCTGCGCCCGGACCCCGGGCTGCACCCCTTGCAGATAAGCCTTTAGCTTGAGAATAAGGCATCGGCGCGGCATCGTCCGCTTCTATCCGCAATTTGCGTTAATTACAGCCGATCCGGGTGAAGGTGATATGGCGTCAAACATTAAGGCCGTGACGGTGTTCTGCGGCAGCTCTCCCGGCGACAGTCCCGCATTCGCCACAGCGGCCCGCGACCTCGGCGCCTTTCTCGCCGGACGCGGCATTCGCCTGGTTTATGGTGGCGGCGGCATTGGCCTGATGGGCATTCTGGCGCGGGCCGTGGCTGATGGCGGCGGCGAGGTGGACGGCATCATCCCGGAATTCCTCACCGTGCCGGAAGTCATGAAGGACGCCCCCGGCGATCACGAGATCACCGATAATCTGCATGACCGCATGCAGGCCATGGCGGCGCGGGCGGATGCCTTCGTGGTGCTGCCCGGCGGCATCGGCACCATCGCCGAGCTGGTGGACATCCTCACCTGGAAGCAGCTCGGCCGCCACGCCAAGCCGATCATCATTCTCGACATTGACGGCTACTGGACGCCGCTGGCGGAGCTGCTCGACCATATCGTCGCCCGCGGCTTCTCCCATGGCGATCTCAAAGGCATGTACCGGGTGGTCCCGTCCGTGGACGGATTGGCTGATGCGCTCGGTCTTGGCAGCGCCTCTTAGCGGCTGCGCCAGGCATCCCACGCAAAGACGGCGAGCCCTGTCCAGATCAGACCGAAGGTCAGCGCGTTGGCCAGCATGAAGGGCTCCCCGAACAGGAACACGGCCATCAGGAACATGATGCTGGGTGCAATGAATTGCAGGATGCCGAGCGTCGCCAGGTGAATGCGCCTGGCCCCGGCGGCAAAGAGCAGCAGCGGGATCGCGGTAAAGGGCCCGGTCAGCAAAAGCAGCATGATTGTCCAGGCGTCGGCCCCGGCGAAACCAAGGGCTGGGCCTTCCGCCCACACCAAATAGCCGATCATCAGCGGCGCCAGCACCAGCATCTCGACGAACAACCCATCGAGGCTTTCAACGGACACCGTCTTGCGCAGATAGCCATAGGCGGCAAAGGAGGTCGCGAGGAACAGGGCAATCCACGGCACCGTGCCGATAAGGATCACCTGGTTCAGCACTCCCAGCGCCGCGCAGGCAATCGCTGCCTTCTGCGGCCCGTTGAGTTTTTCGCCCAGCAGCACAACGCCCAGCGCTACGTTCATCATCGGGTTGATGAAATAGCCGAGGCTTGCTTCCAGCACCCGGCCTGCATCCACCGCATAGATGAAGCCGCCCCAATTGCCGCCGATGAGAACGCCAGTCACCACCAGCAGGCCGAGCACGCGCGGGCTTGTCAGCGCACCCGCCACGATCGCCCAGCGGCGGGTAAGCGTGACGATGAAGGCGAGAAATACCAATGCCCAGATGCCGCGATGGGCCAGCACATCCAGCACCGGCACATGGCCGAGCGCCTTGTAGAACAGCGGCAGCACGCCCCATAGCGCGAACGCACCGCCCGCCAGAAGCACGCCGCCGGATACGGTCTGCCTGGCTTCACCTCCTGCGGCGGGACGGTTGTCCGGCCCGCTCATAGGGGGCTCACCGCTCGGAGACCGGCACGGCCGCCGGGGCACCATCGCGCAGCAGCTTGTAGGTGATCGAATCCATCAGGGCCTGGAAGGACGCATCCACGATGTTCGGCGAGACGCCGACAGTGGACCAGCGTGCTCCCTCCCCGTCCACACTTTCGATCATCACGCGGGTCACGGCCTCGGTACCGCTCGTCAGGATACGGACCTTGAAATCTGCCAGCCGCAGATCTTCGAGCCATGACGAGTACTTGCCGAGATCCTTGCGCAGGGCCTGGTCCAGCGCGTTGACGGGGCCGTTTCCCTCGCCCGCGCTCATGATGCTGACGCCGTCGACGGAGACCTTCACTGTCGCTTCGGACACGGTCACCAGTTCGCCCACCGCGTTGTAGCGGCGCTCCACCATCACGCGGAAGCTCTCCACTTCGAAGAAATGCGGCACCTCGCCCAGGGCGCGACGGGCCAGCAGTTCGAAGGAGGCTTCCGCACCGTCATAGGCGTAGCCGAGGAACTCGCGCTCCTTCACCTCGTCCACAAGCCGCTTCACGCGCGGGTCCTGCGCCTCCACTTCGATGCCGGCGCTTTCGAGCTGCGCCAGCACGTTGGAGCGGCCCGCCTGGTCGGACACCAGGATGCGGCGCTTGTTGCCTACCGCTTCCGGCGGCACATGCTCATAGGTGGAGGGGTCTTTCTGCACCGCGGAGACATGCAGCCCGCCCTTATGGGCAAAGGCCGACGCGCCCACATAGGGCTGATGCCGGTTCGGGGTGCGATTGAGGATTTCATCCAGCAGGCGGCTGACATGGGTCAGCTGCTTCAGGCTGTCATGGGGCACGCCGGTCTCGAAGCGGTCAGCGAATTCAGGCTTCAGCATCAGGGTTGGCAGCAGCGACACCATATTGGCATTGCCGCAGCGTTCACCCAGGCCGTTCAGT
This sequence comes from Pyruvatibacter mobilis, assembly GCF_012848855.1. Taxonomy (NCBI): domain Bacteria; kingdom Pseudomonadati; phylum Pseudomonadota; class Alphaproteobacteria; order Hyphomicrobiales; family Parvibaculaceae; genus Pyruvatibacter; species Pyruvatibacter mobilis. The sequence goes on from NZ_CP051630.1 coordinate 1,826,211, forward strand.
GTGCCCTGGATCTGCCGCACCCCGCCGCGGATCGCGGCCAGCGTGTTGGCCACGGCGTTTTCCGTGTCGTTATGGGCATGGATGCCCAGATTGTCGCCGGGGATGTGCTTGGCCACCTCGCGGGTGATCGCCTCCACCTCATGGGGCAGCGTGCCGCCATTGGTGTCGCACAGCACCACCCAGCGCGCGCCCGCTGCCAGCGCCTCATTGGCGCAGGCGATGGCGTAGTCCGGGTTTGCTTTGTAGCCGTCGAAAAAATGCTCGCAGTCGATCATCGGCTCACGCTTGTGCTTGGTGATCGCCTGCACGCTGTCGCGAATGGCTTCGAGGTTTTCGTCAAGCGAGCAGCCAAGCGCAACTTCCACCTGGTGATCCCATGTCTTGGCGACGAGACACACCACGTCGGACTCTGCGTCGAACAGGGCCGCAAGCCCCGGATCATTGTCCGCCGACCGCCCCACGCGCTTGGTCATGCCGAAGGCGGTCATGCGTGCTGAATTAAGCCCGCGCTTTTCGCTGAAGAAGGCAGTGTCCGTCGGGTTGGCGCCAGGCCAACCGCCTTCCACATAGTCGATGCCCAGCTCGTCGAGGGTTTCGGCAATGCGGATCTTGTCCTCGACGCTGAAATCAACGCCCTGCGTCTGCGCGCCGTCGCGCAGGGTGGTGTCGAACAGGTAGAGACGTTCCTTGGAGCTCATTGTGCTTTGTCCTTCACGGCGCGACTGACCAGGTGGTGCCTTCCGGCCCGTCCTTGATCTCGACACCCATTGCCGTCAGTTCATCCCGCAGCCGGTCGGCCTCGGCAAAATCCTTCGCTTTGCGCGCGGCGTTGCGCGCAGCGATCATGTTTTCCACATGCGCGTCATCAATAGCAGATGACTGGGGCCGCCAGGCCGCCCATTCCTCCGCAGACTGACCAAACAGGCCCAGCAACTGGCCCGATGCTTTCAGGGCACGTGCGGCGTCTTCGCTGCCCTTTTGTGCCTCGCTGTAGAGGCCATGCATCACGGCAAGCGCCTGCGGCGTGTTGAAGTCGTCCAGCAGGGCCGCCGCCACGCTCGCCGGCACGTCATCTCCGGTTACGTTGCCTGCACCGGCGGTCACCTTGTACCAGCGGTCCAGAATGGCCTTGGCCTCACGCACGCCCTCCGCCGTCCAGTTCAGAGGCTGGCGGTAATGGGTCATGAACAGATGCAGCCGCAGCGCCTCGCCCGGCCAGTCCTCCAGCAGGTCGTGCACGACCAGGAAGTTGCCGAGGGACTTCGACATCTTCTCGCCGTCCACCTGCAGAAAGCCGCCATGCATCCAGTAATTGGCGAGCGCCGCACCGTCATGAGCGCAGGTGGATTGCGCCACCTCGTTTTCATGGTGCGGGAAGGCAAGGTCGATGCCGCCACCATGAATGTCGAAGGTTTCGCCCAGCAGCTCCTCGCTCATCACGGAGCATTCAAGATGCCAGCCCGGGCGGCCATTGCCCCACGGGCTGTCCCAGCCGGGCATGTCGTCGTCACTCGGCTTCCACAGCACGAAATCCGTCGCATTGCGCTTGTAGGGCGCCACTTCCACACGGGCCCCGGCAATCATGTCATCCAGCGACCGGCCGGACAGCTGGCCATAGTCCTTGTCTGACGAGACGTCGAACAGCACGTGGCCTTCCGCCTCATAGGCATGGCCCTTGTCGATGAGCGTCTGCACCATGGCGACCATCCCATCCACATAATCCGTCGCGCGCGGCTCATGGGTGGGCGTCAGTGCGCCGAGGCCCGCCATGTCCTTCTGGTAGACCTCGGCGGTGCCATTGGTCAGCTCACGGATCGAGATGCCCCGCTCCACAGCGCGAGCCATGATCTTGTCGTCGATGTCGGTGATGTTGCGCACATAGGTGACGTGCTCCACGCCATAGGCATAGCGCAGCACACGGAAAACGAGATCGAACGTCACCGCCGTGCGGCCATTGCCGATATGCGCATAGTCATAAACCGTGGGTCCGCAGGCATAGAGCCGCACATTTGCCGCGTCGATGGGCTCGAACACCCGCTTTTCGCGGCGTCCGGTGTCGTAGATGGTGAGCGTCACGTCACGCGACATAGAGTCCGTCCTTCAAGGCCTGCTGGCCTCGGGGCGAAACGTCTTGTCTGGGATCAGGATTTTGACGAACGGCCGCGAGCCAGCGTTTTGCGCTAGCTGATAATAATGGTGCAGCAAATGCACGCGGTGGTGGCGGCGATGGTCATGAGCCGGACTTTGGCGACAAAGCCTTAAAAAATCAACCCATATCCCCGGCAAGCCGGCTGCGCGCCTTGTCGCGGCCGATGAGCGGCAGCAGCGCCTTCAGTTCCGGGCCGTGATCAAGGCCGGTCAGCGCCAGCCGAAGCGGCATGAACAGGCCCTTGCCCTTGGCGCCAGTCTCGGCCTTCACAGCATCTGTCCAGGTCTTCCAGGTGGTCTCGTCCCAGGGTTCCGGCGGCAGCAGGGCGGCTGCGGCCTGCGCAAAGGCCGGATCCTCGATCACCGGCGAAATCTCCCCCTCAGTGATCGTCTTCCACAGGGCTGCATCGGCAAGCGTCTCGAGATTGCCGCGAATGGCCGCCCACAGCTCCGGCGACATATCTATGCCCCGGGCAGCAAGCCGGTCCGCGACCTGGTCAAAGGCTGCCTCATGCAGCCAGTCCGCATTGAGGCGGGCAATGTCGTCCACCGCGTAATGCCCCGGCGCGCGGCCGAACTTCGAAAACTCGAAATTCTCCACCAGAGCCTCAAGGCTCATGGGCCGCACATCATCGGAGGTGCCGAGCAGCGCCAGATAGCTCGTCAGCGCCTCCGGCTCGAGGCCCATGGCGCGCACTTCCTCCACGCTGGCACCGCCCTCGCGCTTGGACAGCTTCGCCCCGCCCGCCGCCACCATCAGCGGGAAATGACCAAACACAGGAAGCTTCGTACCAATCGCTTCCCATAGCTCAATCTGAACACCTGTATTTGTCACATGGTCTTCGCCACGCAGAACATTCGTTATGCCCAGTTCGCTGTCATCCACCGCAGATGGCAGCATGTAGGTATAGGTGCCGTCCTCCCGGATCAGCACCGGGTCGGACAGTGACGCGGTCTCGATGGATTGCGGCCCGCGCACGAGATCGTTCCACGACACGGTGTCATGGGACAGCTTGAAGCGCCAATGGGGCGTGCGGCCCTCGGCCTCCAGCGCTGTGCGCTCGTCGGCACTCAGCTCAAGGGCGGCGCGGTCATAGACAGGCGGCTTGCCCCGGGCGAGCTGGCGCTTGCGGCGGCGGTCCAGTTCCGCGGGAGTCTCGTAGCAGGGATAAAGCAGCCCGCGCGCCTTCAGCGTCTCCGCGGCGGCATCATAGGTTGCAAGCCGGTCCGACTGGCGGGTTACCTCGTCGAAATCGAGACCCGCCCAGGCAAGGTCATCGGCAATCGCGTCGGCATATTCCCGCGTCGAGCGGGCCAGATCCGTATCATCGAAGCGCAGCACGATGCTGCCGCCCATCTTGCGGGTATAGAGCCAGTTGAGCAGCGCGGCTCGCAGGTTGCCCACATGCAGCGCCCCTGTCGGGCTGGGCGCAAAGCGGGTTCGGACCGTATTAGCGGGCATCGCGGAAGCCGTTGGTGATCGGGTAACGGCGGTCGCGGCCGAAATATTTGCGGCCGATCTTCACGCCGGGGGCTGCCTGGCGGCGCTTGTATTCGGCGATATAGAGCAAGTGCTCGATACGTTTCACCACGTCGCGGTCATGGCCGCGGGCGATGATTTCCTCGGCGCTCTGCTCGTGCTCCACCAGGCCTTCCAGGATGTCGTCCAGCACCGGATATGGCGGCAGGCTGTCCTCATCCTTCTGGTCTTCGCGCAACTCAGCAGAAGGCGGCTTGTCGATGATCCGTTGCGGGATCACCCGGCCGTCCGGACCCAGACCAATCGCAGGCTTGTTCTGGTTGCGCCATTCACACAGCGCGAAGACCTGCATCTTGTAGAGGTCCTTGATGGGATTGAAGCCGCCATTCATGTCGCCGTACAGCGTGGCATAGCCGACGGACACTTCCGACTTGTTGCCGGTGGTCACTACCATGTCGCCGAACTTGTTGGACAGGGCCATCAGCAACAGGCCGCGGGCGCGGGACTGGATGTTCTCTTCGGTGATGTCCGGGTCGTGGCCCTCGAACAGGGGGGCAAGCGCTCCTTCGATCGCGTCAACCGTCTCGGAAATTGCAACCGTGTCGAGCCGGGTGCCGATGAGCTTCGCGCAGGCTTCCGCGTCATCCAGGCTTTCCTGGCTTGTGTATTTCGACGGCAGCATCACGCAGCGGACCTTGTCCGGGCCAAGCGCATCCGCCGCCATGGCAGCGCAGATGGCACTGTCGATCCCGCCGGACAGACCCAGCACCACCCCGGGAAACCGGTTCTTGTTGACGTAATCACGCAGGCCCAGCACACAGGCGCTGTAGATCGCTTCAAGACCTTCCGGGTCCGGAGCACGGGCGCCTGCCGCACAGGTCCAGCCCGCCTCGCCGCGCGTCCACTCGGTCATCACCAGAGCTTCATCGAAGGCCGGCATGCTCAGGGGCACGGTGAAATCCGTGTTCATCACGAAGGACGCGCCGTCGAAGACAAGCTCGTCCTGACCGCCCACCTGGTTGACATAGGCCAGCGGCAGGCCGCTTTCGCTGATGCGGGCGCGTACATGGTCCATGCGGGCACCGTGCTTGGTGGCCTCAAAGGGCGAGCCGTTGGGCACCAGCAACAGGTCCGCGCCGCGCGCCTTCAGCGTCGCCACCACATGCTCGTGCCAGATGTCCTCGCAGATGGGCACGCCGAGCTTGATGCCGCGGAACGGGATCGGATCCGGGTTGCGGCCGGGCGCGAAGACGCGCATCTCGTCGAACACGCCGTAATTGGGCAACATCTGCTTGTGGCGCACTTCAGCGACCTTGCCGCCCTCCAGCAGTGCCACCGAATTATGCAGCAGGCCCGCGTCCCGCAGCGGCACGCCGATGAGGACGGCGGGGCCGCCATCGGCTGTGTCGGCTGCAAAGTCCTCCAGCACCGCACGGGCGGCGTCCTGGAAGGCAGGCTTCAGCACCAGGTCTTCGGGCGGGTAGCCGGAGACGAACAGCTCGGTGAAGACGATGAGGTCGGCGCCCTTGGCGGCCGCTTCGGCGCGCGCTGAGCGGGCCCGGGCGATATTCGCCTCGACATTACCCACCACCGGGTTGAGCTGCGCCAGGCAGATGGAAAGCGTATCTGTCATTGCATGAGACCTAATGCGCTCCGGGCGCGATGCCAAGCATTACGCGCTCTCTTCGCGGGTGAGCGGCCCGACCGCCTCTTCGATCGCCAGCGCCGTCGCCAGAGCGCGGCGGGCGTCCTCGCCGCTCACGCGCGGGCGGGCACCGGTTGCCACCGCATTCACGAAGCCGCCGATTTCCTCGGCCAGCGGGTCTTGCGACACGAGCTCATCCACCACGGGCAGCCCGTCCACTTCGGACGGGTCCATGATGCGGCGCGGGCCGCCATTGCCGTTGCCTTCAGGGAACTCCACCAGCTCGAACTTGCGGTTGGCGAAATCGATCATGATCTCGCGGTCCTTGCAGGCGATGCGCACGGAGCGTTCCAGCTTGTCGCCGACGCGGCTGGCAAACACGCGCACGGTCTTGCCGTCCTCGGTGGTCACTGTCGCGTCGATCTCGTCGGCCAGATCGCCATGCACGGCGCGGCCGGTGGCCGTCACCTCGGCGGGCTTGTAGCGCAGGATCTGGTGGCTGATGTCGATGTCGTGGATCATCAGGTCGAGGATCGCGCTCACATCGGTGTTGCGCCCGGTAAAGGGTCCTGCCCTACGGCAGACGATCTCCACCGGGTCGGACACCAGCGCCGGCAGATCAAAGCGCGAGAACACGTACCGTTCCTGGTGGCCCACCTGGATCACCGCCTGCTTTTCGCGCGCCAGCTTGATCAGCCGGTCTGCGTCTTCCAGGGTCGTCGCGATGGGTTTTTCGATCAGGACGTGAATGCCCTGCTCCAGGAAGCGGGACGCCAACTCGTAATGATGGGTGGCCGGTGCTGAAATGGACACAGCGTCCACCTTGCCGAAGAAGTCGTCGAGGCTGCCCATGACAGCGCAGCCAAACTCGTCTGCCACCATCTGTGCCCGTTCCGCGTCGAGATCGAACACGCCGACGAGGTCCGCGCCGGGAATGGCGGCATATTTGCTGGCGTGCAGCCGGCCGAAATAGCCGGTGCCGACAACGCCCGTGCGGACGCGCGAAAGCTTGGGACGGTTATAGGGCATGACGCTGAACTGAACTCGTGAGCCTGAGAGATCGGGCGGAACTGCCCTTGGTGTGCGGGCGCGAAGCTAGGCGATTGGCGCGCTGAGGCCAAGGGGCGCGTTCCCAAGGCTGCTCTGCACAACGCAGGGTCCGTTCGAAAATCGCACCTTGCAAGGGGCCGCCCTGCGTGTGTTAACTCTTGGCCACATTTTGGGGGCCGATGCCCCTGCGTTTTCTGCACCAGATGGAGCCTGATGATGGCGGTCACGGAAACCCGCGAAATCACCCTTTCGGATTCGCCCTCCGGCAAGCTGCAGACGCAGAATTTCGCGCTCTCCACCACGCCGCTGGCTGAGCCCGGCGACGGGGAACTGCTCATCCGGCTGCTTTACATCTCCATCGACGCTGCCAACCGGGCCTGGATGCAGGGCCGCACCTATCGCGACCAGGTGCTGCCCGGCACCAAGATGGCCGGCGGGGCGCTCGGCCAGGTCGTTGTCTCCAACCATCCCGGCTTCAAGGCCGGTGATCTGGTGGAAGGCGACATGGGCTGGTGCGAGCATGTGGTGCTGCCGGGGGACGCTGTTGCCAAGCGCACCCAGCGCGGACCGCTCACCCATCTGCTGTCCATTCTCGGCATCACCGGCAAGACGGCCTATTTCGGCATGCTGAAAATCGGTGCCCCGAAGAAGGGCGAAACCGTTGTTGTTTCCGCCGCTGCCGGTGCCGTCGGCTCGGTCGCGGGCCAGCTGGCCAAGACCCATGGGGCCCGCGTGGTCGGTATTGCGGGGTCCGATCGCAAGTGCCAGTGGCTCACCGACGAGCTCGGCTTCGACGCGGCGATCAACTACAACAAGGAACCGGTCGTGAAAGCGCTGAAGCAGGCTGCGCCGGACGGCGTGGACGTCTTCTTCGACAATGTAGGTGGCGATATCTTCGAAGGCGTGCTGTTCCGCATGAATATGCGCGGGCGCATCGTCTGCTGCGGCGCGGTTTCGCAATATGACACCGAAACCCCCACCCACGGCCCGCGCGGCGTGCCGGGCCTGTTCGTCACCAAGCGCCTCAAGATCGAAGGCTTCATCGTCAGCGACTTCGCTGATCAGTTCGCCCAGGCCGAAGCAGAGCTCGCGGGCTTTGCCGCCCAGAGTCACATCAAGGTGGCCGAGGACATCGTCGAGGGATTGGAGAACGCGCCGCAGGCCTTGGTCGGTCTGCTCGGCGGCGAGAATCTCGGCAAGCGCCTCGTTCACGTGGCTGACCCGCAGGGCTAGGTCCGCAGCGCCACGGCAACATGACATTTCGCTTTTTCTATCCGTAACCAGACAAACAGGGAGAAACCCATGTCTAACGTTGTTTCAAAGGAAGTCCGCCTGAAGGCGCGGCCGGAAGGCATGCCGAAGCTTGAGGATTTCGAAGTCGCCGAGACCGAGATCGGTGCTCCCGGCGACGGCGAAGTTCTGATCCGCAATATCTGGATGTCGGTCGACCCCTATATGCGCGGCCGCATGTATGACCGGGAGAGCTATGTGCCGCCGTTCCAGATCGGTGCCCCGCTGGAAGGCGGTGCCATCGGTCAGGTGGTCGCGTCCAATTCCGACAAAGTAGCCGTTGGCGACTATGTGCAGTCCATGCTCGGCTGGCGCGAATATGCCGTCGCCAAGGGCGAGGAAGTGCAGAAGGTCGATGAGAACGCCGCTCCCATCCAGGCCTATCTCGGCACGCTCGGTATGCCGGGCATGACGGCCTATGCGGGCCTGCTGCGCGTCGGTGAACTCAAGGACGGTGAAACCGTCTTCGTGTCAGCGGCGTCCGGTGCCGTGGGTGCTGTCGTCTGCCAAATCGCCAAGGCCAAGGGCTGCTTCGTGGTCGGCACCGCCGGCTCCGATGACAAGTGCAAGTGGCTGGAAGAGACCGCCGGCATCGACAAGGCGATCAACTACAAGACCTGCGGCAATCTCACCGAAGCGGTGCGCGAAGCCGCGCCCAAGGGCATCGACGTCTATTTCGAGAATGTGGGCGGCGAACATCTGGTGGCGGCGCTGGAAAACATGCGTCCCTTCGGCCGCCTGGCCATGTGCGGCATGATTTCCCAGTACAACGACACCACCCCCACCCCGGGCCCGAACAACCTCATCTACATGGTCGGTAAGAGCCTGAAGATGCAGGGCTTCATCGTCTCGAACCATTTCGACCTCTTGCCGGACTTCATCCGCGACATGTCGCAGTGGATCAAGGAAGGCAAGATCAAGTGGGAAGAGACCGTTGAAGACGGCATCGAGCGCGCGCCGAACGCCTTCCTCAACCTTTTCACCGGCGGCAATTTCGGCAAAATGCTGGTGAAGGTCGGTCCGGACAAGGCTGTCTGAGCCTGAACCCGGGAGACCCTCTCGAGCAAACGGAAAACCCCGCCGGTGCGCCGGCGGGGTTTTTCATTGTGGCCTGTTGTCTGCCCCGAGGCTCAGCCCGGCAGCCGGGCGAAAAAGCCGAGCCACCACAACACCGCCAGCATGAGAATGCCACCGGTCAGCAGGACAGCGATGGGGGTGTGCGGCCGCGTATTCGCCCCGCCGCGTGCGGCGGCTGCGATCAGCAGGCCAAGGCTGAGCACCGTCACGGCCAGGGCTGCCCAGGGCAGGCTCAGCAGGGTTCCCGCGTCCTCCGGCACGCCGAAAGCCAACAGTGTGGGGGTCAGGCTCGCCCCAGTATCCGCCACCACCAGCGTTAGCAATCCGGCAAATACGATCAGTACGAGAGCCCCTGCCCCGGCGGACACAGCTGATCCGATGGTGAGGGAAGACGGGCTGCAGCCATATCCGCTGCGCAGCACGGAGGTGAGCGTCCACAGACCGCCAATCACCGCGAGCAGCACACCGGCTGCGAGCGAGACAATCAGAAACGGCATCTGCAGTTGCAGGATGCCGGTCGCAAAGGGCAGCACGCCGGAGGATGGTGCGACGGCGGTTACGAATGGGATTGGGGCAATCGACCCGACGCAGGCGTCCTGCACCAGCGCAGTCGGATCATCGAGAAAGGCTGCCGTGACGTCGCGGATGCAGGCATGGGACCGGTCCACCCCGTGGCCCGTATGCAGCACATGCACATATTGAGCGTTGGGGAACAGACGAAACGCGTCCCGCGTCGCGCTTGGCGGCGTGATCGGATCATTGGCGCCGGAATAGAAGATAGCCGGCACCGGCGATGACACGGGCTCGTTGAAGGCCGGGTCGGCAAAGTCCGGCGCCCAGTCGGCGCACAATTCGTCCTGCGTGTCGAACAAGGTGAGCTGGCGGCGCATGAAGCGCTCAAGCCTGTTGAAATCACGAATGGTGCGGCCGCGCGTCAGCATGCGTTCGCGGCAATCAACCGATAGCAAGGCTGGCAGGTCGATGCGGGTGGCCAAGGGTGCCAGCACACTGACGATCCCTGTCAGCCCCTGGGCATCCCGCCGGGCCGCACGGTCGATGGTCATGGGCACGATGGAGATGGTTTCGCGCGCATACATCATCTGGTGAATGATCGAGGCGAAGTCCTGCGCATTGAGATGGAAGACACCGGAGGGCACGAGGCTGCGGTCTGCCACCGGAATGGCAAGGGGCTCCCGCTCCAGCGCAATCAGCGTGGCCAGGAAAGACGTCTCCAGTCCCGGATAGGCCTGTCGGCAGGCATCATCCCGGCGGCAATCCGCATAAAGCTGCTGCAGCGCGCGCACGAAATTGCGTGTCGCCGTGTCCCCGCCGCCCGGCGCGGAGGTGGGATAGACACTGTCCAGCACCGCCGCGCGCGTGTGTTCGGGTTGGGTGCGGATATAGTCCAGGGCAACCGTCGAGCCGTAGGACACGCCGAACAGGTTCCATTCCTCAATACCCAATGCCCGCCGCAGCCTGTCCATGTCGCCCACGGTCTCGGCTGTGCCATATCCGTTGAGATCGGCACCGGCATTGATCATCTCGTCATGGCAGCGCTGCTCAATGGCTGCCTGGACCTGAACCGAGTTGGACGCGGGCAAATCAGCTGCCAGCATCTCGAGAAAGGCTTGGGACGCGTCCTGACAATCCTGCGGCTCCGACAGGCCGGATCCGCGCTGATCGAACAAGATCACGTCACGGGTCGCGTTGATCGGCATGGTCGCGAAGTGTCTGGCTGCGCGGACGATCTGCCCGCCGGGCCCGCCATGGAGAAACACCACGGGGCTTGCCACAGCATCCGCCTGCCGCGCGCGCACCACTGCCACGGCAAGCATCAGCTGCCGCCCGCGGTCACTTTCCCTCACATGGAGATAGCTGCAGGAGATGCGCTCATGGGTGAAGCCCGCCAGCGTGTCACAGGGAACGGGCGTCAGGGTGCCGGGCGCGGCACCATCAGGCGCAACACTGTCTGGCGCGGCATCGTCAGATTGAGCGGCGCTCTGGGCGCGCGCTGCGTCCAATGAGCTGGCGCCCATGACGATAAAGGCCGCCAGCAGAACCATGGCAGCGGCAATCAGCCGTGTTCGGATAATCAGCACTGCGGCCAAGCCCGTTCCCCGTCCCTCATACCGCCATGGTAGCGGCGGTTGCGGGACGGGGCTACGGATTTGTCTGTCTGGCCTGCGGTCAGCCGGCGGCGGCTGCCACGCGGTCACGCTGTTCGCGTTCCGCCTTCAGGCCCTCGGCGATGAGGAAGGCCAGCTCAAGCGCCTGGTTGGCATTGAGCCGCGGATCGCAATGGGTGTGGTAGCGGTCCGACAGGCTGTCCTCGGTCACCTCGATGGCGCCGCCGAGACACTCGGTCACGTCGGAACCGGTCATCTCGAAATGAACACCACCCGCGTGGGTCCCCTCGGCGCGGTGCACGGCCATGAAGTCCTGCACTTCCTTGAGGATGCGGTCCACTGGGCGCGTCTTGTAGCCATTGGTGGCCTTGATGGTGTTGCCGTGCATCGGGTCGCACGACCAGATCACCTTCTTGCCTTCCCGCTCAATGGCGCGGATCAGCGGCGGCAGGCCCTCACCCACCTTTTCGGAGCCGAAGCGCGCGATCAGGGTCAGGCGGCCGGGCTCGTTTTCCGGGTTCAGCACATCACACAGGCGCACCAACTCGTCCGGGTCCAGCGACGGGCCGCACTTCATGGCGATCGGGTTCTTGATGCCGCGCATGAATTCCACATGGGCTTCTTCCGGCGCGCGGGTGCGGTCGCCGATCCACAGCATGTGGGCGGAGGTGTCGTACCAGTCACCCGTGGTCGAATCCACGCGGGTCATGGCCTGCTCGTAGCCGAGCAGCAGCGCCTCGTGGCTGGTGTAGAAGTCCGTCTGCTGCAGCTGCGGGGTTGAATCCGCGTCGATGCCGCACGCCTTCATGAAGTCCAGCGTCTCGGAGATGCGCGTCGCCAGTTCCTCGTAGCGGTGCCCCTCGGGGCTATCGGCCACGAAGCCCATGTTCCAGCGGTGCACGAAATTGAGATCCGCATAGCCGCCCTGGGCGAAAGCGCGCAGCAGGTTCAGGGTCGAGGCCGCCTGGGAATAGGCACGAAGCTGACGCTCCGGGTCAGGCTGGCGGGCCGCGGCGTCGAACTCGATGCCGTTGATGTTGTCGCCGAAATAGCTCGGCAGGGTCACGTCACCCTGGGTCTCGGTCGGGGCCGAGCGCGGCTTGGCGAACTGGCCGGCGATACGGCCCACTTTCACCACCGGGGAGCCCGCGGCGAAGGTCAGCACCACCGCCATCTGCAGCAACACGCGGAAGGTGTCGCGGATATTGTCCGGGTGGAACTCGGCAAAGCTCTCCGCGCAGTCCCCGCCCTGAAGCAGGAAAGCACGGCCCTCGGCCACCTCGGCGAGGTCGGCCTTGAGCTGGCGCGCTTCACCCGCAAAGACCAGCGGCGGATAACCCGCAAGGGTCTTTTCCACCTCGGCCAGCTTGGCCTGGTCCTGATACTCCGGGATGTGCTTGGCGGGCTTCGACCGCCAGGACTTGGGCGTCCAGTTCTCGCTCATGGTTCCACTCACTACCAATTTGCCGCCGGGCCGCTGTGCGCCCTGGAAAGTTCTGCGCAGGCTGCCAGCATGGATGCAGGCGCCACCGCATGGCTCACAAGGTCCGGGGATCGGGTCTATATACGCCCGCTTCGCGCCTGATTCTACCCCTTGTCTCAAGGACTTGAGCCAAGGGGCTGTGAAATTGATTCAAGCCGCCGAAGGTCCCGGCACACGGGCTTGGTTAACCGTCGCGTGCGGTCACTCCGCCGCGGCAGCCGTCGGCTGGGGTTCCGGCGTCTTCATGGTCACCAGCTCTTCCGCCGCTGTCGGATGAACCGCGATGGTGGCGTCGAACTGGGCCTTGGTGGCGCCCATCTGAACGGCAATGCCCACCGCCTGCACGATCTCGCCGGAAGCCGGGCCGATCATGTGGACACCCAGCACCCTGTCGGAGGCAGGATCCACCACGAGCTTCATCATCGTGCGCTCGTCGCGGCCGGACAGGGTGTGCTTCATGGGCCGGAAGGTCGACTTGTAGACATCCACCCGGTCAAAGCGCTCACGCGCCACTTCCTCGCTGATGCCGACAGTGCCGATCTCAGGCGTCGAGAATACAGCCGTCGGGATGCAGGAATGATCCACCGCCACCGGGTTGTTGGCAAAAACCGTCTCGGCGAAGGCGGCCCCCTCGCGGATTGCCACCGGCGTCAGGTTCGCGCGGTTGGTGACGTCGCCCACCGCGTAGATGTTGTCCACATTGGTGCGGGAATAGGCGTCCACTTCGATGGTGCCGTTTGCGGACATCTTCACGCCCGCGTTCTCAAGGCCAAGCCCCTTGGTATTGGGCACACGCCCGATGGCGAACATCACGGCGTCCGTCTCGATGACCGTCCCGTCATTCAGCGTCACAGCGAGGCCGTCATCGGTCTTCTCGATCTTTTCAAACACCACCTGGGTGCGGATGGTGACGCCTTTCTTCTCCATCTCCATGTGCAGATGACGACGGAGGTCGTTGTCGAACCCGCGCAGGATTTCCTCGCCGCGATAGACCAGCGTCGTCTCGGAGCCCAGGCCATTGAAGATGCCGGCGAACTCAACGGCGATATAGCCGCCGCCGGCCACCACGACCCGCTTCGGCAGCTCGTCGAGATGGAAGGCCTCGTTGGAGGTGATGGCCAGCTCATGGCCCGGCACTTCGTGGATATTGGGCGTCGCGCCGGTGGCGATCAGGATGGTCTTCGCCGTCACGTCGCGGTTCTGGTTGACCAGGTGGATCGTGTGCTTGTCCTTGATGACAGCCCGGTCCTCGACGATCTCGACAGCCGAGCCTTCGAGATTGCCGATATAGATGCCGTTCAGCCGGTCGATTTCCTTGTCCTTGTTGGCGATCAGGGTCTTCCAGTCGAACTTGGCGCCTTCCACCGTCCAGCCGAAGCCTGTGGCATCCTCGATCTCCTCATGGACGTGGCTGGCATAGACGAACAGCTTCTTGGGCACGCAGCCGCGGATCACGCAGGTGCCGCCGACGCGGTATTCCTCAGCAACGGCCACGCGGGCGCCATAGGAGGCTGCCATGCGCGACGCCCGCACACCGCCAGAGCCCGCGCCGATGGTGAAGAGGTCGTAATCATACTCGGACATGTGCCCCGTCCCTTTATTCGTTGTGACCCGCCCTAGATGGCATGGGGTCCGTCCCCTCCCAAGGGACATTCACAATAGCTTGAAATGCTAGTGATTGAGCGTGTCGACCGAGTCGTCGGCCTTGCCGATGAGCGCCGCATGCGCAATGCCGAGAAACAGGCCGTGCTCCACGACGCCAGGCAGGCGCGAGAGATATTCGCCAAGCCCGTCCGGGTCGGGGATCTCACCCAGCGCCCAGTCATAGATCAGGTTGTTGCCGTCGGTGACAAAGGGCTCGCCATACTCATCCGTACGCAGAGAGATTGCGCCGTCGCAGCCGAATAGCTTGCCGGATTCAAGGATACGGGTGCCGGTCGCCTGGGCGCCGAAGGGCACCACTTCGATGGGCAGCGGGAAGTTGCCGAGATGCGGTACCACCTTGCTCTCATCGGCGATGACGATCATCTGCGAGGATGCAAACGCCACGATCTTCTCGCGCAGCAGCGCACCGCCGCCGCCCTTGATGAGGGTGAGTCTGGGGCCGATTTCGTCCGCCCCGTCCACCGTCACGTCCAGATGCGGCTGGTCGTCCAGCGTTGTCACGGTAAGGCCGACCTCGCGGGCCAGCTTGTCCGTGGCTTCCGACGTGGGCACGCAGGTGAGCTTCAGCCCCTCGTCTTTTGCTTTACGCCCAAGGGCGATAACGAAATGTGCCGCTGTCGAGCCGGTGCCCAGCCCGACCTTCATGCCGTCCTTGATGTAGGCGAGCGCGGCTTCGGCGGCGATGCGCTTCTGGTCGTCGGCTGAAAGATTGGTGTCGCTCATCAGGTCCTATTCTCCGTCCAGACCGCCGAAGGTCATGTATTTGGGTTCCAGAAATTCCTCGAGGCCCCATTTGCCGCCTTCGCGGCCGATGCCGGATTCCTTGACGCCGCCAAAGGGGGCTACCTCGACGGACAGGAGCGCTTCGTTGATGCCAACAATGCCGAAATCCAGCGCCTCACCCACACGCCAGCAACGGCCGACATCGCGGGAATAGACATAGGCAGCGAGGCCGTAATTGGTGTCGTTGGCCATCTCCACCGCCTCTTCCTCCGTCCGGAAGCGGAAGACGGGGGCGACAGGGCCGAAAGTCTCTTCCCGCGCGATGCGCATATCGGGTTCTGCATCAATCAGCACGGTGGGCTCATAGAAAGTGCCGCCCAGGGCATGGCGGTTGCCGCCGGTACCGATCTTGGCCCCCTTTGCCAGCGCATCCGCCACATGGCCCGCGACCTTGTCCAGCGCCTGGGCATCGATCAGCGGGCCGATCTGAGCGCCATCTTCGGTACCATGGCCCACCTTCAGCTTGGCGACTGCTGCCGACAATTTCTGGGTGAATGCGGCGTATACGGAATTCTGCACCAGGATGCGGTTGGTGCAGACGCAGGTCTGGCCGGTATTGCGGTACTTTGAGGCGATGGCCCCTTCCACAGCCCTGTCGATATCTGCGTCGTCGAACACAATGAAGGGCGCGTTGCCACCCAGCTCCATCGAGGTCTTCTTCACCGTGCGGGCGGACTGCTCCATCAGCAGTTTGCCCACCTGGGTAGAGCCGGTGAAGGTCACCACGCGGACCGCGTCATGGGACGTATAGACCCCGCCGATCTCGACCTCATTGCCGGTAACGACGTTGAAACAGCCGGCAGGCAGGCCCGCGCGTTCCGCCAGCTCACACAGGGCGAGCGCTGACAGCGGTGTCTGCGGGGCGGGCTTGCACACCACCGTGCAGCCGGCGGCGAGTGCCGGGGCTACCTTGCGGAGGATCATGGCGTTGGGGAAGTTCCACGGTGTGATCGCGGCGACGACGCCGATCGGCTGCTTGGCCACCACGATGCGCCGGTCAGTGAAATGGGCGGGCACCACGTCGCCATACACGCGCTTGGCTTCTTCAGCATAAAACTCGGTGAAGGCCGCGCCATAGCGCACTTCCGCCAGCGCTTCCGGCAGGGGCTTGCCCTGTTCCAGGGTCAGCAGCAGGGCGAGATCATCCTCGTGCTCGGTCATCAGGTCGAACCAGCGACGGATGATCTGCGAGCGCTCCTTGGCGGTGCGCTTCGACCAGGCGCGGAATGCCTGTTCTGCCACCTCCACCGAGCGGGTTGCTTCCTCACGGCCCAGCTTCGGCACCTGGGCAATGAGGTCACCGGTCGCCGGGTTGGTGACGTCGGTCACAGCCCCTGCGGGGTGGGCCACCCAGGCGCCATCAATATAGGCCTGTTGGCGAAACAGCGCTGGATCCTTGAGGGCATCGGGGAGTGCGGTGGGCGCATCGGCCATGGAGGGTCCTCCAACATGCAGGCGGGCAGAGACAATCGAGAGGGGAGCTGCCAGCCCCCGCGTTTCTAGCGGCTGGAGGGGCGCTGTGCAAAGCCGTTCCGCCAGAGAGGCGGCATGGGTGTATTCTTCCGGTACACCACCGCCGTCAGGAGTCCTCCCATTTCCACAGCCTCCCCCTTTTCCGACACCTATGGAGACGCCCGTAGCCGGTTCCGCAGTGCGGCGGCCCGGGCGGGCTTTGAGACGTCGAGGCTCATCCAGCCCGGCACAGGCCCGCTGGGGGAAGACCTTGCCATCGACATTGCCATGCGCGGGCTCGATGGAGCGCGGACGGCCGTCCTGTGCCTCAGTGGCGTTCACGGCGCTGAGGGCTATGCGGGGTCCGGCGCGCAGGTGGCCTGGCTGGACGCTGTGGGATCAGAAAGCCTGCCGCCGGGGGTCGGCATCCTCATGGTGCACGGGCTCAATTCCTGGGGCTTCGCCCACGGGCTGCGCGGCACCGAGGACAATATTGATCTCAACCGGAACTATCTCGACCACACGAAGCCGCACCCGGAAAACCCGCTTTACGGGGAAATCCACCCTGCCCTGTGTCCGCCCGACCTCGCGCCGCCCCGTATCGACGCCCTTTTGGATGCCGGCCAGCGTTTCGTCGAGCGGCACGGCCAATGGGCGCTGGAAGACGCCATCAGCCGGGGCCAGTACACCCACCCAGATGGCTACCACTATGGCGGCAGGTCGCTGGCCCGGCCGCTAGTGCAGCTCGAGATGCTGGTGACGGAAGAGCTCCGCCACATCGAGCATCTGGCCTATGTGGATTTCCATTCCGGCCCCATCGGAGACGGAGACACCATCTTCCTGTGCTTCTCGCCTGAGGGCAGCGCCATGCGGCGGCGGGCAGAGATGTGGTGGGGGCGCGACGCGCTGCGGCGCGAGACGGTGGAGCGGCAATGGGGTTCCCGCCGCCCGGGACGCAGCGGCATTCTGTTCCGCGGGCTTGAAAACCTGCTTGCCGGCCGGGCCGACATCGCCGGTGCGGTGGTCGAATTCTGTTCAGCGCAGCCGCGTCGCAACGAGCGCGACATCATGCGCATCCCCATGCTGGAACGGTGGCTGCGGTTTGAAGGCGGGCTCACGGCGGCTGAAGCCCCTGCCTACCTGGCCGAGATCCGCACCAATTACGCCCCCCGCCGCGACAATTGGGAGGCCCGCGTTGCCGCGCGGGCAATCGACGTGCTGGCGCGCGCCGTCAAGGGGGCGGCGGATTGGTCACAGGAGCCATGAGTTGCGGGTCGTCCCCCGCCATGGCACATGGCGCTGGCTGGTCGGCGTCAGCTGATCATTGCCGCTTTGCTTGTGAGGACCACCCATGACCGCGCCGACCATCCTGTTTGATCTCGACGGCACCCTGGCCGACACGGCCCTGGACCTGACCGAGACCATGAATGTCATCCTCACCCGCCATGGCCGTGAGCGGGTGCCGCACGAGAAAGTGCGTGAAATGGTAGGCGGCGGTGCCCGTAAGATCATGGAACGCGGCTTTGCCCATACGGGCGAGCCGGCCAGTGAGGCGCTGCTCGATCAGCTGTTTCACGAGTTCCTGGATTATTACGGCGACCACCTGGCGGACCACACCCAGGTGTTCGACGGGCTTGTGCCGGTTCTTGAAACGCTGGAGCAGCGCGGTGCCCGGCTCGGGGTTGTCACCAACAAGGTGGAAGGCCTGTCACATGAAGTGCTGGGATTGCTCGACCTCAAACGGTTCTTTCCGGTGCTCATCGGCGGCGATACCTTGCCGGTGAAGAAGCCAGACCCTGCCCCCCTGTTCGAAGCCATTGACCGGCTCGGCGGCAATCGTGCGAAGGCCGTCATGGTCGGGGACAGCCCGTTTGACATTGATGCTGCGAAGAACGCGGGCATTCCGTCGATCGCGGTTTCCTTCGGCTATACCCATGTGCCGCCCGCCGAAATGGGGGCGACCCATCTCATTGATCATTATGACGAGTTCCTTGCGGCCTTCGACGCACTGGACTTCTGAGCGTCCGGCCAAGAGCCGCTTGACTTTATCCGTCCGCGCTCATAGAACGCCTTTCCCTTTGGACGGGCGGCGAAGTGATTTGCCGCTGTACATCCGAAAAATGGGGCGCGTAGCTCAGTGGGAGAGCACTGTGTTCACACCGCAGGGGTCGCTGGTTCAATCCCAGCCGCGCCCACCATTTCCTCCCTGCACCTTCCCAAGATCAGCTTAGGTCTGCCGGCATGTCCGTCGTAATCCACCACAATCCGGATTGCGGGACCTCCCGCAATGTGCTCGCCACCATCAAGGCCGCGGGCTATGAGCCTGTCGTCATTGAGTATCTCAAGACCGGCTGGACCCGGCCGCAGCTGCAGGCCCTATTTGCCGCAGCCGACCTAACCCCGCGCGCGGCCCTCCGCACGACCAAGTCGCCGGCCGAAGAGCTCGGCCTCCTGGATCCCTCGGTGGATGACGACGCGCTGCTGGAGGCCATGCTGGCACATCCGGTGCTGGTCAACCGCCCCATCGTCTGCACGCCGCGGGGCGTGCGCCTGTGCCGGCCCAGCGAAGCGGTTCTGGACCTTCTGGAAACATGGCCCGCAGGCCCGTTTGCCAAGGAAGATGGTGGCCTGATCATCGATGCGGACGGCAACCGCGTCGCCTGACGCGGCTCAACACGCGATACACTCGTTTTGCGTGTATTTCCAAGGGTGGCCAACGGAACTGCTCAACCCCTGCGTTTAGCGTTCTGTAACTAGCATCGTGCAATCTCGAACTAATTCTGGTCGACCCATAGGCGGCGGCAGAGAAAGCGCGAGATCAGGCAGAATGCTTCAGTCTGCGACCATTGACAGTTCGATCGAGCAGGAGCAGCTCGACACGCTGGCGAAGAACCTGCCGACGGATGCAATGTCCTCCATTGCGTGGGCAGGCATCATCGGCTTCCTCCTCTCACTCGAGATCCCCTTGGTAGGGCATGTGGATGGGCGGTTCATCGCTGTCTGGTCAACAGCCCTCGTGCTCTGGAGCCTCACTGGCTACCTGATCAGCTACAGCTATGGGCGCAAGCCGCTTGCCGAATGGTCACTGGCTGCCCGGCGCCGCCTGTTCCGGGTGTTCTACCTGGCAAATGCGTTTATCTGGATTGCCTTGATCATCCAGTTGTTTCACCTCGGCGAAGGCGACAGCTGGATGCACCCGGACCATGCGCATGACGTCGATGTGGCGCTGACACATACGACGTCGCGGCTGCTGGCCGTTCTTGTCGTTTTCGCAATCTCGCTAAACTATGTGGTCCAGCAATCCGCGCATTACCGGATCATGTTGTCACCCATGTGCCTCGTGATCGGCAGTCTCTCTTTAGCGTTTTTCAGTCAGGCACGTCTGGTCCCGGTTGCTGCAGCCGTACTCGTGCTGGTCCTTGGCGCATGGTTTGCGGTGTTGGGCGCGCGCCTCAACAAGGACATAACGCGGCGCATGGTCGCGGAGAAGCGGATCAATGATGCGGCAACGCGTCTGTCCGACGCGCTTGAGGAAGCCGATACGCTACGCAAGTCCGCCGAAGCAGCCTCCCGCGCCAAGACGAGCTTCCTCGCCACCATGAGCCATGAGCTGCGCACACCTCTCAATGCCATCATCGGCTTCTCCGAATTGCTCAGCGCGGGCTACTTCCCCGACAACCGGGCCAAGCAAATCGAATATGCCACCGACATCCACAAGAGCGGCAAGCATCTGCTGTCACTTGTGGAGGATGTGCTCGACATTCAAAAGATCGAGGGCGGCCGGCGGAAATATGAATTCGAGTCGCTGGACATCCGCGACTGTCTCGACACCGTGCTGCCCATGCTGGACGAGCGCGCCCGGGAAAAAGGCGTCACCCTGCGCATGGATTTGCCTGCCATCACCTTCCCGTCGGTGGACGCGCAATCAATCCGCCAGATCATCATCAACCTCACCTCCAATGCCATCCGGCACACCCCGCCGGGCGGCTGTGTCAGCTTGTCTGCGTCTGAGGACTCAGCGGCCTGCTATCTGCGGGTCAGCGACACGGGCGAGGGCATCCCTCTGAAAATTCAGAACTCTGTGTTCGAGGCCTTCGTTACCTGCGCGGATGAAAGCAACGCGTCTCTCACCGCGACCGAAAGCGGGACGGGTCTCGGGCTTGCCATTACGCGTGAGCTGGTCGTGGCGCATGGCGGGCAGATCTGGTTCGACACAGGGGAGGAGCAAGGCACGATCTTCCACATTGCCCTGCCCAAGGTGTCACGACCGGATGACACGCCGATTGAACCACGGGTGACTCGCCCGGAAACGTCAGCCGCCTGAGCGGCGATAGATCACCAGCCGCACGCGGTCACCGCGCGAATAGTTGAGACCGTCAACGCTGCCGACAGGTTCAAGCGTGAGCCCCGCCGCCATCGCGGCCGTCTCGAAGAGGTCCGCTTCACGCTCCTCGACAAGCGCGACATCCGCGTCGCCGGATGCCAGGGCAAGGGCTGCGTCCGTGCCGTTGCCGAGCCTGGTATTGGTGCCGAGGGCGAAGACGAGGCTGGGTTCGGAGAAACCCGCAGACGCCACATCCGCTCCCAGAAGCCCTTCCCGCTCCAGTGTCGCGGCGACGCGCTCAGCCACCCAGAGCGGCTCCACGCGCGGGCGGGCGAATTCCAGCAGCGCCCATGAGAAGGCCACGCCCGTGGCAGCCAGTGCCAGCACCATGCCGGACGGGTTACCGCGCCAGGCATAGGACGCCGCGCGTACGGCGAGGGCTACGAAAATGCCTGCCCCCACCACCGGCCAGGGACCGGGTTCCATCCCCGTTCCCTCCGGCAGCAACACCGGCAGCGCCACCACGGCTGCGGCCAGCACCAGGCTCAGCACGCACCACACCACCACATTGACGCGCGCCAGCCGGCTGCGCAGCATGTCCGGTGCATCGAACGCTGCGGCCATTACTGCCGCTACAAGAATCGCGAAAGCCGGATAGACCGGCAGGATGTAGTGCGGCAGCTTGGTCGGCACCGCCTCGAAGATGATCCAGTTGGGGATGATCCAGGACGCGCAGAACATCACGGCGTCTGACTGCCGCGCGGTCCAGGCACGGGCCAGTGCCGGCAGCAGCAGCATATTGGCCGGGAAGAAGGTCAGCAGCAGCAACAGCGTGTAATAGCCTGCAGGCGCTCCATGACGCTCCTGTCCGCCCGCGAGCTTCGGCAGCAGATCGCCGCCCACCGCTTCACCAAAGAAGGCACCGCCCGTCTGTGTCCAGGCAATGACGGCCCAGGGCAAGGTCAATACCAGCAGCAGGATGACACCGCGCACCGGCCGCAGCAGGGCCAGCCATGAGATGCTGCGGCTTGCAGCCATGAGGCCAAGGACGGTCAGGCCGGAGACCATGGGCGCAATCGGCCCCTTGAGCAGCACGCCCACGGCAAGCGCGACCCAGAACAGCAGCGCGTTGCCGATGCCCGGGTCAAGCCGTCTCGGGTCGCGCGCAAGCCAGATGCGGGCCAGGGCAAGTTGGGCCAGCGCGATGCTGGCTGCCAGTGCGGCATCCGTCTTGGCGATGTTGGCTTCTGCCACCAGCACGACGCTCGTCGCCATCAGGGCCCCGGCGATCAGCCCTGCCCTGTTGCCGTAAAACGCACTGCCGATGCGCCAGGTGGCGAGGCTAAGCAGGATTGCAGCGAGAAAGGACGGGACACGGAACGCCCAGATGCCCGGGTGGCCTGAAGCCGTATCAAGGCCCAGCGCGCTGGCAACGCCGCTTGTGGCCGCCTGCATCCAGTAGATCGCAACCGGCTTCTTGGCCCGGAGGTCGTCCTGGAAATGCGGCACCATATAGTCGCCGCTCTCATGCATCTGCACGGTTGCCTGGGCAAAGCGCGCTTCATCGCGGTCAAGCGCCGGCAGGGTGAAGAGGCCGGGGAGATAGAGCGCAAGGCAGAGCAGGACGAGGGCCAGGACCGGCCGCTTCTCGATGCGGGGAACGAAATACATGCAGGGACGCGCCTTCAACCCGGTCGGCGAGGGAAAATCCGCCCCTTAATGCCCTGAATTGGCGCTGGACGCCACATCTTCGCTGGCCGACGTTGCGGCGACGCTTTGTCCGCGCAGCGGCAGCGGGATTTCTTCGCCGGAAGGAAGTGGTGCCATGTGGTCCTGCATCCAGGTGCGGATATCCATATAGACACGCTCGCGCTGAAGGTCGCGCAGCAGCATGTGCCAGCCCTCGCCATAGCGCACGAAGCGCTTCTCGCCCGGCAGTCGCGCCACCACGGCTTCCACCGGCGCCAGCGGCACGATCTCGTCCTTCTCGCCGAACAGCACGAGAACCGGTTCGTCGATGTCGGACGCTGCGGCCAGCGCGTCATCCATCAGCGTCACGAGCCCGTAGATGGCGTCCACCCGCGTCTGGCGGATCATGTGCTTGTCGCGGGACAACGCGCGCAGCATCTCGATATTGTCCGACGGCAAGAGCCGCAGCCCTTCCCCGGTGAGGTAGTACCAAGGGGCCACATGGGCGACTGTCCACAGGGTGGCGCGATAAACCGGATTGAGCTTCGACCAGCCCCAGAAGGCCGGGCCGGAGAGAATGACACCCTCCACAGGCAGGTCATGACGCGCCGCGGCGACGCTGGCGACCGCGCCGCCCATGCTGACGCCCAGCAGATAAACAGGCAGATCCGGCTGCTCCGCCTTCACCAGGCGGACAAGGCGGGCGAGGTCATCAGCCATGGCATCAGTCCCCGGCCATCGACCCCGCGTCGGCGTCTCCCCGAAGCCGCGCTGATCGAGTGCCACGAGGCTGACCCCGCGATCCGCAAACCATGGCCCGGCCAGATAAAAGGCATTGCCGTAATCATTCATGCCATGGGCCGCCACGATGACAGCCTGTGGCGCTTCAGCCATGTGGCGGCGAATGGCGATCCGACGACCGTCCGGGGCCGTCATATGATCAGCTGCAAGGCCGGGGCGGACAACCTCCGGACCCGGAAGGTCAAAGCGCGGTGCGCAGGCAGAGACGAGAAGCCCCGCGGCTGCCGCGACCAGCGCGCCGTGTCTCACGCGGTGCCACAGCCTCCGCATGGGTCAGATCCTCTTGGCCACTTCGGCCCGCAGCACTGGCAGTACTTCGGCCTCAAACCAGGGATGCTTTTTCAGCCACGTGTTGTTGCGCCAGGAGGGGTGCGGCAGCGTGATGGCGCGAGGCATGTATTCCTGCCAGGCAGCCACCGTTTCGGTCACCGTCTTCTTGCGGTCCTTGCCAAGGTGCCACGCCTGAGCATAGGTGCCGATGATGATCGTGAAATCGATCTGCCCGAGGGTTTCGAACAATTGCTCTCGCCACAGCTTGGCGCACCGCTTGAGCGGCGGCTTGTCACCACCCTTCGCGTCCAGTCCGGGAAAGCAGAAGCCCATGGGGATGATCGCGAACTTGCTCTCGTCATAGAAAGTGTCGCGGTCAACGCCCAGCCAATCGCGCAGGCGGTCGCCGGACGGGTCGTCAAAGGGGATGCCGCTGGCATGGACGCGGGTGCCTGGTGCCTGGCCGACAATACACAGGCGCGCCGTGGTGGATGCCCGGAGCACGGGCCGGGGATCGTGCGGCAGATCGTCGGCACAGGCACGGCAGGCACGGATGTCCTTGAGCAATGCCTGTACGGCGGCCTCGTCCGCCTTACCCCGACCCATCCCAAGCGTCCCCTAGCCTGCGTCCCGCAGCATGTTGCGCGCGATCACCACCTGCTGGATCTGGCTGGTACCCTCATAGAGGCGGAAGATGCGCACATCGCGATAAAGGCGTTCGATGCCGTAATCGGCAATATAACCGGCGCCGCCATAGATCTGCACCGCGCGGTCCGCCACGCGGCCGACCATCTCCGAACAGAAATATTTGGAGCAGGATGCCTCGGTGCCTATCTCCTCGCCTGCATCGCGGCGACGGGCGGCATCCATCACCATGCAGCGGCCCGCATAGGCCTCGGTCTTGCTGTCGGCCAGCATGCCCTGCACAAGCTGGAATTCACCGATCGGCTGGCCGAACTGCTTGCGCTCGGCGGCATAGGCCACGCAATCAGCGATGAGGCGTTCAGCCACGCCGACGCACACAGCCGAGATGTGCAAACGGCCGCGCTCAAGAATCTGCATGGCGTTGATGAAGCCCATGCCCTCATCACCGAGGCGAAGCCGCGCGGGCACACGCACATTGTCGAAATTGACGTCACAAATATGCGCGCCCTGCTGGCCCATCTTCTTTTCCGGTGCACCGAGGGAAATACCTGGCAGGTCGGACGGCACGATGAAGGAGCTCACGCCCTTGGCGCCCTTCACATCCGGGTTGGTGCGGGCCATCAGTGTAAAGACATTCGCCTTGTTGGCGTTGGTGATGTAGCGCTTGGTGCCGTTGATCACATAGTCATCACCATCACGCACGGCAGTCGTCCGCACGGAGCCCGCGTCAGAGCCTGCTTCCGGCTCGGTGAGGGCGAAGCTGGCGATGATTTCGCCGGACGCCAGTCCCGGCAGCCATTCGCTTTTCTGTTCGTCGGTGCCGAACATCACGATGCCCTGGCTGCCGATACCCACATTCGTTCCGAACACGGAGCGGAAAGCGGGAGACGTTTTGCCCATCTCGAACATGGTCAGGCATTCGTCTTCCATCGACAGGCCGAGGCCGCCGAACTCTTCCGGGATGGCGAGGCCGAACAGGCCCAGTTCGCGCATCTCCTGGATGATCTCGGCGGGCACGGCGTCGTCTTCGGCGACCTTGTCCTCCAGCGGGCGCAGACGCTCGCGGACGAAACGGGAGATGGAATCGAGAAGCTGTTGACGGGTTTCTGCGTCGAGGGACATAGGCGGCTTACCTTGTGGCGGATCCTGATTTTGTGGCGCGAGACTATCCATCCGTCCGGGCGAGGTCAAAACACCTAGCATGGCGGTTCAAAGGAGCGTCATCACAATCAGGAAACTAGGCTGCGCCTAGAAATAGGCCACCACCGCCATGATGCGGTCGACCCGCCCCCCATAGCGGGTAAAGGGCATGTAGAGCCCTTCGAACTCGCGGAAGTCCTTACCGATGATGTCGAGCGTGCCGCCGCTGGCAACCGGCTTCTTCTTCACGCAGATGAACTTGTAGAAGTCCATCATCACCTCGGAATAGCGCGGGCCGAAACGGGACTGCTCCGAGACGCGCTTGCCGGTGAGATTGATGTCATGCACCTCGGCGCTTTCCTGGCCGATCAGCCGGTACTGGAAATCGGCAGGCGCGGTCTCGCCCGCCTCGTCGCCTTCCGGCCAGATGACATCGATGAGCACGATGTGGCTCAGCAGGGTGCGCAGGCGCACGGGATCGATGAGCCGGATGGACGGCAAGCCCTCCGACACGTTCTCTTCCCAATAGGCAAGCCCCGCCAGAACGATCGGCTGATGAAGCTCGCTGATCGATTTGACGTGAATGGGCTGGCGTGCCGGCGCCGCCTCGGGTTGTCTGATCTCAACCACATTCATCCCAGTTTTCGAAGTAACTCCGTACACAACTTCGCACTGTGACTAATGTGATAAGACATTCCGCATTTCGAAACAGCTAGTGTGTTGCAGAGGCTTGACAAATGACAATCAGCCCTCCCGAGGAACTGTCCGGTTGGCAAACATGGGGCGCGGAAGAGCCCTTCGAGGACATGGCCGGGCCGTTTTTCTTCAGGAAAACTGCGGATGGTTACGTGTCCGCGTTCAAAGTGGAGCGGAAGCACCTCAATGGCGGCGGGGCCATCCATGGCGGCATGCTGATGACTTTCGCCGATTACTCCTTATTTACCATCGCATATGACGAGTTGCAGAACGGCGGCGGCGTCACGATCGCGCTGAACGGCGAATTCACGGCGGCGGGTCCGGCCTCGGGCATCATTTACGCGTCCGGTGAAGTTGTTCGCGAGACAGGAAGCATGGTCTTCGTGCGCGGGGTGATTACACCGGACGATCCGAATGCTGATACGGTGCTGCTTAATTTCAGCGGCATCGTGCGCAAACTGAAAAAGCGCGACTGAGCTGCGCGCACACCGATAATGCGCGGCTGAGCCGCGCACAGGGCCCCGGCCAACGGGTGCTCGCGAGGAACTGCCGAAGAGAGGGACGCTCCATGTCACTGCCCCGCCTATCCGTTCTCGACCAGTCGCCCATCCGTGCGGGCGGCACGTCGGCGGACGCGCTCAACGACACCATCGACCTGGCGCGCCGGTGCGATGTGCTCGGCTACAAGCGCTATTGGGTGGCGGAGCATCACAACACCAAGTCCTTCGCGGGCTCGGCGCCGGAGGTGCTGATCTCGCGGCTGGCGGCGGAGACAAGGTCGATCCGTGTCGGCTCCGGCGGCGTGATGATGCCGCATTATTCGCCGCTCAAGGTGGCGGAAGTCTTCCGCGTGCTCGAGACGCTGTATCCGGGTCGCATTGATCTCGGCCTCGGTCGTGCGGCGGGCACCGACCCGCGCACGACGGCAGCCCTCATGCCCGGCCCCAAGGCCTATCCGCTGGAGGTCTTCCCCCAGCAGGTGGAGATGCTGACGCAATTCCTTGAGGATGCGACGGGGCTTGTGGGCGAGGCCGGTGGCTTCCCCGAAGACCATCCCTATCTCGGCATTCACGCCTCGCCACTGGGGACGGGCGTACCTGAAATGTGGATGCTGGGGTCCGGTGGTGACGGGGCGATGCATGCAGCGCAGTTCGGCCTCCCCTATTGCTATGCCCATTTCATCAACCCGGATTCGCTCGACCAGGCGATGGGCACCTACCGCAAGTTCTTCCAGCCCTCCCGCGGTCTTACCGAGCCTTACGCTGCCATGGGTGTTTCCGTCACAGTCGCGGAAACGGAAGAGGAAGCGCGGCGCATTTCCGCCAGCCGCAATCTCTGGGTGCTCAAGCTGATGCAGAACAAGGCCGGGGCTTTCCCCTCCGTCGAAGATGCGCTGGCCTATCCCTATACGGATGAAGAACGCGCGCTCCTGCGCGGCATAGAGGCGCGTGGCATGGTGGGCACGCCGGATCAGGTGCGCGACCAGTTGTTGCACCTTGCCGAGAAGTATGACGTGCGTGAGTTTGCGGTGGTCACCATCACCTATGATCACGCGGACAGGGTGCGATCGTATGAATTGCTGGCTGATGCCTTTGCCCTGAAAGCGGCTGCCTAGGCAACAAGCCCGACGACAGCCCCTGTCATGCAGGTCGCCAGCGTTCCGGCGACGAAGGCGCGCCCAGCCATGCCGATGATTTCATCGCGGCGCTCCGGCACCAGCGTCGTCAGACCGCCGATCATGATGCCAACGGAACCGGGATTGGCGAAACCGCACAGGGCATAGACCATGATGAGCTGCGCCCGGTCCGACAGGGCTCCTGGCTCAAGGCCCGCAAGCGCCAGATAGGCAAGAAACTCGTTGAGGACGGTCTTGGTCCCCATCAGGGCACCGGCGGTCGGGGCCTCTTCCCAGGCGATCCCCATGCACCACGCGATGGGCGCAAAGGCCCAGCCGAGGACGCGCTCCAGTGTCAGCGGTGCGCCCGCGACCTCCGGCAGCAGAGACAGCGCGATGTCGGCAATGGCAACCAGCGCCACGGCAACGATCAGCATCGCTGCGATCGACAGCAGAAGCTGCAGGCCGCTGGTCGTGCCCTGCACCACCGCGTCCATGCTCCCGTTGAAAGTCAGCGCTGGCACGTCATCGCCCACTTCGGTGCCGGTCGCCGTTTCAGGCACCATGATGCGCGCGATGATGATGGCTGCCGGCAGGGAAATAATCGATGCCGTGATGATGTGGCCGAGCGCTCCGTCGATGCGTGTTCCGATGACACTCGCATAAAGGACAAGGACCGTGCCCGCGACAGTGGCGAGGCCTACCGACATCAGCGCGAACAGTTCTGACCGCGTCAGCCGGTCGAGATAGGGCCGGATGAGGATCGGGGCCTCCACCATGCCCATGAAGACATTCGCACCGGACGCCAGCCCCAGCGCGCCGCCCGTGTTGAGCGTGCGGCGCAGGGCCGCGGACAATAGACCGATTGCCACCGGCAATACGCGCCAGTGCCACAGGAGTGCTGCCAGGGCGGACACCACGAGCACGATCGGCAGGGACTGAAAAGCGAGATTGAAATTGGCGCCGGGATTGGTGACCTCGAACGGCGTGTCCCCGCCGCCCAGATAGCCGAACACAAAGGAAGTGCCCGCGCGGGTGGCCGCCATCAGAGCATCCACCAGCCCGTTGAGCGACAGCATGGCCTCATGGGCGAGCGGCACCCGGAGAAACAGAATCGCGATCACAATCTGAACCGCGATCCCCGCCAGCACCATGCGCCAGGCGAAAAGCCGCCGGTTCTCGCTCATCAGCCAGGCAAGTGCCACGAGCACGCCCAGCCCGGCCAGGCTGTGAAGTATATCGAAGGCCACTGGCTGCATCCCCCGGATTCCGGCGCTTCCCCTGCCGTCCGCCGGAATCACTTTCCGGCAGCGCGGCGGCCAGCTTGACCCGGTCCGGCGGGCGATGCAAAACCTCCCTCCAGACATTTCCGCTGCGTCCGTCGCGGACCCAGCTCCCTTCTGCCAACTCTGGCGGTTTCGCCAAACAGAGGAACACTCACAACATGACGATTTCGTTCGACGGTAAGGTTGCAATCGTAACCGGCGCGGGCGGCGGCCTGGGCCGTTGTCACGCCCTTGAGCTGGCGCGCCGCGGCGCCAAGGTGGTGGTCAACGATCTCGGCGGCTCCGTGGACGGCTCCGGCGGGTCGTCCGAAGCGGCCGGCAAGGTTGTGGAAGAAATCAAGGCCATGGGCGGGGAAGCCATCGCCAATGGCTCGAGCGTCACGGACGACGCCGGCGTTGCCAATCTCGTCAAGGAAACGATGGACGCCTTCGGCCGCATCGACATCCTGATCAACAATGCCGGCATCCTGCGCGACAAATCCTTCGGCAAGATGGAGCAGAAGGACTG
Organism: Pyruvatibacter mobilis; assembly: GCF_012848855.1. NCBI lineage: Bacteria > Pseudomonadati > Pseudomonadota > Alphaproteobacteria > Hyphomicrobiales > Parvibaculaceae > Pyruvatibacter > Pyruvatibacter mobilis. Next base: position 1,855,384 of record NZ_CP051630.1, read on the forward strand.
GGACATCGTTGTTGACGTTCACCTGAACGGCACTGCCAAGGTGACGCGCGCTGTCTGGCCGATCATGAAAGAGCAGCAGTATGGCCGCATTGTCGTGACGGCCTCGTCTTCCGGTCTTTACGGCAATTTCGGCCAGGCCAACTACGGCGCCGCCAAGCTGGGCGTCGCAGGCTTCATGAACACGCTGAAGATCGAAGGCCAGAAGGACAACATTAAGGTCAACACGCTGGCGCCGGTTGCCTTTACGCGCATGACCGAGAACCTGATGCCGCCGGAAGCCGAAGCCATGCTGAAGCCGGAATTCGTGTCCCCGGGCGTCATGATCCTCGTGTCGGAAGACGCGCCGACCGGCAACATCCTGTGTGCGGGTGCCGGTGTGTTCGCCGCCGCGCAGATTGTTGAGAGCGATGGCGTCTATCTCGGCCGTGACGACCTGTCCGCCGAGAAGGTGCTGGAAGCCTGGGACCAGATCACGGACTTCTCCAACGCCAAGCCCTTCTTCATGGGCGGCGAGCAGACCGGCAAGTTCTTTGAAAAGGCGTCGGGCAAGTAAGCCTGTCTGTCAGACTGACTGCGGACAGCCGCAAGTGCTTCAGGCGCTCGCGGCTGTTTGCTTTTCGGCGTCCGCCTGCCGATCAGCAGCCTCCGCACAGGCACGCAGGATTTCGCTGCGCAGCAATTCGGCGTCAATGGGCTTGGACACATAGCCGTCAAAGCCCTTGTCGAGATAGGCCTCGCGGTGGCCCTGCATGGCATTTGCCGTGATGGCGAGAACGGGCACCTGCCCCTTGCCGCCCGGCAGCTTGCGGATCTCACCGGTCGCCGTGATGCCATCCATCACCGGCATCTGGACATCCATCAGCACGATGTCGAAATGCTCACGCTTCAGCGTCTCGAGCGCTGCTTCCCCGTCATCGACAATGACGCAGGAAAAGCCATACCGCTCGAGGAAAGCGCCCATGAGCTTCTGGTTCGTCGGGTGATCGTCGGCCACCAGCACATGAAGCGGTCCGTCCGGCCGCGCCGCTGCGCCGGGTTCGGGGCCGGTTTCTTCGGCGGCGGTGGCACTCTCAGTCGCTGGTGCGACGGGACGCTCTTCTGCGCGCGGGGCGGCAGACAGGAAACGAGCCGGGATTTCAGCGACGAAGCGCGCGCCCTGCCCTTCTTCGCTTTCCACATAGATGCGGCCGCCCATCAGTTCGACGAATTCCTTGCAGAGCGTCAGCCCCAGTCCTGAGCCGCCATAGCGGCGCGAGGTGGACGTGTCAGCCTGGGTGAACTTCTCGAAAATGCGGCGCTGTGCAGACCTGGAAATACCGGGTCCCGTATCGATGACCTCAAATCGGAGAAGGCCGTCACGCGGTGCGGAAGCCTTGAGCGTCACCGAGCCGTCGCCTGTGAACTTAATGGCATTGCCCAGCAGGTTCGACAGAAGCTGTTGCACCTTGCGGCTGTCCAGCTCCGCTGTGCCCGGCAGGCGCGGATCAACATCGAAATTGAGCGCAAGCCCCTCCACGCGCGCACGTGGGGCCCAGAGGGATTCGAGCTGGGTGAGGATACGGCGCGGGTTCTCTTCGTCGAGGTCCAGCTCCATATGGCCGGCTTCGATGCGCGACAGGTCCAGCGTATCATTGAGCAGGGCCAGAAGCGTGTCGCCAGAATCAACGATGGTCTGCGCATAGGTGCGCTGTTCATCGGATAGGTCGCCGCGCAGCAGCATCTGCGCCATACCCAGAAGGCCATTCATCGGTGTACGGATTTCATGGCTCATCATGGCCAGGAATTCGCTCTTGGCCGTATTGGCCGTGTCGGCGCGCTGGCGGTCAGCCTCGGCGGCGCGGCGGGCGAACTCAAGCTCGGTAATCAGCTCGTCCTTGTCGGCCTGTACTGCGAACAGCTTCTTGTTGAGTTCAAGATTGGACGTCGTGGTGCGCGCGACCAGCAACACCAGAACTGCGCCCAGACCCGCAAGAGCATATTCGGCGGGGCGCTCGGCATAGATGGCCGGCACGAAGAGGATGAGCAGACCCGGCACCATGCCGCTGGTGATGGCGATACGCGGAATGGCGCCGTTCTGATTGGTGACGACCATCAGCGAGCCGGACCAGGATAGCAACACGAGCGTCGTGCACATGGGGTCGGATGTCCCCATGCCGAACAGCAGGCCCGGCGCCCACACCATCAGCGTGGCGAAAGAGCCCCACTGGAGGATCGTGAGGCGCTTCATCACGTTGCGGGCGGTCGTGCGGGCCTTGCGCAGATGCCAGTGGACGGTCGACAGCACCGCCTCGATCGACCAGACGCAGGCCGCCCAGATCACCGCCTCGCGGCCCAGACCGACGGACATGAAGGCAAGCACCAGCAGGGACGAGAAGGCCACGGTGTTGAAAAAATCCCACCGGTGGACGTCGAGATGGTTCTCGACGCCTGAAATGGCCTCGTCCAGTTCCGCCTTGGTGCGCGGTTTGCCCCAGACAGCCTGCCGTAGCTGGTTCCAGTCACTCATGGCTGAAGACTGCAGCAAAAGCAGTTAAAAAATGATGCGACTTACAATCAGCCAAGACGCAAAAGAAAGGCCGGAGCAGCCAAAATGCTGCCCCGGCCCGTCATGCTTAACGATGTGTTGCGGCTCAGAGGCCCAGCACCGCCTTGGACATGATGTTGCGCTGGATCTCATTCGACCCGGCGTAGATCGAGGCCTTGCGGAGGCTGAAATAATAAGGCGCCACCGGCGGGGCGTAATCCGGACCCACCACTTCCTCGTTGGAGAGCGCGAACGTGTCGCGCACGAAGGGCATGGAGTAATAGCCGATGCCCTCCAGGGCGAGTTCGGAGATCGCCTGCTGAAGCTCGGTGCCACGGCATTTCAGCATGGAGGATTCCGGGCCCACATTCTGGCCGTTGGAGAGCGCCGAGAAGATGCGCAGCTCGGTGTATTCCATGGCGCGGACCTGGGTTTCCACGTCGTTGATCTTGGCCTGGAATTCCGGCTGGGCGGCCAGTGGCTCGCCATCAACGATGGTGTCTGCGGCGATCTTGCGGACCTTGCCCAGCGAGCGCATCAGGCCCGGGGAATAGGAGTTGCCGCGTTCGAATTCGAGCAGGTATTTGGCGTAGGTCCAGCCCTTGTTCTCTTCGCCGATCAGGTTCTCCTTGGGGACCTTCACGTCTTCGAAGAAGACTTGGTTGATCTCCTGCTTGCCTTCCGCAGGGCCATCCAGTGTCACCAGCGGTTCCACCTTGATGCCCGGCGTCTTCATGTCGATGAGCAGGAAGGAGATGCCGTCCTGACGCTTCTCCATCTTTGCAGTGCGCACCAGGCAGAAGATCATGTCGGCGTGCTGGGCCTGGGTGGTCCAGATCTTCGAGCCGTTGCACAGGTAATGATCGCCCTTGTCCTCAGCCTTCATCTGGAGAGAGGCAAGGTCGGACCCCGCACCGGGCTCGGAATAGCCCTGGCACCACCACACATTGCTGGCCAGGATGTCCGGGAGATACTTCTTCTTCTGCTCTTCAGAGCCGAATTTCATGATGACCGGTGCCACCATGGTGATGCCGAAGGGCACCGTCAGCGGCACACCGGCAGCCGACATTTCGCGGTCATAGATGAAGTGCTGGGAATGGGTGAAGCCCGGCCCGCCATACTCGGTCGGCCAGTGCGGTGCCGCCCAGCCCTTGGCGTGCAAACGCTTCTGCCACGTGATGTGGTCTTCCTTGTCCAGATAGCCGTTCTTGGTGCGCGCCATCTTGCGGCGCAGATCGTCGGTGAAATTCTCTTCGATAAAGGCCCGCACTTCGTCACGGAAGGCGAGGTCTTCCTTGGAAAAGCTCAGATCCATCTGGATGCTCCTGCTTGGTATTCCGAATTACGCAACGCGGTCGAAGAACCGGCCTTACGGCGCAGACTGGCGCGCCCATTGTTCCATGACCACAAACAATGTGGTGCTGCCGGCATCCACGGGTCGGCAGCGTCTACTTAGTACATGTGGCATCCCGGTCCGCGGGCAAGGCAGAGGTCTGTGACCCCGTTGCCCTGCCCGCCTGGACGGAAATTCACACGATGCCGCTTCAAGGCGTGACCATCACTTCCTGAAGCGTGCAGCCTCAGCCGATGGAGACGCCGTCGAGCACTTCAAGCTTCGGGGCGCCGGCCAGCAGCGCACCGAACTTGGCACCGGCGGCCTTGAAATAGTCCGTTTCGCCATGCGCCTTCAGCGCAGCGTCGTCGGCGTAGCGTTCCATGATGACATAGGTCGAGGCATCAGCCTTTGACTTGTAGACGTCATACATCTCGCAGCCGGCCTCATTTGCCAGCACCTGGCTCCGCAGGTCGTTGAAGACGGTCTCGAACTCGGCTTCCTTGCCGGCCTGAATGCTGAGCGTTGCGACGATGCCTACCTTGGCCATGTTGTTTCTCCCGTTGGGTTGGTTGTGTTTCAGTTTGGTGAATGTCTGACGCGGGGGACTTTATGTGCAGTCCGCCGCAAGGGCAATTACCTGCCCGTTTGCGGGTTACCGCATTTTCGCAAATCGCTTAGCGGCCGTGATAGGTCGGATCGCGCTTCTCGATGAAGGCGCTCACAGCTTCGGCGTGATCCTCGGTGTGGTGGGCCAGTGCCTGCATGTTGGCGGACATGTCCATGATCTGATCAAAGGTCGTGGTCATGCCCTGCCGCATCAGCCGCTTTGTCATGCGCAGCACATGCGGCGGCTGCTTTGCCATTTTCTCGGCGAGCGCGCGGGCTTCCGCCATCAGGTCGTCATGTGGCACCACGCGGCTGACGAGGCCCCATTCGCGGGCGGTTTCCGCGTCGATCACATCGCCTGTGAAGAACAGTTCAGCCGCGCGGGCCGAGCCGATGACCCGCGGCAGCAGCCACGAACCGCCATCACCGGGCACCAGACCGATCTTCAGGAAGGTGGCGCCAAAGATGGCCTTGTCAGACGCGATGCGGGTGTCGGCAAGGCAGGCCACGTCATTGCCGAGCCCGATGGCCGGTCCGTTGACGGCAGCGATCATCGGTACTTCGAGGGCCCAGAGGGATTTCACGATGCGGTGGATGCCGGTGTAGTAGCCGCGCGCGATATCAACGCCGGGCCCCGCGAAATTGCCGGCCTTCTCCTTCATGGCCTTGATGTTGCCGCCGGCGGAGAATGCCTTGCCGGCGCCGGTCAGGATGACGGCGCGGATATTGACGTCGGCATTGATCTGATCTGCGGCAGCGGCGAAGGCGGGCCCGTCTTCCGGCTCACCGATGGCATTGCGCGCATCGGGACGGTTGATGGTGAGCGTGGCGATGTGGCCGTCCACTTCCAGCAGCACAGGCGCGTCGGACATGAAGAACTCCCTGTCAGGTCTCGTTATGGCGTTTGTTGGCCGGACACTAGCAGCCCGCCACGGAATGCCAAACCTTTGCATTCATGTCATTTTTGGCTGTTTTCCGCATTTTTTTGATCGGCATCTGCAATCTGCGAAGCGCTTGTTAACACATTCGGCCCATGATCCGCCCCGCCGCCGCCGGCCGATCCCTGCGGTGCCTGCTAGTTACCCCGGGGAGCACCAGCCGTGGCTGCGTCAGATTTGTCAGACCGCCTCCAGTCCGAACGGTCTCAGCTGGACTATTTCGTCCAGAACATGGCCCCCACCGCCCTCGTGGTCCCGACCATGATCGCCGGTGTCGCGGCCGTCCTGTCGTTCTGGGGCGGCATCCTTCCCGCCATTGTCTGGGCTGTGGTCGTCATCGGCACCTATGTCGCTTTCTACACGGTTACCAAGCGCGGCCGCGCTCATGACATGACCGATGAGGCTTTCCAGCGCTGGCGTAAGCGCGTCGTCATCGGCAACTTGCTGGGGGAGATTACCTGGGTCTCCGCCACATTCATTTTCTGGCAGACCGGTGATGTGCTCAACAACGCCTTCCTGCTCTGCATCCTTGCCGCCCACCTGGCCATGGCCATCGGCCATTCCTCGATCTACCTGCCGCTCATGTATGGCTCGATTCTGGTCCCGGCATTCGGGCTTGTGCTGATGCCGATTTCCACGGGCGATCCGCTGTTCATGGCAATCGGCGGCGTGGCCGGCGTCTATGTCTATTTCCTTGTCGTCATCGGCAAGGGAATCAACCGGACATCAACGGCGATGCTGGCGCTGCGCGACGAAAAAGACGCGCTCATCCAGCGCCTCAAGACAGAAAAGCGCGTGGCCGAACATGAGCGCTCGCGCGCCGAAGAGGCGAACCAGACCAAGTCGACCTTCCTCGCCAGCATCAGTCATGAACTGCGCACGCCGCTCAATGCCATCATCGGTTTTTCCGACGTCATGCGTGCGGAGACATTCGGCCCGGTCGGTCACGACAATTACCGCCAGTATGTCGATGACATTCACGGCAGCGGTCAGCACCTGCTGTCCCTCATCAACGATGTGCTCGACTTGGCCCGCATCGAAGCGGGCCGGCTTGAACTCAATGAAGAGCCGGTAGACCTCGGCGGCATTGCGGAAGACTGCAAGCGGATGATCGGGCTTCAGGCCTCCGAGCGGAATGTCACCATTGAGCTCGATATGCCCGCGCAGCCGCCGCGCATTCTCGCTGATGTCCGCGCCATGCGGCAGCTCTGGCTCAACCTCGTCTCGAACGCCTTCAAGTTCACCGGCAATGGTGGCCGCGTGACCCTGTTTGCGGGCACCACGGCTGACGGGTCCATCCGCTTCGGCGTTGAAGACACCGGCTGCGGTATGGACGAGGATGAGCTGGCCCGGGTAATGAACGCCTTTACACAGGGTAATGCCCAGTCCCATACGGGCGAGCGGGGCACCGGCCTTGGCCTTGCAATCGTGACCGGGCTGGTGGACGCCCATGGCGGGACGTTCGGGCTTGAAAGCACGCCCGGCGTCGGCACACGCGCCACGGTCACTCTGCCGCGCGCCCGGCTGATCCACGCCGAACTGTCACCGGCCCGCGTCCGGGCCTAGCTGCACACCGCTTTCCTTTCATGTCGGTCACAAACAAAACGGCCGCCTCCCGCACGGGAGACGGCCGTCCTGCAATTCGTCAGGTCGACTGCCTTGTTCAGGCAGCGTCGGCGTAGCGCTTCAGGTGGAAGTCCACATTGCCGAGCTGGGTGTCGATCATGGTCAAGCGCTTGAAGTAGTGACCGACGCGGAGTTCGTCGGTCATGCCCATGCCGCCATGCAGCTGCACGGCCTGCTGGCCCACGAAGCGGCCGGCCTTGCCGATCTGCACCTTGGCAGCGGACGCGGCCTTCTTGCGCTCAGCTTCGTCCTCGCCCAGCTTCAGGTTGACCATGTAGGTGATGGACACGGACTGCTCATGGTTCATGAACATGTCCACCATGCGGTGCTGCAGCACCTGGAACTTGCCGATGGGCACACCGAACTGCTTGCGGGTCTTGCAGTACTCGACCGTGTCATCGACCAGCATCTTCATGCAGCCGCAGGCTTCAGCAGACAGGGCAGCGATGCTCTCGTCGGAGATGAGCTCGACGAGCGGCAGGCCGTTGTCGACGTCGCCGATGACGGCGTCGGCACCGACCTTGACGTTCTCGAAGGTGATTTCCGAGGCGCGGGAGCCGTCCACAGTCGGGTAATCGCGGGTGGAGACGCCGGTTGCACCCTTGTCCACGATGAAGACAGTGATGCCGTTGGCGTCACGCTGGCCACCGGCGGTGCGGGCGGTCACGATCAGCTTGTCAGCCCACGGACCGGCCAGCACGACGGCCTTGCTGCCGTTGATGACGAAGCCGTCGCCGTCCTTCTTAGCCGTCGTGGTGACGTCGGCCAGGTTATAGCGGCTCTGCGGCTCGGCATAGGCGAAGGCCCACACATTCTCACCGCCGATGATGCCGGGGATGTGCTCTTCGATCTGGGCAGCGGTGCCGCGGCGGAGGAAACCGCCGGCCTGCACGACCGTCGGCAGATAGGGGTCGACCACCAGGCCCTTACCGAATTCTTCCATCACCAGCATGGTGTCGATCGGGCCGCCGCCGAGGCCGCCCTGCTCTTCGGAGAAGGGAGCGGCCAGCAGGCCGAGTTCGGCGATCTGGGTCCACGTGTCGCGGTTCCAGCCATTGTCGGCGGCCACGATCTTGCGGCGCTTTTCGAACTCGTAGTTTTCCTGCACGAAGCGCTCGACGGTGTTGCGCAGCAGGTTTTGTTCTTCGGAGAAGGAGAAATCCATCGCTCAGGCGTCCTTCCTGTTGTTCAGGTTACTTTTTTCAGGATGCAGGGAGCGGCGCCGAAGCGGCCCCTCCCGCGTCAAAGGTGAGAATTGAATAGCTGTCAGCCATTGGGAGGCACAGGGCCGAATGACCCGATGCCTCCCAGCGGCAAAACGTTTCGCCCTAGTGATTAGAGCCCCAGCACCGCTTTCGCAATGATGTTGCGCTGAATCTCGTTCGAACCACCATAAATCGCCGTCTTGCGGACGTTGAAGTAGTTCTGCGAGACACCGCGGGCATAGTCGGGGCCCGGCACTTCGTTGGAGCCGTCACCGTTCGGCGCATTGTACGGGAAGGCGTAGTGGCCCACTGCTTCCACGGTCAGCTCGGTGATGCGCTGCTGGATCTCGGTGCCCTTGATCTTGAGGATGGAGCTTTCCGGCCCCGGGCCCTTGCCCTTGCTTTCGGACGCCAGCGTCCGCAGCTCGGTGAATTCCAGTGCGGAGAGGTCGATCTCGAGATCGGCGATCTTGCGCTTGAACTCATCGGTCTTGATCAGCGGCTCGCCGTCCACGGTCTCGGACCCGGCAATCGTCTTGAGACGCTCGATGGCCTTCTTGGAGCGGGCAACGCCGGCAATGCCGGAGCGCTCGTTGCCGAGCAGGAACTTGGCGTAGGTCCAGCCCTTGTTCTCCTCGCCGATCAGGTTCTCGGCCGGCACGCGGACGTCTTCGAGGAAGACCTCGTTCACTTCATGGCCGCCATCGATGGTGATGATCGGGCGCACGGTGATGCCCGGCGTCTTCATGTCGATGAGGATGAAGGAAATGCCTTCCTGCTGCTTGGCGTCCGGATCGGTCCGGCACAGGCAGAACATCCAGTCGGCGTACTGGGCCAGCGTCGTCCAGGTCTTGGAGCCGTTGATGACGTATTCATCACCGTCGCGCACTGCCTTGGTGCGCAGGCTCGCAAGGTCGGACCCGGAGCCGGGCTCGGAATAGCCCTGGCACCACCAGTCCTCGCCGGACAGGATCCGCGGCAGGAAGCGGGCCTTCTGTTCTTCATTGCCGTAAGTGTAGATCACCGGGCCGACCATGGAGAGGCCGAACGGCAGCAGCGGCTGGGTTTCCGCGCGGGCGTTCTCTTCGCCCCAGATGTAGCGCTGGGTAACGTTCCACTCACAGCCGCCATATTCCTTCGGCCAGTGCGGGGCGACCCACCCCTTCTTGTGAAGGACCTTGTGCCAGGCAAGGATGTCTTCCTTGCCCATTTCACCGCGCGACTTCATCTCGCGCAGATAGGCCGGATAATTCTCTTCGATGAACTGGCGTACCTCATCGCGGAACGCCAGGTCTTCCGGGCTGAATTCGATTTCCATGTTACTCCCTCCGGGGCGCCGCATCGGCGGTGGCAACACCTGCTGCCACCCGGCCCCACCCGTTCTTCAAAAAATGAACACGCGTCAGCGTTGCGCGGATATTAGCTCCGATCGTTCGTGTTTCAAGAAAACTGACTCACCTGCGCGGGTGTGGCACATCCACCACCGCATCGCTAGGGTGCCGCTGACGCGACGTTTTTCATGATGTGAAAACGCCACATAACCTACAAAACTGTCAGCAAGCTGCAAAACCGCAAAATCATCCCGCATATGACGCCCCCCTTCACCACCGCCGACGACGCCTGGACTGTCCGTGCCTGGCGGGATGACCTGCATGTGGCTCTCAGCCTCCTGACCCGGCTGCCGGTCGGTGCACCGCCGGCGGCGGCCTGCCTGTCGGAACGCCCGAAGCGCACATTTCCGCTGGTTGCAGCCTTCATGGGCCTGGCAGCGGGTGGGGCTTTCTTCGTGGCCCATGACGCAGGCCTGCCGCTGGTGGTCAACACGGTGCTGTGCGTCGCTGCGCTTCTTCTGCTCGGCGGGCATGTGGACGACCATGGTCACACAGCATCCGCCCCGCTGATGGTCGCCACCATGATGAAGCTGGCGGCGGTCTATGTGCTGGGCAGCCCGCTGACGCCGGGCGGCGGCCCGGCCATGGTGGTGGTGGCACTGGCGGGCGCGGGCGCGCTGTCGCAAGCCGCAGCGATTCTTCTTGAGCCGGATGGGGAAGATGAGGCGGACGTGCCGGCGGAGGCAGGGGCTGTGGACCCCAAGGTCGTGATCCTGCCGCCGGACGGGACGCGGATCACCGAAGACGAGATGGACGAGGGCAATGGGCGCGCGCTTGGCGCACCGACAACGGCGATCCTGATCGCGCTGATCATCAGCATTCTGGGGCTGGGCCTGATGCCGACTGCAGTGGCGGCCGGCGGGGCGATGTTCGGTGCGTTCATCGCACCGCGGCTGCTGGCCCGCGATATCGAGGCCGAGGTCCTCGCCGCCCCTCTGGCGATGCAGCAGTCAGGCGAGGTTTGGGCGCTGCTGGCGCTCGCCGTCCTGCTCAGCGCCTGATCCCTTTTCCCCCAGCGGGTCCGGATCGAGCATGCGGCCTGAGGTCAGCGCCCCGAGCCAATCAAGTCCGCTACGCAGACGCACCACGTCGCCGATGCAGATGACAGCAGGCGCGGCCATCTCGGCAGCGGCCACATCCTGCGCGGCTTTCGCCAGCGTGGTCTCAAGCACCTTCTGATCCGGTGTCGAGGCATTGCTCACCACCGCAACCGGTTCGTCGGGATTACGCCCGGTGGCAATGAATTTCGAGGCGATGATGCCGAGATGCTTCATCGCCATATAAAGCACAATCACGGGCGACCCCTGACCGATGGCCTCCCAGTCAAGACCCTCGGGCACCTCGCCGGCCGCGCTGTGGCCGGTCACGAAGGTGACGGCCTGGTTAGTATCCCGGTGGGTGACGGGAATGCCCGCATAGGCAAGGCCGCCGGTCCCCGCGGTGACACCGGGAATCACGCGGAAATGGATCCCCGCCTCCACCAGCGCCAGGGCTTCCTCGCCCCCGCGCCCGAAGACGAACGGGTCGCCGCCCTTGAGCCGCAGCACGCGCTTGCCGGACCGGGCCAGCTCGATGAGCCTGTCTGAGATATCCCGCTGCTTGGGGCTTGGTTTGCCGCCGCGCTTGCCTGCGAACACGAGTTCAGCGGTCGGTTTCGCCAAGGCGAGGATGCGGTCATCCACCAGCGCGTCGTACACAACCGCATCGGCTTCAGCGAGGCCATGCACTGTGTGGAGCGTCAGCAGGCCAGGATCCCCCGGCCCCGCTCCGGCAAGCCACACCCACCCCGCCTCGAACACAGGCAAGCCGAATCGCTGGCGCATCTCTCCCGGCAGGACGCCGGCAGCAGGCCGCAATTGGGTGGGTTCGGTCGTCACAGACTTATTTTCCAAATATCATGTGTTGTATGAATATTTTCACATTGCCTACTAGATAATTAGCAGGTTCGGCGATGCCAAGAAAAATCGTAACCGGCCGCACCCAGCTTTAGCCTAACCTGATGCAGGTCCGCACCCGGCGCACCACACCCCTGCCTCGCAACAGCCCGGATTTTTGAAATGTACCGCAACACCTGGACGTGGATCGGGCTTGCCGGCCTTGCGATTAGTGCCCTGGTCCTCTTCCTCGCGTCCGCCTATCCCGACACGCTGGCCAATGAAGATGCACAGATGCGCCTGACCTATCTGGTCCTGCTCCTGGTGCTGGTGGGATCCTCGGTCATTGTCGGCTGGCGTCAGCGGGCCGGGCTGGCGTTGAAACAGGCCCTTGTGTGGATCGCCATCGGCATCGTGCTGGTCGCGGCCTATTCCTTCCGCGATGAGTTCCGGATGCTGGGGCACCGGCTGCTCGGCGAGGTGGTGCCCTCGGCCCCGCTCTCTTATACTCCCGGCCAGGTGGCCCTGCGGGCCAGCGCAGACGGCCATTTCCACGTGCAGGCCCTCATCAACGGCACCAATGTACGATTGCTGGTGGATACGGGCGCAAGTGGTGTGGCGCTGACCGCAAGCGATGCGCGCCGCCTGGGCATCGACCCCGCGACCTTGCGGTTCGACCGCATTTACAACACCGCCAATGGGCAGGTGGCCGGGGCGCGCGTGGTCCTCGACGAAGTGACCGTCGGCTCACTGACGGTCCGCGACGTGGCCGCGTCGGTGACGCAGGGAGATGGCTTGTCGCAATCCCTGCTGGGCATGTCCTTCCTGCGAGAACTATCGGCCGTGCAGTTTGACGGAGACCGGCTCATTCTGCGTCAGTAGGCTGGTGCACCCTGACTGCCGCATCGGGCCTGATTGCGTCATATCAATGAGACATTGCTGCGGGATGCAGGATGCATTGGGGCATGCTACGCACTCCCCGACCGACATCGACACACACCGCATCCGAAGGTGACCCTCATGCTGCCCACGCCGCGCGCCGACCTCAAACCCAACACGCTGGAGTACGAGAACATCCCGCTCGTCGCGCCGCAGGGGTTCCGCGAATATGACGCGCGCTGGCTGTTCGAGAAGGAGATCAACCTGCTCGGCGTCCAGGCGCTCGGCCTCGGGCTCGGCACGCTCATCCATGAGCTGGGCGTCAAGCCGGAGATCGCCGTGGGGCATGATTTCCGGTCCTATTCAGCGAGCATAAAGCAGGCGCTGATGACCGGGCTGATGGCTGCCGGCGTTCAGGTCCACGACATCGGCTTGGCACTTTCGCCGGTCGCCTACTTCTCGCAATTCGCGCTGGATGTGCCCTGCGTCGCAATGGTGACGGCCAGCCACAATGAAAACGGCTGGACCGGGGTGAAGATGGGGGCGAACCGTCCGTTGACCTTCGGGCCTGACGAGATGACCCGCCTCAAGGCCATCGTGCTGGGGGGTGAGGGCAAGACACGGTCCGGCGGCGGATACACCTATGTCGACGACATGCGCGCCCGCTACATCGCCGACCTTACGGACCGTCCCGCCATCAGCCGCAAGCTCAAGGTCGTCGCAGCCTGCGGCAACGGCACTGCCGGTGCCTTCATGCCGGAGGTCCTTGCAAAGGTTGGCGCTGAAGTCGTCCCTCTCGACTGCGAGCTCGACTTTACCTTCCCGCGCTATAATCCGAACCCGGAAGACATGGAGATGCTGCACGCCTTGCGTGATGCGGTGCTGGAGCACAAGGCGGATGTGGGCCTTGCCTTCGACGGCGACGGCGACCGCTGCGGCGTTGTCGACAATACGGGCGAAGAGATATTCGCCGACAAGGTTGGTGTGATGCTGGCGCGCGACCTGGCCCGGCAGCACCCCAATGCCAAATTCGTGGTCGATGTGAAATCGACGGGCCTGTTCCTCACCGACCCTGTGCTGCAGGAGCTAGGCGCCACGACGGATTACTGGAAGACGGGCCACTCCTACATCAAGCGACGCAGCCATGAGCTTGGTGCGCTGGTGGGCTTTGAAAAGTCGGGCCACTATTTTTTCAACAATCCCATCGGCCGCGGCTATGACGATGGCTGCGTGGCCGCGCTGGCCGTGCTCGACATGCTGGACCGCGCGCCGGACAAGACCATGGCCGACCTCAAGGACGACCTGCCCAAGACCTGGGGGTCGCCCACCATGTCGCCGCACTGCCCGGACGACAAGAAATACGGCGTCGTCGATAACGTCGTGGCGCACTACACCGCCATGCGCGACAAGGGCGAGACCATCATGGGTCAGGCGATCCGCGATCTCGTTACGGTCAATGGTGTGCGGCTGACGCTTGATGATGGCACCTGGGGGCTGATCCGCGCTTCGTCCAACAAGCCTGGCCTGGTGGTGGTGGTGGAAAGCCCCGTGTCGGAAGACAATATGCGCGCCATGTTCGCGGAGCTGGACGCCACCCTGTCCACCTATCCGGATGTCGGCGACTACGACCAGAAACTATAAGAACAACAGACATGACGCAGATCCCTGACGGATGGACGCCCATCCATACCTTCGACTACGACACCTTCGAAAAACTCGCAGGCCCGATCTACAAGCCGCCGCACCAGACGGAGGGCGAACAGCGTTACGGGTTCCTGGTGGAGAAACGCCACTGCAATCCTTATGGCATGCTGCATGGCGGCATGCTGTCTACCGTGGCTGATACTCTGCTCGGGTCGGTCGTCTATCACGCCACCAGCGGCGTTCCGATCGCGACCATCTATCTGAACACGGAATTCATCGGCGCAGCCCGCGAGGGGGACTGGGTCGAAGGCGTTGCCACGCTGCGCAAGAAGGGCCGCCGGGTGGTGTTCACCCAGGGTGAATTTCATGTGGGCGACAAGCTGATTGCATCGTCCGCAGGCGCCTGGGCCATCATCGGCGCCTGACGATCAGGCCAGCACGCCGTAGAGCATGCGGATGGCAACGATGGCCAGGAACAGCGCGAAGCCACGCTTGAGTGTCTTCTGCGGCAGCCGGTGCGCCATCCGGGCACCTACCGGTGCCATGAGGATGGTTGCGGGCACGATGCAGGCGAACGCAATGAAATTCACATAGCCGACAGAGCCGGGCGGCGTGCCGGTTTCATCCCAGCCACTGACAATGAAGCCGAGTGCCCCGGGCACAGCGATGATAAGGCCGAGGCCCGCACTGGTCGCCACCGCCTGATGGATCGTCCGGCCGCAGAGGGTCATAACCGTATTGCCGAAGGTGCCGCCACCGATGCCCATGAGCGTCGACAGGAACCCGATTGTCGCGCCGATGGCATCCCGCCCCGGACGGCCCGGCAGATCAGCCGCAAGCTGCCAGCTAGATTTGGCAAACGCCATGTTGGCGGCAACTAGCAGCGCGATGGAGCCAAAAACCAGCGTCAGGGCCGTGCCGTCAATGATGTCGGCAACGGCTGTTCCCGCCACGACACCTGCCGTGATCGGCAATATCCAGCTCTTGAGCAGTGGTACGTCCACTGCCCCTGATTGCAAATGGCTTCTGACGGAGCGGATGGAGGTCACGACGATGGTCGCCAGCGATGTACCCACCGCCACATGCATGCGCACTTCTTCGGGCACGTCGAAAGCCGTGAACACGTAATAGAGCACCGGCACGATGACGATGCCGCCGCCAACGCCGAAGAGCCCGGCAACAAGGCCCGCGAGGATGCCCGCCGCGGCAAGCGCACCGACGAAGACGAACAGGATTGAGAAATCGATTGATGCAATATCCATGACGGGCGGTGTTTACACCGCACCCGCCACGGACGCACGGCTTTTTGTGGCCGCCGGTTCGGCAGCCTGATCGCGGGCCACGAGGGCTGCAGCGTCAGTCAGGACATTGAGGCCGGCGCCGTCCTTATGCATGTGTTCGGACAAATGGCGGCGGAAGGCGCGGGCGCCGGGGGCCCCATGGAAAAGTCCGAGCACGTGCTTTGCCATGGCATTGAGGCGGACACCCTTGCCCAATTGCTCGTCCACATAGGGCAGAAAGCGTTCCAGTGCCTCATGGCGGGTGGGCACGGGTGTCGTTCCACCGAACAGACGCTGATCGACCCGGGCGAGCACGTAAGGCTCGTGGTAGGCGGTCCGCCCCATCATCACCCCGTCCATATGGGCGAGATGCCCCTCGGCTTCCTCAAGCGACTGGATGCCCCCATTGATGCTGATCGGCCAGTCCGGATGGGCCTGTTTCAGGGCATAGACAAGCGGGTAGTCGAGGGGCGGCACCTCGCGGTTTTCCTTCGGCGACAATCCCTTGAGCCAGGCCATGCGGGCATGGACGATGAGGGCGTCCGCGCCTGCCTGCTTCATGGTCTCTGCGAAGGCGGGCAGCACGTTGGCCGGGATCTGATCGTCGACGCCTATGCGGCATTTCACCGTCACGGGCACATCTACCGTGCTCTTCATCGCGTCGACGCCGCGGGCCACAAGGTCCGGCTCGCGCATGAGGCAGGCCCCGAAACTGCCGGACTGAACGCGGTCGGACGGGCAGCCAACATTGAGATTGATCTCGTCGTAGCCCGCTTCAGCACCGATGCGCGCCGCCTCGGCCAGTTCCGCGGGCTCTGATCCGCCAATCTGCAAGGCTACCGGATGCTCGCCTTCGGAAAACCCCAGCAGCCGCTCTCGGTCTCCGTGGATCACGGCCGGGGCGGTTACCATTTCGGTGTACAGACGCGCATACGCCGTCAGACAGCGATGGAAGACGCGGCAGTGCCGGTCCGTCCATTCCATCATCGGGGCGACGGAAAATCTGTGTTCTGCGGCGTTCACCACGCACCTCTGCCGGGACCGCGTCACGCTGGTCAGGATGAGGCTTACCTAAGCCCGCGATGGGGCAAGGTCAAACCATGGCAACCTCAGTTCCGGTAACGGGTCAGACCGAAATGCTCTCGCTGGAGGCGGCGAAGCTATAGACCGCGTAGACAGCGCCTGCCGCCAGCAGCCAGCCGATGACCACCACGAGCCCGTCGCGCGCGGTGATACCGAGAGCCAGGATCAGCGCAGCCATGCCGGGGACCAGCACAGCCCATGGCAGCAGCGCTGTCGGCAGCATGGCGACGCCGAGGATGACCATCACCAGCGCTGTGACCCAGAGGCCTGCCCCGCGGGTGGCCCAGGCAAGGCGGTAGGTCATGAACTTGTCGATGAACTTGGCGGTGCCTTCGAAACCGCCTGCCCCCTTTTTTAAGGCCGACCGGTCGAGAGGTATCTGCCGCACCTTCTTTGGCACCCAGACGTGCGAGCGGCCCAGCAGGATCTGGCAGGCGATGGCGACAATTGCGAGCCCGGTGATGATGGTCATGCCGGGAATAGCACCAATGAAGGGAATGACCGCCATCAGCGCCGGTACGACCATCAGCGGGCCGAACGACCGGCTACCGATCATCTCGAGGATGTCGTCCACATGCAGGCTGTCGGCATCTTCCGCCAGGTCATGGATATGATCCACGATGCTGGAGAGGGAGGTGAAACTATTGCTGTCGCTCATGGTTATGCATCCATCCCGGGGGGCGCATCTCGCCAATGGGCAGCCCGTGCGCACCCTTGCCGCCCTTCATTGCCTGCCCACATAGTGGTTCAGCTTGTTAAGCGCCCGCATTCGAAAGAGTTCCCATGAACGACCGAAAAACGGACGAGACCTTCACCGATGTGACCGACCGGATGGAAATCATTCCGCCTGCAGGCCTTGGGGAAAAGGACCGGGATGCGGCGGTGCGCATTGCGCGGGTAGCGCGCATGCTGGATGCCCAGTTCACTGTGCCCGGGACCGGAATCCGGCTCGGCATAGACGGGTTGATCGGCATCATTCCAGGGATCGGCGACGCGCTGGGGCTGATCCTGTCGGGCTATATCTATTCTGAGGCGCTTCGCGCGGGCGTGCGGAAACGGACGCTGGCGGCGATGGGTATCAATACACTGCTTGATACGGCCATCGGCGCCATCCCCGTGCTGGGTGATATTTTCGACATTGCCTACAAATCCAACATGCGCAATGCGCGGCTCATCCTGCGGGACATGGAAAAACGTCTGCCGAAGGACTGACGCGCCGCCGACACCGTGTCGGGCCGGCGCGCGTATCAGCCTGCCCTTGCTAAATATTGCGCCGGCGGTCCACCAGTTGTTCAACGCGCGGGGCAAGGGCTGCGATTTCTGCCTCGAGCCGTGTGCGCGTATCCCCCTCGGCCAGGCCCAGAAGCAGGCATGCCCAGGCGTTGAGCGCCTGGGCCTCAAAGCCTTCATGATCAAGGGCACCGCGCGCCCACCGATGGCCGGCATTCGCATAGGCATCAAGAATGAAATGGCCGAGGACACGCGGCGGCATGATGGCTCGCAACTGCCCGTCTTCCATCGCCTTGGCCACCGCCCGCTCCTGTAGCTGGCGTGCCTTGTTTCCGAGATAGGCTGTCTGCTCGTCCGTCGTGCCGTAAGTCAGCGACATCAGGGGCCGCATCACGTCTTCGGATTTGCGGAAGCGGTCGATGGAAACGGTGATCACGGCGCGGGAAATCTCGATCCCATCATCGAGATGCAGTTGCTCCAGCGCCTGGGCCAGGTCATCGAGCTCCTGGGACATCAGGGCCATCAAAACGTCCAGCTTGCCGCCGCTGAACTGGTTGTAGAGCGTCCGGACCGCAAGCCCGGCCTCATCAGCGATCGAACGGATCTGCAGCCCTTCCACCCCCTCGCGCCGGAGGATTGACCGCGCGGCATCCAGCGCCCGCTGTATGCGCGCCTGCTTGGCGCGCTCCCGGCCGGTCGTGGGGGCAGACGAAGTGTCGACGATGCTCATGGGTTCTCTATAGCGGATATTTTATTTGCAACACGTTGCAATTTGAGTCACGCTTCTTTCAGCGACACTGGCTGATGGGAGGTGACGGCCATGGAAAAAGCCGAACAGATCAAGGTTCTGAAGCAGCTGATGGCCCATATCGATGCGGGCACCAACGTGGATGCCGGCGGCATCCGGCATACGCCTGCGGAGACCTATACGAGCCCGGCGCGAGCCCTGCAGGAGTGGGACAGATTCTTTCGCGGCCATCCCCAGATCATCGGCATGAGCGGCGACCTGCCGGAGCCCGGCAGCTTCACAACGCATGACGATTTCGACCTGCCGATCCTTGCCACCCGCGACCAGAGCGGCCGGTTCCGCGCCTTCGCAAATGTGTGCCGCCACCGGGGTGCCATCGTGGAGACCGAAACAAGGGGCAAGAAGAAACTGTTCTCCTGCCCCTTCCATGCCTGGACATATGCGCCCGACGGCCGACTGGTCGCAGTGCCGAAGGAGGATCACTTCGGGCAGATCGACAAGGACTGTCACGGACTGACCGAGTTGCCTGCCACGGAACACTGCGGACTCCTGTGGGTTCATCCGCAGGCGGATGGTGTGCTCGATATGGACACCCTCATGGCCGGCCTGACGCCGGAGTTCGACTCCTGGGACTTCTCCCGCATGGTCTATCTGGGTGAGGACACCTATGAGACGCCGATGAACTGGAAACTCGCCATCGATACTTTCGGCGAGACCTACCATTTCTCGGCGCTGCACAAGAACTCGCTGTTCCCGTTCTTCCACGGCAATGTGCAAGCCTATGACACCTATGGGCGCAACCACCGCATGTCATTGTGTACGCGCGGTATCGACGAACTGCGCGGAACAGACGAGGCCGATTGGCACATCACCGACGGTGCGTTTCCGGTCTATTACATGTTCCCGAATGTGCAGGTGAATGTGGGGGCGACCACGGTCATCTTGGTGCGCGTCTATCCGCATGGGGATGATCCACACCGTTCCTATTCACGCATCACCTTTTATGGCCGGCCTGAAGCGCTGGACCAGGATGATGAACGTCTGGTGGAACTCCCCCGTCAGTTTGCCGAAATCATTCGTGACGAAGACTACGTGGCAGCGGCTTCATCGCACAGGGGACTCAGGTCAGGGCTTCTTGACCACATGGTGTTCGGCCGCAATGAGCCTGCCCTGCACCACTATCACAACACCTATCGCGAAGCGCTTGGCCTCGCGCCACTTCCCCTGATGGAAGCGTGACGCACGGTCTTGTGCGCAAAGGTCCCCTCGCGCTTGCCGGCCGCATCCCCTATGTTTGCGGCATATGTAACCGGTTAGCAGCGAGTGGACCAAAGCGCCGTGAGTGACAATCCTGCCCCCAAAACCGTCGGCTTCGCCGTTCTCACCATTTCCGATACACGCGACGAGAGTACGGATACGTCCGGTGCCTATCTCATTGATGCCATCCGCGAAGCCGATCACGCGGTGATCGATCGCGCCATCGTCCGCGACGAGAAGGAAGCAATCGCCCTCAAGCTCGAACAGTGGATTGCTGACCCGGCCATCCACGCGGTGATCTCCACCGGCGGCACCGGCCTCACGGGCCGCGACATCACGCCGGAAGTGTTCAAGACCTTCTACGACAAGGAGATCGAGGGCTTCTCCGTTGTCTTCCACATGGTCAGCTTTGAAAGCGTCGGTGTTTCCACCCTGCAGTCACGCGCGACGGCGGGCATTGCAGGGGAGACATTCCTGTTCGCCCTGCCCGGCTCCAGCGGTGCTGTCCGCGACGGATGGGAGAAGGTGCTGCGGGCGGAGTTCGACCCCGAGCACAAACCCTGCAATCTCATTGAGATGATCCCGCGCCTTGGGGAGAAGTGAGATTTCAGTCCCGCGCATGATCACCGTGGAAGAAGCACGCGACCTCATCGCTGCCTCCCTTTCGCCGCTGGACGCTGAGACGGTCGCAGCCGCGCGCGCTTTTGGCCGCACCCTGTCCGCTGCCATCACCGCCACGCGTGACCAGCCACCGAGCGACGTTTCCGCCATGGACGGGTACGCGGTGCGGTCACAGGATCTTGACGGCACGCCTTTGGAGGTCCGCGGCGAGTCCCGTGCCGGCACCGGCCATGATGCCCCTCTCGCACCGCGGCAGGCCGTGCGCGTGTCCACGGGCGCACGCATGCCCGCTGGCGCCGATCAGGTGGTGATCCAGGAAAATGTCACCATCGACGGCACGTCGCTCCATACGGCGGACGCTGCCAACCCCTGGCGGCATGTGCGCAAGGCCGGGTCCGACTACAGAGCCGGCGAGCAGCTGCTGGAGCCGGGCACCATCCTCAACCCGGCCAAGGTGTCGCTGGCCGCAGCAGCCGGCATCGGCGATATCCCGGTAATGCGGCGCCCGCGCGTTGCCATCCTCTCTACCGGCGACGAGCTTGTGATGCCGGGCGAAACGCCGGGGCCGGACCAGATTTTCAATTCAGGCACGCCCGGCTTGTCGGCGCTCGTCTTCTCCGTAGGCGGACAGCCCCTGTCGCTGGGCATTGCCGAAGATGACCCGGAGGATGTGCGCGAGGCCCTGGCCAGCGCCGACGGCGCGGATCTGCTCGTCACCATCGGCGGTGCGTCTGTCGGCGATCACGATCATCTGCGCCGCGTGTTTACCGAGGAAGGCGGTACGCTGATTTTCGAGAAGGTGCGGGTGAAACCGGGGAAGCCTGCCTGGTTCGGCAAGCTGGGTGAGTTGCCGGTGCTGGGCCTGCCCGGCAATCCGGTATCCGCGATGGTAACCGCGCGGCTGTTCCTCGTGCCGGCCATGCGGACCTTGCTTGGCCAGCCTTCGGCGCTCGCGCTCGGCTTCGAGCAGGCCGTGCTTGGTGCGCCGCTTGAGGCAAATGGTGACCGCGAAACCTATGTGCGTGGCGTGCGCGACCATCAGACCGGGCCGGTGCGCGCCCTCTCCAAACAGGACTCCGCGCATCTCGCCGCGCTGGCCAATGCCACTGTCCTCATCCGACGCCTGCCGGACGCGCCGGCGCTGGACGCGGGGCAGACTGTCGAAGTGCTGCCATTGTAGGTCTCCGCCGCAAAACCTATCGAGGATCTCGCGCACAAAAACGGCCCGCGGATAGTTCCGCGGGCCGCTTTCGTATTGCTTGGGCCTGCGGGCCTTACTTGCCCTTGGGCAGATCGTTGAAGGCCACGTCCTTGTCCACACGCACGTCCTGCGGCATGCCGAGCACGCGTTCGGCAACGATGTTGCGAAGGATTTCGTCCGTACCGCCGGCGATGCGGTAGCCCGCAGCACCCAGCCATTGGGCCTGGAAACCGCCATTCAGCGGAGCGATTTCACGGTCGGTGATGATGCCGCCCATGTCTTCAAGGTCCATGGCGAAAGCAGCGAGATCCTGCATCTTCGGTGCGGACACGATCTTGCCGATGGAGGCTTCCGGCCCCGGTGCCGTGCCCTTGGAGAGCGCGGTAATGGTGCGGAAGCGGTTCATCTTGAGGCCCTGGCTTTCCACATACCAATCGGCAATGCGCTCGCGCACGACCGGGTTGGCAATGGCGGGGCCTTCTTCCATCTCGGTGCTGCGGGCAAGATCGAGGAGCTCGCCGTAATCACCGGCACCGGCGCCGCCACCGACTGCCAGGCGTTCATTCATCAGCGTGGTGATGGCGGACTTCCAGCCTTCACCCACCTCGCCGAGGCGCTGGCTGTCCTTCACGCGCACATCGGTAAAGAACACTTCATTGAAGTTGGCGTCACCGGAGATCTGCTTGATGGGGCGGACGTCTACGCCCGGCGCCTTCATGTCGATCCAGAACATGGTCAGACCCTTGTGCTTGGGCACGTTCGGGTCGGTCCGGGTGATGATGATGCCGAAATCGGAGAAGTGGGCGCCGGAGGTCCACACCTTCTGGCCGTTGATGACCCATTCGTCACCATCCTTCTCGGCCTTGGTTCGGATGCCCGCCACGTCGGAACCAGCCGCCGGCTCGGAGAAGAGCTGGCACCAGATTTCCTCGCCGCGCAGGGCCGGGCCCACGAAACGCTTGCAGGTGTCGGCGTCGGCATAGGTCATCACGGTCGGAACACACATGCCGAGACCGATCTCGAAGACGCCGCCGGGCACGGCGAACTTGGCTTCTTCCTGCGAATAGATGACCGACTGAATCGGCGTGCCGCCACGGCCGCCCCATTCCTTCGGCCAGGTGATCTGGGCAAAACCGGCTTCGGCCTTCTTCGCCTGCCATTCCTTGGCGCGGGCAACGTGCTCGTCCACGGAGAGATTGCCGCCGGAGCGCTTTTCGCTCACATCAGCCTTCAGCTTGGCGTTGGCGGAGAGCCAGTCATAGCACTCCTTACGGAAGGCGGCTTCTTCTGGGGTATCGTTGAAATCCATCTTGGGGACTCCTGTTTCCTCGAATTTGCGTTGGTTCCGTCAGCTACGCGGCGTTGCGCTGCTCAAGCTGCCGCACGATGCGTTCCTTCCACTGGCCGATGGCGCCGAGCGTCAGGCCGAGCAGTTTGGAGCGGCGGTAGTAGAACTGGGTGTTGGCTTCCCAGGTGTAGCCGATGCCGCCATGGGTCTGGATGTTCTCCTGAGCCGCAAAGCGGAAGGCCTCGGTGGCCGCCACACGTGCACCGGCGGCTGCCAGCGGCAGTTCCGGTGAATTGGTGGAGAGCGCCCAGGCGCCGTAGTAGCAATGACCACGGGCCAGCTCGAGCTTCACATACATATCGGCCAGCTTGTGCTTGATGGCCTGGTAGGAGCCAATCTGGCGGCCGAAGGCGTAGCGCTCCAGCGAATAGTCGCGGGCCATTTCCATGGCTGCCTGGGTGCCGCCCAGCTGCTCGAAGGCGACGAGCACGGCAGCGCGGTTGAGGATGTCCTGGGTCACCGCCCAGCCTTCACCTTCTGCCCCCAGCAGTTCAGCATCGGCACCATCAAACGTGATGGAGGCGTGGCTGCGCGTCGGATCCAGCGTTGTCACCGTCTCGCGCGACACGCCGCCTGCAGTGAGGTCGACCAGCGCCAGGGACACATCACCTTCTGCAGTGCCAGAGCCTGTCTTGACGACGACCACGGCGAAGTCCGCCACATCGCCATCGGCGACGGGCAGCTTGGTGCCGGAAAGCTTGCTGCCGGACAGGGTGGTCTTGATGGTGCGCGGCGTCGGGGCCTGCACGCCCTCTGCAAAGGCAAAGCAGCCGATGGCTTCGCCGGTCACAACCTTGGGCAGCCACTTCTGCTTCTGCTCCTCGGTGCCGGCGCGCTGCAGGGCTTCGGCAGCGAGATAGACCGAGGAAGACATGGGCACCGGCGCGCAGGCGCGGCCCAGCTCTTCGGCGATCACGCACAGTTCGAGATAGCCAAGGCCCAGCCCGCCATACTCTTCGGCGATGGTGGTGCCCAAGAAGCCCATCTCGGCGAGGCCCTGCCACAGCGCCTTGTCATAGGGCGCATCGCTTTCGAGGATCTTGCGCACATCCTCGGGCTTGCACTTGTCGGCCAGAAATTTCGCTGCCTGATCCTTCAGGAGCTTCTGGTCATCGGAGAAGTCAAAATTCATCTTCCGTTTCCTCAACCCTGCCTGGTCCGCCCGGCGGTGCGGGCTGGATTACAGCCACGCGCGTGTCGCCTTGATGCGGGAATGAACCTTTTCCGACCTTCGGCGCGGTCGCGGGACCGTGCCTTTGCAGGCCATTAGCCCCTGTTTTCTGAGGCAAAAACTAGCGCTCGGCAAGGCCGCGGAAAGGCCATGCCGGTGGCTTGTCGGCTAATTTTCTCTTTGACGTAGGGTCTGCCTGTTGAAAGAGGTTGCGTGTTTTTGCAGCCCCGTGGCGGATTATTTCTCCGGTTCACCGGCTTCGTGCGACATCAGGTTGGTCTTGATGCGCAGCAGCAGGTCCGTCGTCTGCTCGAGTTCATCCTCGGAGAGGCCCGCCAGGGCGAGGTCGAAAATCTGCTCGCCCACCGCCTGCATGTGAGGCGCCACCTGGCTGATCTTGTCGGTCAGGAACACGCGCTTCACCCGCCGGTCGCCCTCGTCGATGCAGCGGGTGACGAAACCGGCTTCTTCCAGCCGATCAACCAGCTTGCCGAGGGGCGCCCGCTCCATGTCCAGCCTGTCGGCGATTGCCGTCTGGGTCTGGCCGTCATCCCGCCGCAGCACGGCGAGAACGCGGCCCTGGGCGCGGGTCAGGCCGATTTCGCGCATGCGCCGGTCGAAGATGCGGCCGATCAGGCGCTGCACATCATAGACCGCCCAGCCGAACTCCCCCTGCAGGGTCAGCTCTTCATCCGTCGTGACCTGCCGGGCATGGCTGGCCGGGACATGGGTGGGTGGGCTCATCAAAAGGCCTTTCACTTGGCGTATTGTATCCACGGATATAATATGCGTGAATACAAAAAACGGGCACCTCAAAGAAGTGCCACCAAGGGAGTGAAATTGGCAATGGCTGTTGCTGGCCGGTCTGCGTTCTCAGGCCGTCGAATGAGGGGGATTGGTGCGTCCGCCATGATGCTGGGGGCACTTCTGGGCGGCTGTGGTGACGCCGATGACGCAGCGTCTGCGCAGGCTGCGGCGCCCGAGCCCGTGGTCATGGCGAGCGCGGTTGTCAGCGAAGTAAAAATTGAACAACCGATTGTCGGCACCGGCACGATTGCGCCGCTTCAGAGCACTGATCTTGGTCCGCGGGTTGATGGAATCGTTGAAAAGATTTTTGTCCGCGTTGGCCAGCGCGTGTCCGCAGGTGATGAGCTGTTCCGGACTCGCGACACGGAGCTGAAGCTGCGCGTCCAGGAACTCGAAAACGAAGTGCGCCTCGCCAAGGCAACGGCTACTGAAGCCTCCCGTGAATTCAACCGCATCTCGAAGCTGCACAAGCGTGGCAACGCGTCTGCCGGTGCACTCGACAAATCCCGCGCAGGCCACGAGACCGCCCAGGCCCGCCTTGGCATTGCCCAGGCCAAGCTCGGCCAGGCCGCGCAGGCGCTCGAAGACGCTGTTGTGACCGCGCCCTATGACGGCGTGATCACCGCACGCAATGTGCATGAAGGCAAGTTCATGGCCACCCGTGGTGGTGGCTTTGGCGGCGATGGCGGCGGCGGCGTTGTGCAGATCATGGAGATCCACATTGTCGCTGCCATCGTCGATGTCCCGGAGGTCCACCTGTCCAAGTTCCAGGTGGGCACGCGGGCCAAGGTCATTGTCGATGGCCTCAATGATGAGTTCGAAAGCGAGATCCATCGCATCAACGACTACATCGATCCCGTGAAACGCACCATTGAGGTGCGCATTGGCCTGGCCAATGACGACTACCGCATCAAGCCGGGCTCCTTCGCCCGGGCGCTGATCTACCCCCCTGCAGCCACCGTCCTCTCCCTGCCCCGCGGCACAGTGCTTGGTTATGAAGACCAGCAATATGTGTTCGTGGAACTGGACGGTGTTGCCACCCGCAGGTCCGTGCGCACGGCCCAGCTTGATGCGGAACACCTGGTCATCCTCGACGGCCTCACCAAGGGTGAGAGGGTACTCTCCGGCCCTGGCCTTCGCCTGCTTGTCGAGGGTGACCCGGTGGTCATCAGGGAGATGCCGGACACAGACACCACCGACAAGGACGGCCCGCACGCCTGACGGCGCGATGCGGCCAGCTCGCAGGCCAGCCATCAAGGAACTGAAGCATGTGGATTTCGGATGTCTCCATCAGGCGGCCCGTCTTTGCGGTGATGCTCGTCGGCGCCTTTGTGGTGCTGGGCTGGATCTCGCTGGGCCGCATCGGCGTCGATCTGTTTCCGCGGGTCGAGTTTCCCTATGTGTCGATCACGACGCTCCTCGAAGGGGCCGCGCCGGAGACGATCGAAACTGAAGTCACCGATGCCATCGAGGAACAGGTCAACACCATCTCGGGCATTGAAAGCCTCAACTCGATCAGCTCCGAAGGTCACAGCGCGGTGAACATCGAATTCGGGCTCGACGAGAATGTGGATGTGAAAGCGCAGGATGTGCGCGACAAGGTCGCGCTCGCCATCAGCGACATTCCGCGAGATGCAGAGCAGCCCATCGTCCAGAAGGTCGACCCGGACGCCCAGCCCATCATGTCGGTGATGATCTCCGGCGACATGCCCGTCCGGGAGATCACCCGCTATGCGGACCGTGTTGTGAAAGAACGCCTGCAACGCGTGCCGGGGGTCGGGTCCATTCGGCTTGTCGGCGGGCGCGACCGGGAGGTGCGCATCTGGCTCGATGCCGTGCGCTTACGCGCCTATGGCGTGACGGCCCAGGATGTGATCGACGCGGTGCGGCGTGAGCACGCGGAAATTCCCGGCGGCCGGCTCGACACTGCCGGGCTGCGCTCCGAGTTTTCCGTGAAGACCAAGGGCGAAGTGAAGGACGTTGCCGAGTTCGGGCAGATCGTCGTGGCCTATCGCGAAACGGGCCCCACGCGCGTGCAGGATGTGGCGCGGGTTGAAGACGGTATGGAAGACCTGCGCTCCTATGCGGAGCTTGACGGCCAGCCCGGCGTCAGCCTGGAAATCCGCCGGCAGTCAGGCCGCAACACGGTCGAGGTTGCCCAGCAGATCCGCGCCGAGCTTGCGGAGATCCGTCAGACTGCGCCGGAAGGCATGAAGCTCATCGCTGCCCGCGATACGTCGATGTTCATCGAGGAATCGGTCAACGACGTGTTTGGCGACATTACCCTCGGCGTCATTCTGGTGGTGCTGATCACCCTTGCCTTTCTGCTGTCGGTGCGCGCCACGGCCATCGTCGCCATCGCCATGCCCACCGCACTCGTTGCGACTTTCTTCGCCTTCTACGTCATGGGGTTCACCCTCAACCTGATGACGCTTATGGCGCTGTCGGTGGCCGTTGGCCTGCTGGTGGATGATGCCATCGTGATCCTCGAGAGCATCCACCGCCAGCTTGAAGAGGGGCACCCGCCGATGAAAGCGGCCTCCCTCGGCGTCGGCAAGGTCGGCCTTGCGGTGCTGTCCGGCACCCTGTCGATCGCCGCCGTCTTTGTGCCTATCGCCTTCATGGACGGCATCGTCGGACGCTTCTTCTTCCAGTACGGCCTTGCCATCGTTTTCTCGGTCATCGTCTCACTCACCTGTTCGCTGACCCTCACGCCGATGCTGTGCGCCCGCTTCCTGGAACGGTCAGACGGGTCCAAGCTTGGCCGCGTGGGCCGCTTCTTCGATGATGCCTATACGCAGCTCGAGATTGCCTATGGCCGCCTGCTCGACGTGGCGCTGGAGCGCCGCTGGATCGTGGTGCTGCTGGCCGCCGGTGCCATGGTGCTGGGTGTCTTCGTCGCGGGTTTCATCCCCTCAGCATTCGACACACGGGCGGACCGGTCCGAGTTTCTTGGTCAGATCGAACTTGCTTATGGGGCGGGCGTGGAACAGACGCGCGAGGTGGCAAGCCGGGCTGCCGCCGCCATGGCCAAGGTCGACCACGTAAAGTCCGTGTTCTTCACCGTCGGCGGCGACAGCCGCGAGCGGGTCAACCAGGCGTCCTTCTATATCGCGCTGACACCCAAGGCAGACCGCGACGTGGGCTTCATCCCCGTCATGGATGCCACGCGCATGGCCATGCAGCGGGCGGCCCCCGAAGCCACCCACATCTCCCTGTCGGACGTGCCGTGGATTTCAGGCGGCGGCTTCACCAATTTCGAGCTTGAGTATGCGATCTCCGGCCCGGATCTTCGGGTGCTCCGTGAGCGGACGGACATGATCGCGGTCCGGATGCGGGAAGCAGGGATTTTCCGTGACGTGAAAACCTCGTTCGAGGAAGGCAAGCCGGAGGTACAGGTCATCATTGACCGGATGCGCGCGGCCGACCTCTCCGTTCCCGTTCGCTCGCTGGCCGACACGGTGCGTGCGCTGGTCGGCGGTGTGGATGTCGCCACCTTTGAAGAATACGGCCAGCGCTATGACGTCCGCGTTCGGCTGGAGGAAAACCAGCGTCACGAGCTGCACCAGCTTGAGCTCATCCAGGTGCGCGCATCTGACCAGGAGCTGATCGACCTTGCCAATCTCGCGGCGTTCAATGTGGCAGCCGGCCCGGCACAGATCGACAGAGCCAACCGGTCGCGCAAGATTTCCATCTTTGCCAATACCGGCCCGGGCGTTGCCATGGGCGATGCCACGGCCGAGTTCGAGCGGATTATTGCCGAGGCAGGCATTCCGCAAGGCTATGCGGTCTCCGCCGAGGGCCGCGCGAAACGCATGAAGGAAACCGGCCAGGCTATCGGCTTTGCGTTCATGCTGGCTCTTGTCGCGCTCTACATGATCCTGGCGAGCCAGTTCAACAGCTTCACCCAACCGATGATCATCATGCTGACGGCGCCGCTCTCCTTCGTCGGAGCCTTCATTGCCATGTTCTTCGCCGGTGAGACCATGACCATGTTCACCCAGATCGGCCTGCTGGCCCTTATGGGGCTTGTCATGAAGAACGGTATCCTGCTGGTGGACTATGCGAACCAGGCCCACGAGAGCGGCCGGACGGCACGCGAGGCCATCCGCGAGGCGGGGCCGGTGAGGTTGCGCCCGGTGCTGATGACGGCGCTGTCGACGATCTGCGGCATGATCCCGGTAGCGATGTCCGTCAGTCAGGGTGCGGAGTTTCGCAACGGCATGGGCTTTCTTGTGATCGGCGGCCTTGCTTCCTCAACCGCTCTCACACTTGTGGTTGTGCCGGTTGCCTACACGCTGATGGCGGATGCCCGCAGCGGGGTTTCCAGGGCGGTTTCCTTTGTCAGAAACAACGTGCCTGTCCTGAAACCGAAGCAGTAATGCCGTTTCCTGGCCACTGATGGTACAGGGCCAGGCCCCGCTTAAACCGGCCTTAACCGCAACAGGTGCAAACTCTTCGCAGGTATATCCATGCGAGTAACCGCGGAGCAGTTTCATGGCCAAGGCACAGTTCCATAAGAACCAGCGGGTTTTCGTCAAACCCGTGGGCACGTGGGCGCAGGTGGAGCGCGTGCTGCCGCAATGGGCGAAGGATGTCGAGGAGCCGATCCGCATCTCCTACGATGTGGGCCTCGGCCGTGAATTCGGCGCCGACGAACTGGCCAGTGAAGCAAGCTCCACGCGCGTGGCAGGCTATGACGGCGAGAACTGGCGCATCATGCGCGGGCGCAACAAGTGGCAGCAGCCGGAAGAATGCGGGCATCACCCCCATCCCGGCACCTACCCCATCGTCGTCACCGGCGAGAATGACTGGGGCGGCTGGCGCGTGCCGGGCGCGGAATATGATCTGTATCCGGAGCGTATCGAGTTCCAGGCGCGCCTCATTTCGGGTGCCGTACGTCTCTACCGGCTGACGCGCGAGCTGGTTCATTATGCCGAGGATCAGCCGGAGAATTTTTCCAACGAGCTGATGAGCCTCGTGCAGGACGCCAAGCAGACGGTCCGCGCCATCGAGCAGACGCCCGAGGAAGACAGCGGCGCATAGCCCCTCCCTCTGCACGGGGCTTTTTTCCTGCTCCTGTGCCCTTATATTACGCGTCCCAGTTGTCCTGAACCTGTAGTCCGCAGGAGCCGTTTTGAGCGCCATGTCCGAGGGCACTTCGCCCGCAACGCCGCCCGCCCCGCAGCCGATCCGGCTTGAGGATTACACCCCGCCGGCCTGGCTGGTGGAAAGTGTGCATCTGGACGTGGCCCTCGCCCCCTCCCGCACCCGCGTGCGGGCCACGATGCGGGTCTTGCCCAATCCCGATGCCGCCGCGGGCACACCGCTTACGCTGGATGGCGAGCGGATGACCCTCCTGTTGGTCAGCGTGGACGGCGCCAAACTTGATGCTGGCGCCTATGATTTGACAGACAGCAGCCTAGTGCTGCCGCACCTCACAGAGGGCACGCATGAAATCGTCATCGAGACGGAATGCGACCCGCAGGCCAACACCTCGCTCACCGGCCTCTACCAGTCCAATGGTGTCTACTGCACCCAATGCGAGGCGGAAGGGTTTCGCCGCATAACCTATTTCCCCGATCGCCCGGACGTTCTGGCGGTCTATACCGTTCGCCTGGAAGGCGACGCGGCAGCCTGCCCGGTGCTGCTGGCCAATGGCAATTGCGTGGAGAGCGGCACGCTTGAGGGCGGCCGTCATTTTGCCGTCTGGCATGACCCGCATCCCAAGCCGTCCTATCTCTTTGCCATGGTGGCGGGCGACCTTGCTCATGTGTCCGACAGCTTCACCACCCGGTCCGGCCGCGAGGTGGCGCTGGGTATCTATGTGGAGCACGGCAAGGAAGACCGCACCGCCTACGCCATGGACGCGCTCAAGCGATCCATGAAGTGGGATGAGGACGCGTTCGGCCGCGAGTATGACCTCGATGTCTTCAATATCGTTGCCGTGTCGGATTTCAACATGGGGGCGATGGAGAACAAGGGTCTCAACGTCTTCAACGACAAGTACATTCTGGTTCGCCCCGACACCGCGACCGATGTGGATTTCGCCAATGTGGAAGCCATCATCGCGCATGAGTATTTCCACAATTGGAGCGGCAATCGCGTAACCTGCCGCGACTGGTTCCAGCTGTGCCTGAAGGAGGGCCTGACGGTCTTCCGTGACCAGGAATTCACGTCCGACATGCGCTCGCGCCCGGTGAAGCGCATTGCCGATGTGAAAACGCTGCGCGCGCACCAGTTCCCGGAAGATGCGGGCCCGCTGGCCCATCCGGTGCGCCCGACAAGCTATATCGAGATCAACAACTTCTATACGGCCACTGTTTACGAGAAGGGTGCGGAAGTCGTCCGCATGCTGAAGGCCATTGTCGGTGAGGATGCCTTCTGTGCCGGGATGGACATCTATTTCAGCCGCAATGACGGCCGGGCCGCGACGGTGGAAGACTTCCTCGATGCCATGGCGGAAGCCTCGGGCCGGGACCTGTCACAGTTCAAGCGCTGGTATGATCAGGCCGGCACGCCGGATCTCGTGGTGTCCGGCCGCTATTCGCCGCTGGACGAGACCTATGAGCTGACGGTTGCGCAATCCACCGCGCCTACGCCGGGGCAGTCGCAGAAAGCACCGCTGCACATCCCGCTGACCATGGGGCTCATCGGCACGGATGGTGAAGACCTTGGCCTCTATCTGGCCGGCGAAACCTCCGAGGATGGCGCCACCGAGCGCACCCTGGAGCTTACACAGCACGAGCAGGTATTCACCTTCGAGAAAGTGCCCTCTCCGCCCGTGCTGTCACTGCTGCGCGGTTTTTCCGCGCCGGTGAAACTCACCACCAATGGCGGGGAAAAGGACTGGCTGTTCCGCATGGCGCATGACAGCGACCCTTGCGCCCGTTGGGAAGCCGGCCAGACCTATGCGCGCGAACTACTTGTCGCCGTCACCCGCGCCATCGCCGCCGGCGAGAAACCGCGGCGCGGCACGCGCTACGCGGACGCGCTGCGCAACGTGCTGACGGATGACAGTCTTGAGCCTGCCTTTGCTGCCATGATGCTGGATCTGCCCGGCGAAGCGGAGCTTGCGCAGCATATCGGCCAGGATGTGGACGCGGACGCGGTTCATGCGGCGCGCAGTCACCTGCACAAGGCCGTGGCGGATCAGCTCGGTGACCTGCTGCTCGACCGCTATGCGCAGCTTCAGTCCAACGCGGCCTATAGCCCGGATGCCGACCAGGCCGGCCGGCGGGCACTCAAGAATGCCTGTCTGCGGGTCTATGCGGGCCTTGGCAATGAAAACGCCGCCCGCCTTGCCGCTACTCAATTTGCGTCGGCCAACAACATGACCGATACCGAGGCTGCGCTTGCCACGCTGACCCATATGGCACGGGACGAGCGTCAGGCGGCCTTTGACAGTTTCTATGAGCGCGCCAGCGGCGACCCGCTGCTGCTCGACAAATGGTTCTCCCTCCAAGCCATGTCGTCGCGCGAAGACACGCTTGCGCGGGCGATGGAGCTGGCAAAGCACAAGGACTTCTCACTCACGCGCCCCAACACGGTGCGGGCGCTGGTGGGCGTCTTCGCAGGGGCCAACCCGGTGCGCTTCCATGCGGCTGATGGATCGGGATACCGCTTCCTCACGGCCTTCGTTCGTGAGCTCGACCCGATCAACCCGCAGGTGGCCGCCCGTCTTCTTGGGACGCTCAAGACGTGGCGGGTCTATGACGCACCGCGCCGCGACGCTGCCCGCCAGGCCGTTAGTGATTTGCTTTCGGCGGGAAAACTGTCTGAAGACACCTATGAGATCGCCACGCGCATGATTGCGTGATGGCTGATCGCGAGTCGCGACGCGCAAAATCCGGGACCGGATTTTCGCGGTTCGCGAATCGTGAGTCCCTAGGGCAACAGTTTTCAGCTCCTTAATGAAAAGTTAACGCGACCCCCTGCCCCCTTGTGGACAGCCGGACTCCATATGCGAATCATCATGAGCGATTCGCATGAGGGACCAGGCCAATTCCGGCCTGAACAGGGGCTGGCATGGCATGCAGCTCCCTGGGGCGAAGGGAGCTGACTGCGATGAGCGACGCGCGCTACACCGGACCATTCTCAGCCACCGGCCCCCTGGTCGGCGGGCCGGCCGCCACTCCGGACAGAGACCACACATCACTGGCCCAACGCCTGCGCGCAACGCTGTCCACCCTCTTTGCCTCTCCCCACAAGACCGGGCGGATAGCGCGCCCCGCAGCAAGCGACGAGACGCGCGCACGCATCTGGGCGCTGGTCTTCTGTGCCCTCGTTCTCATTGCGTTTAACGGCATTGCCGCCTGGCAGCTGCGGACAGACTACCGCGCCGGCCTGACCCAGGCTCAGAGCCACGTGGCCGCTATGGCACGTGCCCTCGCCGGAGACACAGCTCTTGCCACCATCGGGCGTGAGGCGTTCGCCGCCCGTGTGGCCGCGCTTGATCTCAGGCCCGGCATGCGCGTGACGCTGGAGCGGGCGGGCACGGTGCCGCCGGTGACAGATAACGGTGCCATTGAGGCACGCTCTGTCATCGCCGGCAGCACGCGGCAGGTTGCTGTCTCCCTGCCTGTGCGGTCGGCACTTGCAGACTGGTACACAACACTGCCCTTCCATCTCGTGCTGATGGCAGGGGCGTCCTTTTTCATCTGCGTGCTGGGCGGCGGGCTTGTCCGCCAGATCGAACGCAAGACGGCTGCCGACATCGCGCTAAAGGACAGCGAGCAGCGTTTCGAACTGGCCTTTGCCGGGGCCCGTTGCGGCATCTGGGATTGGGATCTGGGTGCCGGGCGGCTCTACTGGTCCGCGCCCATGTTTGCGCTGCTGGGAGAGCGGCCGAGGGCGGCGCGCCTTAGCTCCGAGCAGGTAATGGCCTATGTGCACCCGGATGACCGGCACATCCTCCAGGAAGTGGAAGACAGCGTCCGCCGGGGCACGCTGGGCTATGACACGACCTTCCGGCTGCGCCATTCCAGCGGTGACTGGATCTGGGTCCGGGCCAAGGGGCAGATCTGGCGCGGCCTGACGGCCAGCACGCAGCGCCTTGTGGGCATCGCCATCGACATTACCGAGCAGAAGCAGGCCGAAGCGCGCGAGCGCATGGCCAATCTGCGCCTGCGGGACGCGGTCGAAAGCAGTTCCGAGGCCTTTGCCCTCTGGGACAATCAGGGCCACCTGATCATGGCCAATGACAAGTTCCGGGCCTTCCACCGCATCAAGCCTGAAACCCTGCCTGCCAATCCGACAGCGCGTGACCTCGACCTGCGTACGGCGGAAGGTGAGCTGCTGCTGCCCGGAAGGATCGGCGCGGATGGCTCCGACAAGCGCGAAGTGAAGCTGCCGGGCGGCCGTTGGCTCCACCTCAGCGAACGGCGCATGCGCGATGGCAGTATCGTTTCGATCGGCACGGACATTACGGCACTCAAGCACCAGGAGTCCGAGTTGATGCGGCGGGGCGAAGTCCTCGCGGACACGGTGACTGACCTTGAAAGCTCCCGCCAGAAACTTCAGACGCAAGCCACGCAACTCGTGCAGCTGGCTGAAAAGTATGCAGCCGCCAAGACCCGCGCCGAGGGGGCCAGCCGCGCCAAATCAGAGTTCCTGGCCAATATGAGCCATGAGCTGCGGACGCCGCTCAACGCCATTATCGGGTTCTCGGAAATCATGCAGAACCAGCTCTTCGGTCCGCTGGGGGCTGCGAAGTACAAGGATTATGCCTCGGACATCAATGCCAGCGGCCAGCATCTCCTGGCGGTGATCAACGACATTCTGGACATGTCGAAGATCGAAGCCGGCAAGATGTCACTGGACCTGTCGGAGTTCGATATCAATGACGCGGTGACCGAGACCCTGCGCATGGTTTCCGGCCGGGCCGAGAACAGCCAGGTGGCGCTTGTCGCGAAGCCCGCGGATGTGCCCGCGATTGTGGCCGACAAGCGGGGCGTGAAGCAGGTCCTGCTCAACCTCCTGTCAAACGGCGTCAAGTTCACGCCGAGTGGCGGCGAGGTTGTGGTTGATGTTGCGCATGACGCGGATGACGAGCGGATCAGCATTCGTGTGACTGACACCGGCATCGGCATCGATGCTGCGGACCTTGCCAAGCTTGGCCGCCCCTTCGAACAGGTGGATACGAACTACCTCAAGGCCCATGAGGGCACAGGGCTCGGCCTTGCGCTGTCGCGCTCCATCGTCGAACTGCATGGCGGCACGCTGGAGATTTCCAGCACCCCGGGCGAAGGCACCAGCGTGACGGTGTTGCTGCCCCTGACAGCACGCCAGCCGGCTGCCAAGTCCGCGACAGCATAGGCTGCTTTGATCGCCGCCGGTGCTGACCGGTCTTCCTATCGCGGCCCGGCGTTGGGCCCTTCACTCCGTGGCCCGCCTGGATGCCCCTCCCCGTCCGGCCTGTTCCGCGGACTTCCGGGGCCGCGCAGATTGCGGAATGCTTCGCTGAAACGCTGCCGCTGGTCGGGCGTCAGCTCTGCCAGGATCCGAGTCAGGGGAACCTGCAGGGATGTGGTGAGGTCCGTATGGGCCGCGCGCACATTGTTGAAGGCCTGCTCAAGCGCCTGCGGGTCGTAGGGATCCGCCTCCATCGCTACCACGACATCACGGTGACGCTGGCGCATGGTGCGGAATTTCTCACGCAGGTCGGGCACTTCCGCGCGCAGCTCCCGCAGCACGCGGCGGCCCTCCTCCTTGCCGAGGATACGGATGAACATGTGCGGATTGGGCAGCATGTCCACCGCCACACCCCGGTCGCGAACCGGATGATCGCGCAGCATCGGGCCGCCGATCAGCAGACCGGCAAAAAAGAGATTGGCGGCCAGCGACACGAACAGGGCGATGTTCACCCAGCGGCGGGGCTTGCTGACCGGTGCCTGATCCGTCATTGCGCCCACTCCTCATAGGTCGAGCCGGTGTCATAGAAGATGGACAGCGATGCATCGTCGGTGGCGAGGCTCGCGGTCTCGTACTCCGTGCCGGTGATGCCGGTGACCGGAACGGCGCCCGTCGTGCCGACCCAGATGCCGACGGCCAGCGACGCGGCCAGGCCGAGCGCCGGCTGCCATGCCGAACCCTGCGGCCAAAGCTGCTGCCAGAGTTGCTGACTGGCCTGCCTTAGCCAGTCGAGATAGCCCCGCCTGTCCCCATGCTGTGGCGCAGGTGCCGATATCGCTTCGCCATGACATGCCGCGCTTTCCAGAATGCGGCGGGCTAGGTCGGCGGACGGCTGCGGCGTTTCCGCCTGCATCAGCAGCCCGTCCAGCGCGGCGGCCTCATCGCGCCGGGCGGCGAGTGCCGGGTCGGCGTTGATCATCGCCATCGCCGCGTCGCGCTCAGCGTCAGGCCAACGCGCGGGGTCCGCACCATAGGCGTCCAGCAGTGCCATCACTCTGTCGGGTGTCATGCCTCTTCTCCCAACAACTCGTCCTTGTGGCCCATCAGGGCCGCTTTAAGGCCGCGGCGCCCGCGCGCCAGCAGCGATTCAAGAGCGTCCACGCTCACTTCCATCGTCTCGGCTGCCTCGCCATTGCTCATCTCATCGAAATGGACAAGCTGCAAGGCGAGACGCTGGCGCTCCGGCAACCCGTTCATCGCCTGCTCCACCAGGCTGCTCTGGTCCCGGGCGGCCAGCCTGGCCACCGCATCAGGCGCGTCGTCCGCCATCTCCGGGGCTGCCTCCAGCGGGTCGGACTTGCCGTAGCTCTTGCGGCGCATCCGGTCGTAACAGAGATTGATCGCAATACGCACGACCCACGTTCGCAAGCGCGCGCCTTTGGGTGTCCAGGTGCCGACGCTGTTCCAGATACGCAGGAACGTTTCTTGCGCCACTTCTTCCGCATCCGCCTCATTACGCAACATGCGCTTTGCCGTGGCGAAAACCTGGGGCAGGAACTCT
This sequence comes from Pyruvatibacter mobilis, assembly GCF_012848855.1. Lineage (NCBI taxonomy): Bacteria > Pseudomonadati > Pseudomonadota > Alphaproteobacteria > Hyphomicrobiales > Parvibaculaceae > Pyruvatibacter > Pyruvatibacter mobilis. The sequence continues at coordinate 1,892,067 of NZ_CP051630.1, forward strand.
TCCACCGCTTCGCGCATGGCCGCCTGCTCGCCGGATGCGATCCGGGCGGCGAAAGCAGCGTCAGCCGCGGCAGTGTCGCCAGGCGACGATGTCTTACTGCGTGCCGGTATCACTCTGGCACGGTCCCCCGATTTGTGACCGGTCCCGTCCGGGCTTCCGGTCCTGGGCGGATGAACGATCCGCAAGGCTAAGCCGGACCGCGCGCCGGTCCAACCCGCTTCTCCCGCCATATTGCGTAGCCCGGCGGGGCCAATAGCGGGCGAACCGGCGCGGGCAGGCGCACTCATGTCACCTGCCCGCGCCACCGTCGTGTTACTCGGACTTGCCGTGACGGTCCGCACGCATGGCCTCACGGGCCGCCTGCATCTCGTCGCGGGTCACTTCACCGTTGCCGTCGGCATCGGCTTTGCCGAACATCATGGCGACACGGCCTTCCACGAATTCCGCCTCGCTGATGGTGCCGTCCTTGTCGGTGTCCATCATGGCAAAGCGTTCAGCCTTCCGGGCTTCGCGCTTTTCGCTGCGCTCCGCGGCGGCCTGCTTCATCTCCTCGAGGGTCACAGCACCGCTCTTGTCGAGGTCGAGCCGCTCGAAGCGGGCTTCGATGCGGGCCTCACGGTCGGCCTCACTCGGGGCGTCCTTGCCGTGATACTTGCCGCCCTTCTTGCCGCCCATCTTGCCATGGCCACGGCCGATCTCGTCGGCGGTGAGACCACCCGACTTGTCCTTGTCGAGCTTGGCAAAGTGCTTGGCGCCGGCCGCCTTGGCCTCTTCCATCGTCACCACGCCATTGCTGTCAACGTCCAGCCGGTCGAAGCCCTTGCCGCCGGGGCCGGCCAGGGCAATGCCCGCGGCGCCTGCGCCGAGAGCCAGAACCACGGTCGAAATCGTCAGTGTCTTCTTCATCACTCGTTTCCTTTTGACTGAGCGTGTGTTGCCCCACATGCCCTGAACACTTTCCGGCGCGGCGCTGTGCCATGCGGCCCACCCCGCTTATGGGGAGGCGGGAGGCGGACGCCGGGGCGCCGCGCCGGGCGGCAGGGCCGCAGACAAAGCATTTGAGGGATGCCGACCGACCGGGGCTCCCAGGGGGTGGAGCGGAATTCCGGTGGCTGCCTGCGACACCAGCCTGTGGTGTTCATCAGGTCAAACGCAGCTGTGTGGTGACTTCCGTCGCTGTCGCGTCAGGAAAAATGGCCGGATGGAAGCTGCGCGATTTTTCGCGGTATTCTGATGAAAACCTACTGCGCCTCGGGCGGGGTGCGCCGTGCATTGGCGCAGACATAGAAGGGGCGGGGCACAATTGTGGCGGCGATGCGGCGGCCATCCGCGCCCCGCATATTGAGGGCACGGGCAGACCCCAATACCTCCGATGACACATCGGCCAGCGCGATCACCCGCTTGCAGGCAGGAGACCAGGCCATGCTGGTGACCCGGCCTGCCGGTGCATCGCCGTCAAACACCGCAGCACCATCAGGAATGTCCGTGCCCGTGACTTCGAGGCCGACAAGGGCATGTCCGGCGCCATGCCGTTTCTGACGTTCGAGCGCTTTTCTGCCGGTGAAAGCATCCGCGTCCAGACGAACGAGCCGCCCGAAGCCAAGCTCCAGCGGTGTCCGCCGGTCTGCCCGGTCTGCTGTCAGGGCCGGTACGTAGTCGATGCCGGCGCGCGGGAAACCCGCCTCGAGCTGGGCCAGGGCCTGCACGCTGGTCCCGATGGGGACGGGTGCGAAGTACGCCGCTTCGCGCCGGAAGCGATCAAGGAGCGGCAGTGCGTTCTCCACGGGGAGACGCAGCTCATAGCCCAGCCCGCCAAGCGGTGAGCGACGGGTAACGACGCAATGCGTGCTGCCAAGCTTCATGTCGCGCACGCCGCCCGGACGCAGGGCTTGCAGCCCGCCGAAACCTGCTGACAGCAGGGCGGCACAGGCGCTGGGGCCTTCAACCGCCAGGGTCGCAATGCGCTCGGACATATCGTCGATGGTGCAGTCGAAGCCGTGGCGCGATATCTCCAGCCAGTCAGATACGCGGGCGGGCAGGACCAGCCATGACCTGTGATCATCCACCTGCATGACGGTGCCGTCAGCGATCAGATGCCCGTCATCGTCGCAAAGCACGACCCGGCGGCTTGAGCCGACTTTCACATGTCCGCCGATGCCGCCGGCGAGGCGATCAAGATAGGCGCGGGCTTGAGGACCGGTTACTTCGTATGTCGCCAATGCGGTTCGGTCAGCAAAGATGCACCGGTTGCGCAGGGCGGCATGCTCGGTCTCCGGCGTGTCGAAACCAGTAGCCAGTGTCCAACCAAGCTGCTGCGTCCATTCATTGGTACGGGACAGCTCCGCCATGCGGTGATGGAAAGGTGTCGGCCGGACGGCAATGTCGGCATCAACTACGCTCATGACCGCTCCCCCCTGCCCCTGCCAGCACGTCACGAACGGCGCGCATGGCAGCGCGCCCATTGAGCCCACCACCGGGATGGCTGCCGGCACCCGCCAGGATGAGCCCCTTGATGGGACGATCATGCCCGCCCAGTTCTGCGACAGGGCGGAAGCCCATGAGCTGGTCCGCTGCAAGATCGAGGTGATGCCATGATGACAGCCCGACGCCTGCCGGGTCCATGTCTTCAGGCGTCAGGATCGAAATCTCCTCAATCAGATCCGGCAGGTCGGGCGCATAGGCGCTCAGCTGTTTCACAACGCGGGCTGCCAGCAGGTCGCGGGCCTTGCTCCAGCCCTGCCTCGGGTGCTGGGGCAGGAAGGGAACGAGCGCTGTCAGAAGCTCCCGGCCATCGGCCAGCCCATTGCGGTCAAGGACGGAGGGCACGGTGATTTCCGCGACCGGATGGTCCGGCAGGTCATCATATTTGGCGGCGTTCGATGCGCGCTCCACCTCGGGCACTGAGGGTGCCAGCATCAGGCGACGCGCCCACATTTCATCCGTCAGCCGCGCGATGGTCGGACGCCGTCCAAGCGTAAGCGTGATCCGGCCCAGGGCACCGCCGGGGCGCTGGTGCCGCAGGTTGTTGACCAGACCTGCATCGAGGTGGCGCGCGCCGACAAGGTCAAGATAGGTTGATCGCGGATCAATCGCTGAGACGACGCAGCGGGCGCGTATCTCTTCGCCGTGCTCCAGCACGACACCCAAGACCGTCTGATCTTCGATAAGAAGCTGCGTCACCGGCGCGGAGCACCGGATGTCCGCACCGGCTGCCATGGCGGCATCACGCAGGGCGGCGATGAGACCTTTTGCACCCCCCGCCACCTGGACAGTGCCGGCACTGCCTGCCTGCTCCAGAGCGCGTTCCCACTGCCAGTGCAGCATGCTGCCCGGGGCGCGCGGCCCGTGCCGTGAGCTACGCGTTGCCTCAAGTGCCAGTGCTCCCTTGAGGATGTCCGTCTCAAGGCGATCATCCAGAAAATCCGCTACATTGGATGGTAGCAGCTGCAGCACCTCCTGAAGTGCTGCGCGCCCTTGCCGGCGCAGACGGAACAGCTGCAGGGCCCAGGCGACGCGCTGGCGGCGATCGAGGTCATGAAGATGGGGCGCGTCGCCAACGACCCATGGCATGAGCGCGCCACGCAGCCTGTCGAGGCTTGCCGTTATACTGTCCCACGCCTCTGCGTCACGGCTCGACCAGTGGAAGATGGCCTCACGCGTTGCCCGGCGGGCGGCCCTTCCCTTGCCGCCGAGCGGGATGTGGCGGCCATCGGGGTCAAGCGCCACGCGGCCGACATGGCTGCCCAGCAGGGACAGGCCATGCTTCTTAAGCTTCAGGCGCCTGATGAGGCTCGTGGGCAGGCCGCAGGCGAGCTGGGCTGCGGTTGGTGCCATGCCGCCTGTCTGTGTTGCCGCCTCCAGCAGCACGACACTCCGTCCGGTGCGGGCAAGCAGTGCTGCTGCCACGAGCCCATTGATGCCACCGCCGATGACGGCAACGTCCACCGGATTTGTGTCATTGATGACGCCGGTCATGCGCGCCTCCGCGGCCGTACACCCGCGTCACGCAGCACTTGGGCGGCTGCAACGGCGCCCGGCGCACCCATCACGCCGCCGCCGGGATGCATGCTCGACCCACACAGATAGTAGCCCCGGACAGGCGTCCGGTAGCGCGACAGCTCCGGGAGCGGACGGTTGAAGAGAAGCTGGTCCAGCGTCAGCTCACCGTGGAAAATATTGCCTTGGGTCATGCCGATCTCGGCTTCAAGATCAGCCGGCGTACGCGTTTCCACATGGCGCACCAGCTTCCGGAATCCGGGTGCATGGCGCTCGATCTTGTCGAGGACGACTTCCTGAAGCTGCGCGCGTTTGGCGTCAGTCCAACTGCCGTCGATCAGGCCGTCGGGCACGTACTGGACGAAGACGGAAGCCACATGCTTGCCTGGAGGGGCCAGCGTGGGATCGAGCCGCGACGGCAACACCATCTCGATATAGGGATCGCGCGGCATGACCCGCTCTTTCCAGTCGTCATAGGCGCGTTCCATGTCGGCGATGGTGCCGCACAGCCGGATGTCGCCTTCAAGGGCTGTGCAATCGCTTTCGATCCCGGCAAATTCCGGCAGGCCATTGAGCGCGATATTGAGCTTGGCGGAAGAGCCGCGTGTCTTGAACCGTGCAACGCGTTCGGTGAAGCCCTGGGGCAGCACCTTCCAGTCGAGCAGCGACAGGATGGACTGCTTCAACTCCAGGCCGGACAGGACGATGCCTGCACTGATCTCGCTGCCATCAGCCAGCACAACGCCGGTTGTCTTGCCGCTGGAGGCCTTGACCTCGTCGACCGGGCTTTCGAGACGGATGTCGCCCCCTTCCTCAATGACACAGGCGGCCAGGGCGCGGGACACGCTTCCCATGCCGCCCCGCACATAGCCCCAGGCACCACGGGCGCCGTCGATACCGCCGGCCCGGTGGTGCAGCATGATGTAGGCGCTGCCGGGGGACATTGGCCCAAGTCCGGTCCCGATCACCGCCGATGCCGCGAGATGTGCTTTCACAACGTCGGATTCGAAATAGCGATCCAGCAGGTCCTTCGCCGACAGGGTCCAGAACCGCACGGTATCCGCCAAGGCAGCAGATGACGTGCCGGCGAACCGACGGAGGTGGGACGTCCCTTCACCCAGCCGCGTGAGGCTGAGACTTGCGGGGTCCGGCGGCGGCTGCATCATCAGGGGGCGGATCAAATCCGCCTGTTCCTTCATATCGCGCGCAAAGCGCGGATAGGCGTCGGCGTCACGCGGCGAATAGCGGGCAATCTCCCGGTGCATGATGTGCGCGTGCGACGAGGATGCGAGATGGCGGCCATCCGGCAGGAAGGTCAGTGACCCGCCGAAAGGAATGGTCACGAGGCCGTGGCGCGCGAGGTCGAGGTCGCGGATGATCTCCGGGCGAAGCAGGCTCAGGGCATAGGAGCAGCTCGAATAGATGAAGCCCGGCTCGATCTCGCGGCTGCTGGCGGCGCCGCCGAGATAGGGGTTCTTTTCAAGAACAACAACGCGCAGACCGGCGCGCGCGAGGTAGGCCGCCGCTGTCAGACCGTTGTGCCCGGCCCCTATGATGATGGCGTCGAAACGCTCCATGCGACATTAACCAGATCCGGCCAGGCCGTGCGGCATGGCGGCATTACCCGAGTTTTCCAGTGTCAGGGATAGACCTGCGGCCGTACCACCGCAAGAAAGCGCGCGGTTTATGCCTAACAGCGTGCGGGGGTGGCAATCCGCCGACCCCCCGCCCCGGCCTCAGCCGGCGGCGCGTTCTATCAGATCCGCAAAGGCTGCGTTAACCATTGTCTTCGTTTCCATCAGGTCCCTTTCGACCACGGAGAAACTGGGGGCATCCACAGCGCGGGCCAGACGGTTCTTGAGGGCTTCGCCCGCCATGGCAGGCACGAAGGTGCCGGATACCGCAATCCGGAGAACCTGGGTGAGATTGTGATAGCGATCGGCGGCATCGATCAGTTGCTGGCCGAGCCCCTTGCCGGTGATACCGGCCATGGTGAGTTTCTCGAGCGCTGTGCGGGTGTTGCTGTCCAGGAGGCCTGCATTGCGGCGGGCATGGATCAGCTGCAGCGTCTGCGCAATGAATTCCAGATCCACGAGCCCGCCGCGGCCATGCTTGATGTCCCACAGCTCATCGCTGCCGAGTTCGCGGTAGACGCGCTCACGCATGTCGACCACGTCCCCTGCCAGTGTTTTTTCATCCCGACCGTTGCACAGGGCATCGCGAATGGCGCCATCGACCATGCTCTGCATCAGGGGGGAGGTCGCGGAAATGACGCGGGCGCGGGTCAGCGCCAGCTTTTCCCACGTCCAGGCACTTTCCTGATGATACTTGATGAAGCTGCGCAGGCGCGTGGCCAGCGGACCTGCATGGCCGGAGGGGCGAAGGCGCAGATCCACCTCATACAGCGGTCCTTCCGCCGTCGGAACCGTCAGGGCACTGATCAGCCGCTGGCACACGCGGGTGTAATAGCGCGTGCCGTCGATGGACCGCTTGCCGTTCGACTGACTGGCCTCACCTTCAAACTCATAGATGACGATGAGGTCCAGATCGGAGGTAGCCGCCATTTCGCGGCCGCCCAGCTTACCCATGGCAATCACCGCCATCTCACCGCCGGGGAGGTCGCCATGGTCACGGCGGATTTCGTTCATGGCAGCTGGAACCATGCCGCTGACAAGGGCGGTTGCGAGGTCGGCATAGGCAGGCCCTGCCTCACGGGCGGGGGCCGTGCCGGTGAGGACCTGGACGCCGATCTGGAACAATTGCTCCCGCGCATAGATGCGGGCGAGGTCGAGCACCTGCTCGAAGCCATCAGCGCGCTCCAGCAACTCCGCCACTTCTTCCTGCCGCTGCTCGGCATCCGGCAGTGGTCCATAGAAATCCGCCGCGATCACCGCTTCCAGCACATTGGGGTGCTCGGCGAGGTAGCGCGCCATCATGGGCGCGGACCCCATGATACCAGCCAGCAGGTCCAGCAGGGCCGGGTTCTGATAGAGCAGCGAGAAGAACTGCACGCCAGCCGGCTGACCGGACAGGAAACGGTCAAAACGCGACAGAGCCTGGTCCGGACTGTCGACGCCGGAAATGGCGCGCAGCAGCGCCGGGGTCAGCTTGGTAAGCAATTCGCGCGACCGGGCCGCGCGGGTGGCCTGGATGCGGCCGAAATGCCATTTGCGCACCGTGGCAATGACTGAGGAGGGAGACTGAAAGCCCATGCCCGCCAGGGTCTCGAGCGTTTCAGGGTCATCATCAGTACCGGTGAAGACCAGTGAGCCTGCTTCTTCAGAGAGAGTCGGTTCACGTTCGAACAGACCGGCATAATGGCCCTGCACTGTTTCCAGGTGCTGTGTCAGGTCCTTGCGGAAAGCGGTGTCATCGCCATACCCCATGAAGGCCGCGATGGCGGCGATGCCTTCGGCCGTCTTTGGCAGTCGGTGTGTCTGCTCGTCATTCACCATCTGCAAACGGTGCTCGAGCGTGCGCAGGAAATCATAGGCGCGGGCAAGGTCGTCCCGGGTGGCCGGGTCGATCCACCCCTCCTCCACCAGCGATGTCAGCATGGGGATTGTGGCGCGGCCGCGGAGCGCCGGTGTCTTGCCACCGCCGATCAATTGCTGGATCTGCACGAAGAACTCGATCTCGCGGATGCCGCCACGGCCGAGCTTCACGTCATGCCCCTCGATGGCGATGGCAGCGTGGCCACGATGGGCATGGATCTGCCGCTTGAGGGAATGAATGTCCTCGATGGCGGCAAAGTCGAGATAGCGGCGCCAGACGAACGGCGTCAGCATTTGCATGAGCTGTTTGCCCGCTTCGAGATCACCGGCGCAGGGGCGCGCCTTGATCATCGCCGCGCGCTCCCAGTTCTGGCCCATGGTTTCGTAATAACTCTCCGCCGCTGCCGCGGAGATCGCCACGTTGGTGGCCCCGGCATCCGGGCGCAGGCGCAGATCGGTGCGGAAGACATAGCCATCGCCGGTGGGCTCCTGCAGGAGCTTGACCAGGTCCTTGGTGAGGCGGACGAAGAAGGACTGCGGCTCGCACTTCTCTGAGAACGTCAGACCGTCCGGCTCGAAGAAGACAATAATGTCGATGTCGCTGGAATAGTTGAGCTCAAAGGCGCCGTATTTGCCCATAGCCAGCACGATGAGGCCGGAGCCGCGCGTGGGCGTCGCCTCGTCCGCGAGGGTAATCTCCCCGCGCGCCGCAGCCTGGCGCAGCAGCCAGCACGCCCCCTGCTCAATGACCGTATCGGCAAGCAGCGACAGGGTGCGCGTGACCTCGTCAAGCGGCCATGCGCCAGCGACATCCGCGACTGCCGCGAGCAGCGCCAAGCGGCGCTTGGCAACACGGGCTGCGCGCATCAGTGCTGCCATGTCATCCGCATCGCGCATGGCTTCGCAGCAGCCCGCAAGCAGCCGGTCGCGCATGGCGGCGGGGTCCTGGCTCAGCAGGTCGGGCAGCAGCAGAGCCTCCCGCTGGATCAGGCGGGCGAGATAGGGCGCATTGCCGGCGCAGGCGGCCAGCAGCTTTTCAGCATCAGTGTTAGCCAACAGCCCGGCCGCCGGACCGCCAGCATCAGCAGCAAGCTCCTTGAGCGTGCGCTGGGCATGACTGTCATCCGCGACGAAGAGCTGGCGCGCGGCCGCATGGGCAAGCGGGGACGCGGGATCGGCATGAACCATCTTCTACTCTGCCTGTTTCGCGCCTTGGCGCCGGGGCTCACCGGCCGTCCGTCACGGGCGACCTGCGGGCAAGACTCAGAAAAAATGCCCGCCTGCGCAAGGGCACAGACGGGCATTTCATCATTCAGGTCACGTCCCTGCGGACGTGCGCTGCCGGGACTGCATTCAGCAGCCGGCGGCTTCCTTCAGCTGCGCGGCCGGCTTGAAGCGCAGGACCTTGGATGCCTTGATCTTGATGGCTTCGCCGGTCTGCGGGTTGCGGCCCATGCGGGCAGCGCGCTTGGAGATAGTGAAGGTGCCGAATGTACCGATGGTGTACTTGCCTTCCTTCTTGGACGCCTTCAGGCCCTTTTCGATTTCGCCGAACACCAGTTCGACGGCGCGCTTGGCTTCCGCCTTGGACATGTCGCCGGCTTCCGCAACCTTCTCGATAAATTCTGCCTTGCTCATCGTATTTGCCTCTCAGATGACTTTGGTACTGACACAGTCGATTACTGACACAGTGGTAGTGAATTCAGTGCTGGCGGGCGGTTGTCCCCCGGACGGCGCTGGCTGCGTCGGCTTGCTTTGCCCAGGCCATTGGCTGCCCGAGCCCGATCCAGCCCCAGCCGGTCATTCCTCCATGACCGACTCAGTTGAGGATCGAAGTTCCTTGTCGATATGGCCGATTTTGCCCGTGCGCAAGCGGTTTTGAGAAACCCGATGCGCTGAAGCCCTTGTGCAGCAAGGGTTTCGGGCCACCGTTGCCCTAAAACCCAATTGACGCGCGGGATCGGGGGCAACGCAGTGACGTGAAAATTGATTCGCTGCGCCACGAAGCAGACAGGATCAGGCCCGTGTGGCCGTGGCGAGGTTGAGGGCAGTGATGATGCCGAAGACGATGCCGATCTCCTCAAACAGCCGTGCGATGGCTGCCGGGTCATCGAGGCGGGCGCTGAGGCCGCCGCCTTCAAAGCGGTCCTTGCCGCCATTGACCGAGAGGAGCAGATGGTCGGCGTCAAAGGCCAGCTGCAGCTTGCCGTCCAGCAGGGCTTCAAGCTCCATCACCCGTTCCATGAAGCGCGGCGTGAGGAGGTAACGCGCTTCGACCTGGTCCGATGAGAAGACCTCGAAGCTTTTTTCGAAGCGCGGGTCCTCCAGGCGGACGCGCTCGCCGGACTTGCCGAAGCGACTGAATAGATTGCCGAGCATGCCGCCGTCGCGCACGAGGATGGTGCGGCCCGCAAACGGCTTGGCGAAAGTGAAGCGCGCCAGCAGGCCGCGGAACACCGTTACATAATATGTTTCGGTGCGGCCATTGCTGTCGCGGCGGGTGCGGCGGTCTTCCAGATGGGCTTCGGACAGCGCGAAGCTGATGCCGTCACACTCCCCCAGCAGTTCATCTTCCAGAGACGACCGGTCATAGCTGGGTACGATCCGCGTGTCGCGGAACCAGTCGAGGCGCGCCTGGGTGGGCTCTGCGTTGTAGGTGAAGTCCAGAAAGGAACTGATGCGAGCCAGCATTTCCTGCTTCACGCGGGAGGTCACCGCGGTGACCTTGCTGGTAAGCCAACCAAGTGTGCCCAGGGTGGCAACGACGGTCAGGCCGGCCATCACCCAGCCGACCCAGCCTGCGTCGAACCCGCCAGCGAACCAGATCGCTGCGATGGTGGCAGCCGCAAGCGGCAGCAGGATCAGCGAATAGCGTACCAATTGTTTGTAGGCGGCGCTGCGCAGGGCCTCCTGCTCCACGAGGAATGGCTCGAGTTCCTTGTGGTAGAAGGCCGCAGCGCCCACAAAGCGCGGGTGCAGCCGTTCGACGTCTTCAAGGGTCATGGCCGCCCCTCCTCCGCCGCCGGATTATTTGAGGTAATCACCTGCATTCACCGGGGCGCGGGCTGCTTCCTCGACCTCGTAGAATGGCATCGGCTTCACGCTGGCCATGCCGGCGATGACGCTACCGGGGAAAACCTCAACCGCATTGTTCAGATCTGTAACGGCTGCGTTGTAGAAGCGCCTGGCTGCCGAGATATGGCCTTCCACCTCGGTATAGGTGTCCTGGGCCTTGGTCATGGCCTCCGCCGAGCGCAATTCCGGATAGGCCTCGGCTGTGGCGAAGAAGCGCATCATGCCTGCCTGCAGGCTGCGCTCAGCCTCGATGTGGCTCTTCACCGCTGCCGGATCGTCGGGATTGTAATCAGCCATGGCGCGGGCACGCAGCTCCGTCACCTCCGTCAGCAGCTCCTTTTCGTGCTCCATGAACCTCTGGGCGATGGTGAGCACGTTGGGGATCAGATCGTGGCGCTTGCGCAGCTGCACATCGATGGATGAGAGCGCTTCGCGGGCGCGGTTGCGCCGGGCGATGAGCGTGACATACCAGATGTACCCGCCGATGAGCACGAGCGCGACAATACCGAGAATGATTTCCATGGGAGCCCTGTTCCGGAAACATGCGGGGTGCAGACAAATACGGGCCGTAGTATGCACAGAGTGGATGACGATTTGAAAGGAAGCAGCTCATGCGCCTGGCCGCCTTTACCCACAACGACACCACCCATATCGGTCTTGTGGAGACCACCGGGTCGGGCACCGTCCTGCGGCCTGCAAGGGGGCTGTCGTCCGAGGGATTGACCCTGCGTGACGTGCTGGCCGGAGGCGAGGCACTGCTGACACGTCTGCGCGACGAGGCGCAGGCGAGTGACGCGCTGCCGCTTGAGGCCGTGACGCTGACTGCGCCCATACCCCGTCCCGGCAAGGTGCTGGCCATCGGTCTCAATTACAAGGCGCATGTGGAGGAGACGGGCCGCGAGGTGCAGCCGCACCAGATCTGGTTCAACAAGCAGCACACCTGCATTACCGGCCCCTTCGGCGTCATCGACAAGCCGGTGGCGTCCGACATGGTGGACTACGAGGGCGAGCTTGTTGTGGTGATCGGCAAACGCTGTCGCCATGTGCCTGCGGACCGTGCGCATGAGGTGATCGCCGGCTATATGGCGGGCAATGACGTGTCGGTCCGCGATTGGCAGAAGCGGACACCGACAATGCAGATGGGCAAGAGCTTCGACACTCACGGGCCAACCGGACCATGGATCGTGACCGCTGACGAGGTTGCCGACCCGCAGGCACTGACCATCACCACAAAGGTCAACGGCATCCAGCGTCAGCACGCGTCCACAGCGGCGATGATCCACCCGATCCGCCAGCAGATCGAACATCTGACGACGGCGTTTACCCTCGAACCAGGCGATCTCATTTTCACCGGCACGCCGGAAGGTGTGGGCATGGCGATGGACCCGCCCCTGTTCCTCAAGGACGGGGACAAGGTCCGGATCGAGATCAGCGAGATCGGGGTAATCGAGAACGACGTGCGCAACGAGGTGGCACAGACACTCATCGCCTGACGCCTGCCCTCCCTATTCGGCAGCCGCCTCATGGCTTTGATGGCGGGCGCGGCGGGCAAGGCCAATGACGACGCGCAGGCCCGGCTCATTGTCTTCAAGGCGCAGCGCCCCGCCATGCAGGCGCGTGACGGCGCTGACGAGGCTGAGGCCCAGGCCGCTGCCCGGTGTGTTGCGGCTCTGCTCAAGCCGAACGAAGCGGCCAAGCACGCGCTCCCGGTCTTCGGGGGCGATGCCGGGGCCATTGTCGCTGACGCTTACCTCTGCGCCGCGTGCCCCGCGGCTCCGGACAGCGAGGCGGATCACACCTTCGCCTATGCCTCCGGGATGGGCGGCGTGCTTGATGGCATTGTCGAGCAGATTGGCGATGGCCTGCGCCAGCAGCTCCCTGTGGCCGTGATATTCGATGCCCGGCTCAATCGCGAGATCGAGGCGAAGGCCCGCTTCTTCAGCAACGGGCTCATAGAGTTCGGCTGCATCCTGCGCCAGAGCGCTCAGATCCACCCAGTCCATGCCGTCCCGCGCAGCGCCGGCCTCGGCGCGAGCGATGAGCAGCAGCGCGTTGAAGGTGCCCAGAAGCTCGTCCGCCTCGTGGATCGATTTTTCCAGCGCCTGGGCATATTCCTCCTGTGTCGCGGGTTTCATCAAGGTGACTTCGAGGCGGTTGCGCAGGCGGTTGAGCGGACTTCTGAGATCGTGGGCGATGTTGTCGGTCACCTGCCGCATGCCCAGCATCAGGCGCTCGATCTGATCGAGCATGTCATTCAGGTTTTCCGCGAGCTGATCAATTTCATCGCCTGCCCCGGTTACCGGAATGCGGCGGGACAGTTCCCCACCCATGATGTCCTTGGCGGTGCGGTTGATATCGTCAATCCGGGCGACGAGATTTCGGCTGATGATCGCGCCGCCGAGAATGCCGAGCACGATCATGGCACCGACGGCCCAGCCCAGCGCATTGGTGATCTGCGCTTCAAGCTGGCGGCGCTCCTCGATGTCCTGACCCACCAGCAGGCTCATGCCTTCGGGCAGCCGCGTCATCACCGCGATGGCTTCATGGATCTCGACCTCCCCTTCCACGGTGCGGCGAGGATAGACGAAGCTGAGCCAGCCATCGGTGTCGCTCGCCATCAGCGGCCAGCTTGTGAGATTGCCGCCCAGCGCTTCGCCGTTCTGGTCTTCCAGCAGATAGAGGTTCTGGCGGGGGTCACGCGCCTTGGTGATGACGCCATGAACGAGCGCGGCGCGGCCTCCCTCGTCATACTGGCTGACCAGCGCTGAGGTTTCCGCGAGGATGGTGGTCTCGGTCTGGCGAGCCAAGAAGCCTGCGGTGTTCCAGTAGAGATAAGCCAGCAGCGCGCTGGCGGATGCGAGGAACAGCGCCAGGTAGACAAGGGCGAGCCGGAAGGTGGTGGTCGAGAGCAGCTTATCCAGGGGCACGGAGGGTGTATCCCGCGCCGCGCACCGTGTGGAGCAGCGGCGTCTCGAAGTTCTTGTCGATCTTGGCGCGCAGGCGGGAAATGTGCACGTCGATCACGTTGGTCTGCGGGTCGAAGTGATATTCCCAGACATTCTCCAGCAGCATGGTGCGTGTCACCACCTGCCCGGCATGCTTCATGAGGTATTCGAGAAGGCGGAATTCGCGCGGCTGCAGGTCGATGTCCTGGCCGTCGCGGGTCACCTTGCGGGCCAAAAGGTCCATCTCCAGGCCGCCGACACGCATCCTTGTTTGTGTTTCGCCGGGGTTGGCACGGCGCACCAGCACCTCGATGCGGGCTAGGAGTTCCGCGAAGGCGAAGGGCTTTGTCAGGTAATCATCACCGCCGGCGCGGAGGCCGCTGACACGGTCCTCGACCTCGCCGAGCGCGCTGAGAAACAGCACCGGCGTGGTCTGCCCTTCCTCGCGCAGGGTGGAGACGACGGACAGGCCATCCTGACGGGGCAGCATGCGATCAATCACCAACACATCGAACTGGCCGGACATGGCAAGGTTGAGCCCGTCATCGCCATTGGCGGCATGATCGACCACATGGCCGCTCTCGCGCAGGCCCTTCACGATATAGGCTGCTGCTTCCACATCATCTTCGACGACAAGTACGCGCACGTCTTCTCCCGCAAGGTCGGCCCCCATGGGGCTGGGCTGAACCGTCATGATTTGCGCCTCCAGCTTACGCCGGTGCGCGCAGAGCTGCCACCGGCGGATGAGACCGGGGATTGCGCATCTGTCGGCGCCTGATTGGAAGAAAAGAGCCGCACCGGCAACACTCGTGGGGGAACACGACACACTGTGTCCACCGGTGCGGCTGATTAAAACGGCCTGGAGTGATGACGCTTGTGATGAAAGCGACCGGGCCGTTTCCAATCCACAGAAACGGACCCTTCGGACCCGAATCCTGCTTCCCGGAATGGTCTCAGTCTCGGCCCCGCCGCCTTACAGCCGGCTTGCGGCCACATGACAAATTGGTAATGAACCACAGCCTGCCACACGTGCGGACTCGTGACCTACCGATCAGCTCCGCAGGCTGGTGCGCACCACGATCTTGTTTTCAAGCGTGCGGTGCACGGGGCACTTGTCGGCGATTTCCATCAGGCGGCTGCGCGTTTCATCGTCGAGATCGCCCTCGAGCTCAATGTCGCGCTCGAGGAGATCGACCATCCCTTTGGTGTTGCCCTCATGCTCTGCGCATTCCGCGCAATCATCTACGTGGATGCGGTCATGGCCGACGCGCACCACAACCCGGTCGAGCGACAGCTTCTTGTGGTCCGCATACATGCGCAGGGTCATGGCTGTGCAGGTGCCGAGCGCGGCGTTGAGATATTGGTAGGGCGTGGGGCCGGTATCCATGCCGCCGACACTCACCGGCTCATCGGCGAGCAACAGGTGCTCTCCGGCAATGACCTGGTTCTGGAACTTGCCGGAGCGGGTTTCGACCACCGTCACACGGTCCGGCTCGCCCTTTACGAGAGGCTTGTTGTCAACGGCTTCCTCACCCAGATAGCGGGTGGCCCAGGCGGACAGGACGTCGGCCACGTAGGCCGCGTCCTTGCGGCGGGTCAGCAGATGATCCGCATCATCCAGCGAGACGAAGCTCTTGGGGTGACGCGCGGCAACGAAGATCTTTTCGGCATTGTCGATGCCCACGGTTTCATCGCGTGGCGCGTGGAAGACGATCAGGGCCTTCTTCATGGTGGTGATGCGCGGCGTGAGCTCCTGGCTGCGGATGTCCTCGAGGAATTCCTTGCGGATGTTGAAGCGCCGCCCGGCCAGCTCCACCTCCGCTTCGCCATCGGTTTCGATGGTCTCGAGATGGGCGTGGAAGTTTTCCGCCACATGCGCGGCATCGGCCGGCGCCCCGATGGTGGCAACGGCCTTTGCCTCGGGCACGTCACCGGCCGCTGCCAGAACTGCCGCACCACCAAGGCTGTGACCGATCAGGATCGAGGGTGCTTCATGCTCCGACCGCAGATAGTCGACTGCCTTCAGGAGGTCCGCCACGTTGGACGAAAAATGGGTGTTGGCAAAATCGCCGTCCGACTGGCCGAGGCCGGTGAAATCGAAGCGCAGTACAGCAATGCCATGAGCACACAGGCGTGCGGCTATGCGCGACGCAGCGAACACATCCTTGGAGCAGGTGAAGCAATGGGCGAAGAGGGCGAAGGCGCGCGGCTTGCCATGGGGCAGTTCCAGCCGACCGGCCAGCTTGCCGCCCTGGCTGCCTGCGAATTCCACCCTTTGTGTCTGCTGTGCCATAGGCCCTGCCCTTGCTGCTTCCGTCAGGGCACAGACGGTCAATTGTCCTGCGGGGTGCCCAGCAGGCGGTCCACGCGGGCGCGCTCATCCTCAGTCAGCGGCGTGCCCTCGCCCGCTGCCTCTTCAACGCTGCGGGTCCTAACGTAGCGAAGGGCGAACAGGCCTGCCAATAACAAGACGATGAAGGGACCGAACCACAGGATATAGGTGTGCGGGGCCACGCGCGGGCGCAAGAGCACATATTCCCCGTAACGGTCGACCACGAATTCGATCACTTCCTCGTCCGTGTCGCCGGCCAGCAGGCGGTCACGCACCAGGATGCGCAGGTCCTTGGCGAGCGGCGCATTGGAATCATCGATGGACTGATTCTGGCAGACCATGCAGCGCAGCTCCGCGCTGATGGTGCGGGCACGGGTTTCAAGTGCCGGATCATCCAGCACTTCGCTCGGCTCATAGGCTGCGGCATGACCGGCCATGAGGCTGAGGGCGAGCAGGCTTATGATCAGAGTCCGGATCATTCAGCCGCCGCTCCCGCGGGCTGGACGCGTGACTTGCGGGACGGCGCACCGACGCGCAGGCGGCGGTCAGCAAGCGATACGCAGGCACCGAGCACCATGACGATGCAGCCGATCCATACCAGGGGCTGGAGCGGGTTGTGGTAGGCGCGGACGATCCACCTCGTCTCGCCCGGGGCTGCACCCGGCTGCGGATCGCCGAGCACCACATAGACATCATCGAGTATGGTGGTGCGGATCGCGGCTTCGGTCGTCGGCATGCGGGCGACGGGATAGAAGCGTTTTTCCGGGAAGAGTTGGCCGACTTCCTGCCCGCCCCGCTTCAGGGTGAAGATGCCGCGATCAGCTTCATAATTGGGGCCGGGTGCTGGCTGCACACCCTCAAAGACAACCTCATAGCCCCCAATTTCGATGGACTGACCGGCGGACATGAGCTCAACGCGCTCTTCCGCGCCGGCTGTGACGCCGACCACACCGAAGACGAGCACACCGACGCCCGCATGGGCGATGGCCGTGCCCCACGCGGAGCGCGGAAGGCCTTTGAGGCGGTTGAGACTTTGCGCAAACGGGATACGCCCGACGCGTGCGCGCTCGGCGAGATCAACCACCGCACCGGCCACAAGCCATGTGGCCAGGGCAAGGCCGAGGGCGGCGAGCACCGGCGCGCCTTCCACCACGAACAGGGCGATGAGCCCGACCGCGAGGGCGATGACGGCAGCCGCGTAGAGACGCTGGGCCGTCGCCATGGCATCTGCCCGCTTCCAGGCCAACATGGGGCCGAAGGGGACGAGCACCAGGAGCGGCAGGATGATGGGGGTGAAGGTCGCGTTGAAGAAGGGCGGGCCGACGGAGATCTTCTCCCCGGTTACCCCCTCAAGCACCAACGGATACAGGGTGCCGATGAGGACAGCGGCCGTGGCGGCGGTGAACAGCAGATTGTTCACCACCAGCGCTGACTCGCGACTGACCGGGGCAAAGAGCCCGCCCAGCTTGAGAGTGGGCGCACGCCACGCATAGAGCGCAAGCGCGCCGCCGATGAAGAAGATCAGAATACCGAGGATGAACAGGCCCCGCTCCGGGTCCACCGCGAAGGCATGCACCGAGGTCAGCACGCCTGACCGCACCAGGAAGGTGCCCAGCAAGGACAGGGAGAAGGCGAGCACTGCCAGCAGCACAGTCCAGGATTTAAGCGCGCCGCGCTTTTCCACCACGATGGCTGAATGCAGCAGGGCGGTCGCCGCCAGCCACGGCATGAGGGACGCGTTTTCCACCGGGTCCCAGAACCAGTATCCGCCCCAGCCAAGCTCGTAATAAGCCCACCAGCTGCCAAGGGCGATGCCGACCGTGAGCGAGGCCCAGGCGGCAAGTGCCCAGGGGCGCACCCAGCGCGCCCAGGCCGCATCCACGCGGCCTTCAATCAAAGCCGCGGCGGCGAAGGAGAAGGCGACCGACAGCCCCACATAGCCGCCATAGAGAAAGGGCGGGTGAAAGGCGAGGCCCGGGTCCTGCAGCAGTGGGTTGAGGTCGGTGCCGTTGATGGGGGCAGGGTCGAGCCGGATGAAGGGGTTGGACGCCAGCACCACGAACAGCGCGAAGACGGCGCCGATGAGCCCCTGCACACCCAGCACGCGCGCCTTGAGGCTGTCCGGCAGATTGCTGCCGAAGGCCGCAACGCTGCCGCCGAAGATGGCCAGGATGAGGATCCACAGCAGCATGGAGCCTTCATGGTTCCCCCAGACGCCGGAGATCTTGTAGATCATTGGCTTGGCGGAATGGCTGTTCTCGTAAACGTTGATGACCGAGAAATCGGACGTGACGAAGGCGTGGGTCAGCGCCGCGAAGGAGGCGGCAAGCAGGACAAGCTGCAGGCCTGCGGCACGGGAGGTCATCGCCATCAGGCGGGCATCATTCAGCTGCGGGCCGTACAGGCCGAGGGCTGCCTGGGCAAAGGCAACCGCCATGGCGAGCACGAGAACGAAATGGCCAAGCTCAGGAATCACTCTCCGGTTTCCTTCCACTGGCCGGATGCCTTGATCGCGTCAGCGACCTCCGGCGGCATGTAATTCTCATCATGCTTGGCGAGCACGCGGTCGGCCTTGAAGCGGCCGCCCTCGGCGAAGCTGCCTTCAGCGACGATGCCCTGCCCCTCACGGAACAGGTCGGGCAGGATGCCCGCATAGGCGATGTCGATGGAATGGCGGGTGTCGGTGACGGAGAACAGGGTCGTCTCGCCCTGCGTGCTGACGCTGCCCTCGACGACCAAGCCGCCGACGCGGGCCTGCTGGCCGGCGGAGACGCCTTTTTCGGCGACGTCGGTGGGGCTGTAGAAGAACACCACGGTGTCCTCCAGCGCGCTTAGGGCCAGGATCACAGCGGCGCCCAGAATAACCACTGCTGCCACGATGAAGGCAGCACGATGCGACTTGCGGGTGCGCTGGCGGGTGCGCGGCTTGGGAGTCGGGCTTGCGGAGTTCTGTGTCATGACGCGGATGAATATATCCCGCCGGGGCATCCGCGCCCAACGGTCAAAAGATCGCAGAAGATCACGAGGGTTTTAGCGGCGCGGGTCACCCGTCAGGCAAGGCCGAGGGCAGCCAGGGTGGCGGGCCCCGCGATGCCGTCGGCCACAAGGCCCATTTCGTCCTGGAACTGGCGCACGCAGCGCTGCGTACCCTCGCCAAACTCGGAATCGATGTTGATTGCCCATCCTCTTGCAGCCAGCGCCTCCTGCAGCGCGCGGACATCCGCCCCGGTCATCTGCGGATCGGTGAGATGGAGGGTCCGCTGGCCGCTGTCCTCGGCGCTGACACGGACGGGGCCGAACCCCAGCACATCATGGGTAATTTCCTGCCCGCGCACGGTGAAGGGCACCGACAGGGACCAGTTGCCCGCAGCAAACAGGGCGCGGAAGGCGTCCATGCGATAGACGGTGCGGCGGAGCAGCTGATTGCTGTGGCCTGCGAGCCAGGACCGGCGCTCGGCCACATAATGCTCCACCCATCGCCTGTGGCCGATCTGACCCGGCCTGCCACGGCCCGAGAGCACCCGGTCGCGGATGAGGGGCCAGGACCCATGCACCCTGCTGTCATAGATAACCGCAAGGGCCAGCGGATCGCCCAGACCCAGCTCGCGGGCCGCGACATCGGACGGGTCCCAGTAGAGCCGATCGAAAAAGGCGTCCTGGGCGTCCTGCATCACGGGGTCGGCCCCTGCTTCCCGCAGCAGGCGGTGCAGATGCTCATCCCGGTCGAGGCGGGTGTCCCGGTCGGCAAGGCGCGGCAGATAGGGGCGCAACTCGTCATCGAGTGCTGCATGGGCGGCGCGGCAATAGGCGCTGATGAGCAGATGCAGATTGCCGGAACCCAGGGTGGTCTGCGCGCGGCCATAGGTCAGGTGGCCGGTATCGCCCGGCAGCACGGTGACGGCGGCATAATCGCCGCGGGGCGTACCCGTTTCAAAGACGTTGACGATGGCCTGGGCGGCGCTTTTCTGGAGGCTGGTAAGGGGCATGGGCTGCCTGCCTGAGACGCACAAATGGGGGAGACCGGCGGGACGCGAATCCCGTCACCAGCCGGTTAGCGCGCAGGCTATCACGGCTGACCTTCGGCGGGGAAAAGGTGCAAGCGAAAGTGCCGCCGCTTAGTCTTCCGAGGGGGCCAGCCCGAGGGCATCGGCTTCGGTCAGCAACCGGTCGCGGGCGGCCTCATCACCTTCAAAAGCCGACAGGGCGCGGGTTAGCACGTCTGTCGCCTGTTCTTCCTGCTGCAGCACGGCGCGGGCGCGCATCAGGCGCAGCCATTGGTCCACCGGGCCGCCTTCGGCATCGAGGCGGGCATCCAGATTATCCACCATGGCCTCAATGGCTGCGGCGCGATCTTCCGGCGGCAGATCCGCGATCGCCTGACCGGCTTCGGACGCGGGGCCCGTCGCCGGGGCCTGGGCAGGGGCCGAGCCGGGTGCTGTTTCAACGGCGGGCTGATCAAGGGCTGCGAGGCTGCGCAGGGCCATCTGGCCCCACTGACTGCTCTCCCCGAAATCGGATGCGAGGGTTGCCCAGATGGCGCGGGCCTCATCGGTGTCGCCTTCCTGCACGGCAGCAAGACCAAGGAAATAGCGGGCCTGCGGCAGGGTCGGATCAAGGGACAGGGCGCGCTCGAAAATCGCGACCGTCCGTTCACCGACGAGTCCTTCATCGGCGAAGACCAGCGCCTCGCCCAAGCTTGCCAGGAGTTCAGCGCTTGGCCCTTCGATATCCACGAGGCGGCCATAGGCGTCTGCTGCATCCTCGAAGCGGCCCATGCGGGCATAGATGGGGGCGACCACACGCCAGCCGTCGGCATCCTCGGGATTGGCCCGCAGATGCTGTTCGACACGGGCGACGAGTTCTTCGATGTTCTGCTCTTCCGGCGGCTTGCTGATGCGCGCCTCGAAGGGCTGAGCCGGCAGACCGGGCGCGCCGCCATGCAGATAGAACAGCACCGCCAGCACCGGGACGGCAGCAACCATGATGAGGGCAAACGACGTGCCCGCGCGCGTCCGGGTGCCCTTTTCCGCGTCGCGGGCGGCATCGGCCGCCAGCAGCCTGCGGGAAATCTCGGTGCGAGCGGCAGCGGCCTCGGCATCGCCGATGAGGCCGCGCTTCAAATCCTGCTCCACCTCGTCAAGCTGGTCCCGATAGACCGCGACGTCACTTTCAGACCGGCTGCGCAGGCGGCCGGGCCCGCGCAGGGGCGCAAGCACAAGGGCAGCCGACACGATGATCAGCAGGGCCGCGGCGATCCAGAAGAGCAGCATACCGGACATGAAAGACCTTTGCGGGCAGCCTCACGCCCCATTGGCGGGCGGCGAGGGAGAGTTGGGTGTCTGCTCACGGCGGGAGCCGAGTGGGCGGACATATCTCTCATGTAACATTCGTGTCAGCCCACCGCCACGGGTGCTATGGTCGCGGCCAACAGAACAAGTCCATACAGGTTTTGAGGAAACCGCCCATGTCCCGACTTCGCCTTGCCGGCCTAATCGCCGGCGCGCTGGCCGTGCTCACCCTTGCCGTGCTGTTCACGCTCGGACTGCGGATCAATACCGGCAGCGACATGCCCGACCTTGCCGCGCTGAAGGCCCCGGCCGCGGATCATGATGTGGAGATCATTCGCGATGCGTGGGGTGTGCCGCATGTTTATGGGGCGCGGGATCGTGATGTGGCGTTCGGCCTGGCCTATGCGCAATCGGAGGATGACTGGGCAACATTGCAGGAAGTGGTGGTGGCCACGCGCGGTGATCTGGCCAGACACAAGGGCATGGATGCGGCGGTGACGGATTACCTCGTCCACCTGTTCCGCATCTGGCCGACGCTGGACACGGAATATGACGCCCTGCCCGCCTATATTCGTGAGATTGCGGAAAGCTATGCGGCGGGGGTCAATCTGTGGGCTGCGGAAAACCCTGGGCAGGTGTGGGACGGGGTGCTGCCGATGACCGGCAGGGACGTGATCGCCGGCTTCATGTTCAAGACGCCGTTCTTCTACGGGCTCGACAAGACCTTCAAGGAACTGTTTGCCGAGACGCGGGCGAAGGAAATTTCGCTGGGGCCGGACAATGCCTTCATGTGGACGGACAAGCCTACCTACCCGATCGGGTCGAACGGCTTTGCCGTGGCCCCTTCCCGCTCGACGGACGGGCATACCCGCCTGCTTGTCAATTCGCACCAGCCCTATACGGGGCCCGTTGCATGGTATGAGGCGCGGCTGAAAAGCGAAGAAGGCCTCGACATCACAGGCGGCGTGTTTCCCGGGGCACCGGTCATCCTGCACGGGCACAACCAGCACCTGGGCTGGGCCAATACGGTGAACAAGCCCGATCTGGCGGACGTCTATGTGCTTGAGGTGAGCCCGGACAATGCAAACCAGTACCGGCTGGACGGCGCGTGGCGGGACATGGACGTCTCGACGGCCACCATCCGGGTCAAGCTGTTCGGCCCGTTCGAGTGGCACGCCGAGCGCGAGGTCAAATTCTCCGACCACGGACCGGTGCTGGAGACCGAACACGGCACCTATGCCGTGCGCTATGCGGGCATGGGCGAGACAAGGCAGCTCGTGCAGTATCATGCACTGAACCGGGCGACATCGCTGGAGGAATGGCTGGAGGCGATGCGGCTTCTCGCGTTGCCGAGCATCAATTACATCTATGCCGACAAAGCCGGGAACATTGCCTATGTCTACAATGGGCAGATGCCGGTACGGCCTGAGGGCTGGGACTGGCATCAATATCTGCCCGGCGACCGGTCAGACCTGATCTGGCAGGAATATCACGACTTCGAAGACATTCCGAAGCTGATCAATCCGGCCAGTGGCTTTGTCATCAACGCCAACAACACGCCCTTCGAGGCAACCGCGGAAGCGGATGATCTACGGCCGGAAGACTTTCCCCCGCATATGGGCATTGAGACCCAGATGACCAATCGCGGCCTGCGGGCGCTGGAGCTGATGCGGGCTGATGACGCAATCAGCGACGAGGAGTTCCTGGCCTACAAGTTCGACAAGACCTACTCGCAGGACAGTGAGCTTGCGGCGCTGATCCGCCTGTGGCTGGAACAGGATTTCTCCGGTGACGAGAGGATGGAGGCCGCGCAGGCACACCTGGCGGCGTTCGACATGAGCGCTGACAAGGACGACACACATGCAGCCCTGGCGCTGCTGGCCGGGGAACCCGTGGTGTGGGCCCGTATGCAGGGCGAGCCGGAGCCTGACCCGGTGCAATCGCTGCGGGAGGCGGTGGCCCATCTCACCACCCATTGGGGGCGGCTGGATGTGCCGTGGGGCGAAGTGAACCGGTTGCGGCGCGGGGATGTGGACCTCGCGCTGGGCGGCGGGCCGGACCTGCTGCGGGCCGTCTATGCACGCGACCCCAAGCCGGACGGGCGGCTGGTGGCCCAGGGCGGCGACACGATGATCTATGTGGCGGACTGGGCGCCGGACGGAACACTGCGGACGCGCAGCATTCACCAGTTCGGGTCGGCCACGCTGGATGAGGACAGCCCGCATTATGCCGATCAGGCGCTGCTCTACGCGGACCAGAAGTTCCGGACGATCCCGCTGGACCGGTCGGCGCTGGAAGCGGAAGCAACGCGCACCTACCGCCCCGGCAGGGATGGCTGACAGGCAGGCTGAAGAGGGATGCGTCGTCAGCGCCAGGCGGGACGGCTGTTGCCTTGCGGCTCCGGCGGCAGGTCCCAATGGGATGGCGTTGCGCTGAGGCTGTCAGCGGGGCGGAGGAACCGCATGGCGCCGAAGGGCGTATCCCGCGTATCCGACAGCTCCGCGGCCTCTTCTTCCGTCACGGGGTCGGCCTTGCGGTGGTTGGTGGCTCCCAGATCCATCATCCACATGGCGGTACGGCTGAGAGACACGCGGACATGCCAGCTGCCGCCGTCACGCGCCTGGCGGCGGAGGCCTGCGAGCGCACCGAAGGCGGCCAGGTAGCCGGTTGTGTAATCG
This sequence comes from Pyruvatibacter mobilis, assembly GCF_012848855.1. Classification (NCBI taxonomy): domain Bacteria; kingdom Pseudomonadati; phylum Pseudomonadota; class Alphaproteobacteria; order Hyphomicrobiales; family Parvibaculaceae; genus Pyruvatibacter; species Pyruvatibacter mobilis. The sequence continues at coordinate 1,915,875 of NZ_CP051630.1, forward strand.
GTCGCCGCAGCGGGCATGAGCTCCGGCACAGCCGCCTCGCCCTGGGTTTCATCCGTATGCCACCGGGCCATGCCCGTGGTGCTCTGGGCCAACTGCTCCCAGCCCGCACGGGCGGCGAAGGGGCCGTCATGGCCGTAGCAATTGATGGACACATAGACGATGCCCGGTCGCAGTTCGGCCAATTCCTCTGGCCCCAGGCCGTGACGGGCCAGCGCGCCGGGCCGGTAGCCCTGGACGAAAAGATGTGACGTCTCGGCAAGGTCGCGCAGGGTCTCCGCGTCGTCCCTGTTGCCGAAATCAAGTGTGGCGAAGCGCTTGCCATGACCCGTATCCATCACGAAGGGTTCGATGGTGGGCAGGTGGGCGGCTCCGACACGCAACACATCCGCGCCGTGGGACGCAAGCGTACGCCCGCAGGTCGGGCCTGCCAGCACGCGCGTCATATCCAGCACGCGGAGGCCTTCCAGCGGGCGGCCCGACGTGGCCGGCAACGGGCGTGCGGGGGCGTCTCCGATACGGGTGAGTTCCACCAGCGGCGCGGTGGCGAGGTGCCTGCCATGGGCGTGGGCGGCCCACTCTTCCCGCGAGCGGACGACGGCGCCGCACAGATTTACATAGGCAAGCGCGTCTTCCAGGGCGACGGCGTCCCACTTGCCGACCGCTTCGGCAATGGCGTCCTCGGACAATTCGCAATCCAGCAGGCGCAGAATGCCGTCGCGCAGATGGGGAAAGCCGCCGTGGAGGTGAATATATTTGCCGCAAGCGGCACGATAGATGCCGATGGTGGGGTTGGTGAGCGCAGGACGCAGCACCATTTCGCCATCGAGCCGCATATGGAGAAAGCCCAGCAGCGATGCCGCAGCGGCGCGCGTGTTGACCGTCAGGCTCTGGCGCTGGAGCCCCCTGTCGGCCCCCACTTCCTGCGCCATGGCTGCAGCGGCTCCGAGGGCCCCGGCGGCGGCATCGCCCACGCGCAGGCAGGACGGATAGACCGGGTCCGCGCCATCGAAGCTGACGGAAAGGGGCTGCGCTGCCACGTCACCCGCCTGCCGCATCACCTGCCGGTATGCATCGCCTGCCACTGATCGCCTCCCCACCTGCCGTTGCCGCCGACACTGCCTGTCAGGCAGTCTGCCACGGCGTGCGCGACTCGGTCAGTATGGTAGCCTGTTCGCGACAGAGGCATAGAGAAGATGTGGCCGGATACCGGGTTTTGCGCCGGTGGCGGATCAATTGCATCCCTATTCAGAAGAGACGTTCCAGATGAGTGACACCCCCTCCCCCGCCCCGGCAGGCACCCCGGCATGCGGCGGCCCTTTAGCCGGCCTCCGCGTCCTGGATTTCGGCCGCTACATTGCCGGGCCCTTTTGCGCCACGCTGCTGGCCGACATGGGAGCGGATGTCATTCGCGTCGAGCGCCGTGACGGCAGCGAGGACCGCTATGTGCAACCCATCGTGCCGGGGGCCGCGCCGGGCGAAGGGGGCGAAGGCTCCATGTTTCTGCAGATGAACCGCAACAAGAAGAGCATCACCCTCGACCCGATGCACGACGCCGGACGCGAGGTGGTGCAGCGCCTGGTGACGACGGCCGACGTGGTGGTGGCCAACCTGCCGCCGGCGACACTGACCCGGATGGGGCTGGATCTCGACAGCCTGCGCGCGGTGCGCGATGACGTGATCCTCACCACCGTCTCAGGCTTCGGGCGGGGTGGCCCGGACAGCGAGAAGACGGGGTTTGACGGGGTGTTCCAGGCCATGTCCGGCGCGGCCTATCTGTCGGGCTTCGGCGACGCGCCGGTGAAGAGCTATGCGGCATGGGTGGATTTCGGCACCGCGGCGTTTGCAGCTTTGGGCACAATGGCGGCGCTGATGGAGCGCGGCAAATCAGGCAAGGGACAGATGGTGGAAGGCGCGCTGCTGGGCACCGCGCTCACCTATTTCAATTTCCACCTGATCGAGCAGCAATTGCGCGGCACCGACCGGGTGGCGAGCGGCAACCGCAGCCAGTATGCAGGCCCGGCAGACTCCATCCGCACCAAGGATGGCTGGATTTTCGTGCAGGTGCTGGGCACGCCCCTGTTCAAGCGCTGGGCGCGGCTGATGGGCGAGGAGCACTGGCTGGAAGACGCGCGCTTCAAGGATGATCTGGCGCGTGGCGACCATGGTGAGATCCTCAGTAAGCGGACGGCGGAATGGGCGGCGCAACGCACAACCGAAGAGGCGCTGGCCGAGCTCGAGGCTGCGCGCATTCCCGCAGGGCCGGTGCTGAAGCCTGCTGACGTGCTGACGCACCGGCATGTCAACGAGGCCGGCTTCTTCACGCCGGTGGAGTTCCCCGGCATGCCTGAGCCTGCACCGGTGACGGGCTTTCCGGTGCGGATGACCGAAAGCGACGTGGGCATCCGCATGCGCCCGCCCCTTCTGGGTGAACACACGGACGACGTGCTGGCATCACTCGGCTATAGCGCTGACGAGATTGCGGCCCTGCGCGACGCCGGGGCCATCTAACGGACAAATCAACCCACAGGACTGCGACCGGAGCGGGGGACGTGATGGACAGCCAATTCGACAAGATCAGCCGGGAAGACTTGGCCGGACCTCCGACGCCGCTTATGGAGATGGCGCGCTTCAAGGCGGCACTTGAGACAACCGGTGTCACCTGCCCGCGCCTCTTGGTAAAGCGCGAGGACCTGACGCAGACAGCGGGCGGCGGCAACAAGATCCGCAAGCTCGAATATCTGCTGGCCGACGCGAAGGCGAATGGCGCGGATGTGGTGATTACGGCGGGGGCTGTGCAATCCAACCATGTGCGGCAGACCGCAGGGGCTGCAAGCCGGCTGGGCCTTGACTGCGTCGGCCTGCTGTTCTCGACGGTGCCCAATGAGAGTGACGCCTACCGGACGTCCGGCAATGTGCTGCTGGATGACATTTTCGGGGCCGATATCCGGGTGTTCCCCGGCGACGCGAACGGGCGCGAGGTTTTTGACGAGGTCATCGGGGAAATGGTGAAGGCGGGCCGCAAGGCCTATGTCATTCCCGTGGGCGGGTCGAGCGACGTTGGCTGCCTTGGCTATGTGCGGGTGTTCCGTGAACTGATGGAGCAGACCGCGAGCACAGGCGGCATTGATCACGTGGTCGTGGCCAACGGGTCTTCCGGCACGCAGGCGGGGCTTGCGGCCGGTGCGTCGCTTTATGCACCGCAGGTGATGGTGCACGGGATCAACGTGCTGAGCCCGGACGGCGAAAAGGCCCGCGAGACCACCGCGGCCCTTGCCGGTGCCACGATGAAACGCGCCGAGCCGGACAGGGCGATGTCGCTGTCGGCGGATGAGATCATCCTGCACGAAGGGTTTCTGGGCGAAGGCTACGGCATGCCGACCCCGGAGATGGTGGCAGCGCTGCAGCTCGTGGCCCGCACGGAGGGACTGCTGCTTGACCCTGTTTACAGCGGCAAGGCGATGGCCGGGCTGATCGCCCTTATCCAGGTGAGGACGTTTGCCGCGGATGAGACCGTGGTGTTCATGGCCACCGGCGGCACGCCCGGCCTGTTTGCCTATGCGGACGCGCTGCGCAGCCCGGCAGGCTAAGCCCTGCCTGCCTAGAGCGGGCTGTGGGGGTTGAAGACCGGCGGCCGCTTTTCCTTGCGGGCATTGATAGATTCCCGCGGGTCAGGGCCGGTGAAGCCCAGCATCTCCAGTGCCGTTGAGGCATCGAAGGCGGGGCCGAACATGCGCAGCACATTGTTGAGGGCATATTTGGTGAAGCGCATGGCGCTGGGGCTGCCCTCGGCGAGGCGGGTGGCGATGTCGATTGAGGTGGCTTCCAGCTCTTCCTCCTCGACCAGCCGCGACACGAGGCCGATGCGCTCGGCCTCCGTGCCGTCGATCGGTTCGCAGAGCATGAGATAGTATTTGGCCTTGGCCATGCCGCAGAGCAGCGGCCAGATCAGAACCGAATGATCGCCCGCGGCGACACCCAGGCGGGTGTGCCCGTCGACGATCTTGGCGTTGGGGGTGGCGATGGAGATGTCCGCCAGCAGTGCTGCCGCAAGCCCCGCCCCGACGCAGGGTCCGGTAATCGCGGAGACGATGGGCTTGTTGCAATTGGCGATGTTGTAGACGAGATCGCGGGCCTCCTTCCACAGGCCGGTGAGGGCCGTGAAGTCATCCAGCACCTCTTCGATCATCTGGAAATCACCACCAGCGGAGAATGCCTTGCCGCGCCCGCGAAGGATCACCGCGTTGACGCTGTCGTCACGGTCGATCTCGTTCCACACATAGGTGAGCTCGCGATGGCCATCCGCGTTCAGCGCATTGAGGCGGGCTTCATTGTCGATGGTGATGCGCAGCACCCGGTCGTGGGGCCGGTCGAAAGAAAGCTGGGAATAGCCGTCATAGGAAGTCGCCATCTGCGTGATGCCTCACCTGAATTGCCTGTTGTTGCGCGCCAGCATACCGGCTGATGCGGCAAGGCAAAGAGGAAAGAAGTAGCAGACTGACAGGCGCCTCCTAGCGTCAGGCAATGGCGCTTTCGACGGCGAGAAGGCCCCGCTTGCGCAGCAGAGCAGCCTCTTCCGCGTTGCGGAAGACATCCACCACGCTTACGACTGCTTCGAGATATGCCTTGCCGCGCTCGCGGATGGCAGCGTCCTCGGTGCGCAGCTCATCGATGATGGTGCGCTCATAGTCTTCAAGATATTTGTCCACGTCAGCGATGGCCGCATTGAGCGCCCCCACGAAGGAGCCTGCCTCAGCAAAGCGCCGCGCGCCTTCAAGGAAGCGGACGGTGTTGACCGCGTTGGCAACAAGCCCTGGTTCCAGCTCGCGCGACAAATTTGGACGCTTGGGGCCCGACCGCCCGAACCGGCCGGTGGAGCGCAGGGGCAATGCTTTGTAGATATGGGTGGGAGCCTTATCCATCCGCTCCCGGATGATTTCGGACACGGCACCGCGCGCGCTCATCAGGCGGGTGGCCCAGGCACCATCGCGGCGCACACCGATCTCCTCCGTTACACCGCGGGAAATGCGGGTGAACTGGCGCAGCTGGTCAAGCGTCGTGTCAGGATCCTGCGCCGGGTCTACGGTCTCGAGGCAATCAACCGCGTCTTCCATATCGCAAAGCAGCAGCTCGCCGACGATGGAAATGTCCGTCCGGCTGATCAGCACATCGGTGTTTGTGTGGGCCACGCCCTTGACGATGCGGAACATCTGCCAGGGCTTCTCGAGATGGCGCATGGCAATGACGGCCGCATAGGGGGCTGCGTCAGGCTGGTTGTGTGCGAGGATCTCGAACAGGTCACGCACCCGATTTGCCAGTTCCGAGGTGAGATCGGGGATGTGCTTCGGCAGCCCTTCTTTGAAGGTGCGCAGATGAGGCGCCGCATTCAGCAGCAGGCCCATCTCCGCCGCATCCTGCAGAACCTCCTCGCCCCCCAGTTTCTCTGCCACGGCCCGCCTCGGCTTGCTGTCGGGACGCAGTTCCTCAAGCTTTTCACGAATGGCGACGGCGCAGGTCGCATGAAGCACGTCAACCGCGTTTGCCAGCGCTTCTTCGTCTTTCGCCAATGTGTGTTCGACAATCAGTTGTGAAATCTTAGCCAGCGCGTCGGGGATCAGGTCTTCAGACAGCCATTGCCAGACGGGCATGATGGAGGTACGGGCCACGCGGCCCCGGTGCTTCTTGCCGCCGCGGCGGTTGACCAGCAGTTCCTCGAACGGCCAGCACAGATGGCGGACGGGTGTCGGGGCACCGCCGCGCTTCTTGCTGGCCATGTCACGTGCCTGGAGGCGCGGCCGCAGGGCTGCGAGAATGAGATCATGAGGCAGCTTGCCGCCCGAGAGCCTGTCCCGCTCCAGCGCGCGCGTGAGCTTGTCCGCTTCCGCATCGCTAAGCTGCGAAAGGGCAAGCTGAAGCTGCTCGACTAGGCTGCTCTCCGACACGGGTGACCCGCCTCTATACGGCTTTCCCCGTGGAAAGCCTGTTTCCGGCCACGCCCGACAGCCGGGCGCAAATTTGGTAGAGTAAACACCAGGCAAGCTTAACAACGGCTTTCCTAAAGCGCGGTCTTTACCCGGGGTTAACCAAACTCACGGGATCGATATCGTGAGTGAGCCCAGACCTAGGCCTGAATTGTTTCAGGCATGTGAGAGTGTGAGATGACCCTGAGCGACCTGACCAACCGGGCCTGGTATTTCATCTGGGACGCCCCCTTGGACGGCGCGCCGTGGTGGCAGCGGCAGGCGCAGCACATGTTGCGCATCGCAGGCGTGCTGATCCGCGATTTTTCGTCCGGAACGCTCAATCTGCATGCCATGAGCCTCGTCTACACGACCCTGCTGGCGCTGATCCCGGCCCTGGCGATCGTGTTTTCGGTGCTGAAAGGCTTTGGTGTCGACCGGGAGCTTGAAGTCTTTCTGACAGAATTCCTGGCACCGCTGGGCAGCCAGGGGTTGGAAATCCGCGACACTATCCTGCGCTTCGTCGAGCAGGTGAATATCGGCCTGCTCGGCTCGGTCGGTATCGCGGTGCTGATCTATACGGGGGTGTCGCTGCTGCAGAAGGTGGAAGCCGCCCTTAACGAGATATGGCAGGTGCGGCGGCTGCGGCCGCTGGCGCGCCGCTTTTCGGATTTTGTCAGCGTGCTGCTGGTCGGCCCGATCCTGATGGTGGTTGCCATGGGCCTTATGGCCAGCGTGGCGGGATCTGCCGCTGTTGACGGGATCGGCGGGGAATCCATGCAGGCCGTGCTGTCGGAAGTGTCGCGGCTGGTGCCTTACTTCCTGGTCGTGCTGGTTTTCATGATCATCTACATGGTCATTCCAAACACGCGGGTGACGCTGACAGCGGCCTTTGTCGGCGCGGTGGTGGCCGGCCTTGCCTGGAACATTGCCGGCTGGGCATTTGCGAGCTTCGTGGTGACATCAGCCCGCTATGCCGTGATCTATTCGGCTTTCGCGTCGCTCATTGTCTTCATGTTCTGGATGTATGTGGGCTGGCTCATCCTGCTCGCGGGCGCAGGCATCGCATTTTATCATCAGAACCCGGCCTATCTGACGCGCAGCGCGGTCTATCGCCTGTCCATTGAAGCGCGGGAGCGCCTGGCCCTGGACATTGCCTATCTGGTGGCAGCCGCGTTCGAACGCGGGGAGACGCCGTGGACGTCGCAACGGCTTGCGCGGATCATGCACCTGCCGCTGCCGCCAGTAGAGCGGGTGATCAGCTTCCTGCTCCAGGAGGGCATGCTGCTGGAAACCGGTAGCGACGTGCCGGGGCTTGTGCCCGCGCGCCCGCTGGATCGGATACCGGTGGAAGAATGGCTGCGCATCGTACGGCAGGGCGCTGAAGGTCATGCCCAATTGACCCTGCGCCCCGGGGCGGAAGTGATCGTCGACAATGACAAGCTTGGCCCGCTGATCGACAGGCTGGATGAGGCGCGCCGTGATGCGCTTGACGGCCTGACCCTGCGCGACCTCGTGACCGGCACGCATGAGGCCAAGCCCGTGACGGACAAGGTGGCCTCCATCTCGAAATCCTGAAGGGCCTTCCCTGCCCTGCGGCCAAAAGAAAACGGGGAGGACTTTCGTCCTCCCCGTTGACTTGCCATAGGCCGGGAAGCGGTCACTGACGCGCGCGTGGGTGCCCTAAATGGTGCGCCAGCTTCCATCCGGCATACGGCAGGCCGTTGCGTAATTCTGATAGGGGCCATTGGGGCCGTAGAACGTGCTTTCGATCTGCTTGCACTGGCGGCCGCCGTGGTTGTAGGCCGGGCCCGCCTCGAACTGGCCGTGATGGCCGGAGCGCGGGTTGCGCCAGTGGACGGGGCCCTGGCTGTAGATCGAGTCCGAGTAGGCACGCTCCGCATACAGCGCGTCGGCCCGGTCGAGGCTCTGGCCCGCGCTGCCGCCGACGGCAGCGCCCAGAAGCGTGCCGACACCCGTGGCGATGAGCTGACCGGAACCTGAACCGAATTGCGAGCCAAGGAGGCCACCGGCTACGCCGCCGATGACCGCGCCGCCCACCGTCTTGGGGCCGTAGCCGTTGCTGCCATAGCCGCCGCCATAGGTCTGGCAGGCGCCAAGGGCGAGTGCACCGGCAATGATTGCTGCGAGCTTGATGTGTCGCATGGTCTTCGCCTTCCTGTTGCGCCGGTTTCCTGCCCTCCCGACGGGACGGCTGAACCGGATTTGAGTTTCGGATGACGCCACGGGCCTGAAAAAGCGCCGGGCATGAGGGGCAAATCGAGGAGGCGGTCCAACCGGGCCGTCCGCGCCATCCGATGAACAAAGATTAGGGAAGATGAATTGAGGCAGCGCTGAACCGCGCATTCATATGCGGTTCATGATGCGGCTGCAGGTGCCGGCTTGCGCTTGTTCTCAGGCTGCACGCGGCAGGATGAGCACGGCCTTCACGCCGCCGAGGGGGGAAGCGTCCAGCTTGAACGCCCCGTCATAGAGGCCTGAGATATCATCAACGATGGACAGGCCGAGGCCGGAGCCGGGAACGGATTCATCCAGGCGGGCGCCGCGCTTGAGCACACGGGCGCGTTCTTCCTCGGTGAGGCCGGGGCCGTCATCCTCTACAGTAATTGTCAGGCGGCCGGGGTCATCCGGTGTGGGGGCCGCTGAGAGTGAGATGCGGCCTTCCGCCCATTTGAAGGCGTTGTCGAGAAGGTTGCCGAGCAGCTCTTCCAGATCCTGCTTTTCGCCGCGGAAATCCAGCCCTTCCGGGCAGGTGATGGTGACATCATAGTCCCGGTCGCGGTGAATGCGTTTGAGGGTGCGGACGAGGTCTTCGCTGACGCCCGCGACCGAGGCACGGGCGCCGAGCACGCTGCCGGAAGCTGCTGCCCGGGCGCGGACGAGATAATGGTCCACCTGGCGGCGCATGAGACCCGTCTGGCGGCGCACGGTCTCGGCCAGTTGGGCGCTGTCACCGGGAGAGACGGCTTCGTTGGTCAGCACGCTCAGAGGCGTCTTGAGGGCATGGGCGAGATTGCCCACATGGGTGCGGGCGCGGTCGACCACCTGGGCATTGTGGTCGAGGAGCATGTTCACTTCCTCGACGAGCGGTGAGATTTCAGACGGGAAATCGCCGGTCAGCCGCTCAGCGCGGCCGGAGCGGATATCGGCAAGGCCGGTTTCGACGCTGCGGAGGGGACGCAGGCCGTAGCGGACCTGCACCAGCAGCGCGCCGATGAGGCCGAGCAGCAGCACGACAACGGCCACAGCGAGCGTGCCGTTGAAAGACTCCGTCTCGCGCTCGATCTCATTAGCGGCACCGGCGACGATGAAGGTGAAGGTCCGGGTGTCGCCCGGCAGGGTGACGTCGCGGGCAACGAGGCGCAGGCTCTGGCCTTCCGGGCCCATGGCTTCGCTGCGGCGGGGGCCGGGCTCTTCGCGCCGGGGCGGCACGGGCAGTTGCTGGTCCCAGATGGAGCGCGAGCGCAGCAACACCTGGCCGGTGCCGCTTTCCGTGACCTGCCAGTAGAGGCCGGAGAAGGGGCGCTCGAAACGCGCCTGGGTGAAACGGCGGCGCAGGACGAGGCGGCCTTGGGGATCTATCTCCGCGTCGGCGATCAGGCCGCCGAGCAGCACGTCCATGCGGGCATCGAAACTGCTTTCGACGCTTTCACGGAAAGCGGAGGCGAGCAGGAGCCCGCCGCCGATGAGCAATATGGCTGTGAGAAGCGCTGCCCCGGCGACCAGCCGGAAGGCAAGCGAATCAGGCCGCATCTTCCGGCTGAGCGAGGCAGTATCCAAGCCCCCTGACAGTCTGGATAAGATTGACGCCAAGTTTCTTCCGTACGCGGCCGACGAACACTTCGATGGTGTTGGAATCACGATCAAAGTCCTGATCGTACAGATGCTCCACCAGCTCGGTGCGGGATACAACCCGGCCCTTGTGCATCATGAGATAGGCCAGCAGGCGGTATTCAAGCGCGGTGAGCTTGACCGGCGTACCGTCCACGGAGACGCGGGCGGCGCGGGTGTCGAGCCGCAAGGGGCCGCATTCGAGTTCTGATGTGGCGTGGCCGGCGGCGCGGCGCACCAGGGCACGCAGGCGGGCCAGCACTTCTTCCACGTAGAAGGGCTTGGCGACGTAGTCATCGGCGCCGGCATCGAAGCCCGCCACCTTGTCGCTCCAGCGGTCGCGGGCGGTGAGAATCAGCACCGGCGTCTTGATGCCCGCACGGCGCCACCGCTCCAGAACCGTAACGCCGTCGATGGCCGGGAGACCAAGATCGAGCAGGATCGCGTCATAGGGTTCGGTCTCGCCCAGGTAATGGCCTTCTTCACCATCGGCTGCGGCATCCACCGCGTAGCCTGCATCGGTGAGCACGGTCACCAGCTGGCGGGAGATATCCGCATCGTCTTCAACTACAAGGACACGCATCGGTCTGCCTCGTCTTGCTACCGCCCGCGCACATCAAGCACGCGGCCGGTCTTTCCATCCACGATCACGACAACGACTGCATCATTGGCCCGCAGCATCTTGAGGCGGTAGACGCCGGTGCGGTCGTTGAGATCGACCTCCAGCAATTCACCACCGCCGATCTCGCGGCGGGCGATACCCAGAACGGTTTCCAGCGGCAGAACATCGGCCCGCTGGACCATCTGCCACTCACGCCGGTCCGGCTCCGCTGCGCGGTGCTGGCGGACACCCACTTCCATTTCCGTGCGGGCGGACGCAGCCGCCGGCATGGCGCCCGTGGCCATCATGGCCGCGAGGACCAGGAGGGCCGCAAGGCCTGCACGCCGCAGGGAGGTTGCGGCGTTGGAGGGGGTGATATGTGCGATCGTTGTCCACATGATTGTGGAGTCCTAACGAGGCGAGCGTGAACCCGGCATGAACATGAACAGGCGGCGGCCTTCACGCAGCAAAGGAATCCGCCACGAAAGGACCGCCGCCTCTCATTACACCATCAATCGGCGTCAGATGCCCTTGAAAGTCACGAATTCCTCAAGCGGCGCCCGATCCGTGCGCAGGGCATTGATGGGCGCGTCAGGGTCGCGGTAGCCGAGACCGAGGCCGCAGAACAGCATCTGCTCTTCGGGGATGTTCACGAACTCGCCAATGGTCTTGTACCAGATGGCCCAGGCTTCCTGCGGACAGGTATCGAGGCCGTGCTCACGCGCCAGCAGCATGATCGACTGGATGAACATGCCCAGATCGGCCCACTGGCCTTCCTGCATGGTGCGGTCGATGGTGAAGAACAGGGCGACGGGCGCGCCGAAAAACTCGAAATTGCGGGCGAACTGGGTGAGACGGCCGACCTTGTCCTCCCGCGCCACGCCGATGGAAGCGTACATGTCCTCGCCGACCTTGAAGCGACGGGAGCGGTAGGGCTCCTTCAGCTTAGGCGGATAGACATTGTACTCCGAGCCCTCACCCATGGGATTTTCCGGCAGCTTGGAGGCGATGAGCTTCTTGAAGCCGGCCAGCTCTTCGCCGCCGACCACATAGACGTGCCAGGGCTGGAGATTGCCGCCGGAGGGCGCGCGCTTGGCGGTCTCCAGGATCTCGATGATGGTGTCGCGCGGGACCGGGGTGTCCTTGAAGGCGCGGCAGCTGAAGCGGCTGTCCAGGGCTTCCGAGACTTTCATGGGAATTCCTCTTGTTCGGGTAATGAATGCTAGCGCGCGGTGACGGACGCCCACAGGGCCTTGCCGCCATCGGCGATGGCCTGACGGCCGAGGACGCGCGCCCAGTGGGAAGCGCCGCCGAATTCAGGCCCCCAGGACCACAGGCGGCGGGTCCAGAAATGCAGGCCGTGCTCATAGGTGAAGCCGATGGCGCCATGAGTCTGATGCGCGATTGAGGCTCCGAGCTGAGCGGCATCAGCGGCCCGCAGCTTGGCGGCAGCGATCTCGAAGGCCGCATCGGTGGGGTCGGCGCTCATGGCGCGGGCGGCGACATCCGCCGCCACGCCGACGGAGGCTGCATGGGTGGCCATTTCGGCCAGCTGGTGCTGGATGGCCTGGAACTTGGAGATGGGACGGCCGAACTGCACGCGTTCACCGGCATATTGCATGGCCTGTGCGAGCGCTGCCTGAAGCGCCCCGGCGATGCCGGCCGCCCGCATCAGTGCACCGGCCTGCATGGCGGCATCCTGCGGCAGGGCGGCCTTGCCTGTCGCGGTCACAGCACCTGCGGCCGTCACATCAGCGACCGGGTCGCGGGCGATGGAGGCGGCAGGCTCAGCAATGGTGACATCGGACAACAATGCGACCGTGACGCCGTCACCAGCAGGGGCAATGGCCACCACATGGGCCGCTTCGGCGGCGTAAGGCACTTTGCGCATGGGGTCTGCGAGGCGGGTGTCCGCCCCCTCGCCTTTCAGCTCGGCCGGGCCGAAAGTGAGCGGGCCGTCCGGCACGTCAAGGCCTGCCTGATCTAGGAACCAGGCGGCGACGATGGTTTCAGCCAAGGGAAGCGGGACGGCGTGCAGGCCACAGGCCTTGAGCAGCACCATGGCATCGCTCCAGGACGCGCCTGCGCCACCGCGCGCTTCGCTGACCAGGATGCGGCAGAAGCCATTTTCCTCCACCGCCTGCCACAGGGCCTGCGGCCAGGTGCCATCTTCGGCGGCGATGCGGGTGTCCTTGGTGAGGTTGTCCGTAAACAGACGGTTTGCCGTATCGGACAGGATGGTCTGGAACTCGTTCATCGCCGCTTACCTCAGGCCCAGGCCGCGGGCGATGATGCCGCGGAGAATTTCACGGGTGCCGCCACGCAGGGAGAAAGACGGCGCGTTCTGCACGAGATATGCAGCGGCTTCATCAAGCCCGCCTGTGCCCAGATGGAAGGGCCGCTCAAGCAACTCGGTCGCAAGGCCGGGGATGCGCTGCTCAAGCACCGCACCGAGATCCTTGACCACGGACGCTTCCAGCGCCGGGTTCTGACCTGCTTCCAGCATGCCGGCGACGGAGACCGACATGTGGCGAAGCGTGGAGAGTTCGGCGACGAGGCGGCCGATTTCGACTTCTGCCCGCTCGCCGACATCATCGCGGTCGGAGAGTTCTTCGACCAGTTCAGCTACAAGGGGGTAGCAGGAGAGGTAGCGCTCGGGGCCGGAGCGCTCATAGGCCAGTTCGGCGGTTACCTGGTTCCAGCCACCGCCAACCTCGCCGACACGCTGGCTGTCGGGCACCAGCACGTCCTCGAAAATGACTTCGTTGAAATGCGCGTTGCCGGAAAGATCCTTGATGGGGCGGACCGTGATGCCCGGCGTATCAAGGTCCACGAGGAACTGGGTCAGACCGCCATGGCGATTGCCTTCTTCCGTCGACGTGCGGAACAGGGCAATCATGACGTGGGATTTGTGGGCGCCGGAGGTCCACAGCTTGGTGCCGGTGACGCGCCAGCCCTCATCGGTGCGCTCGGCCCTGGTGCGGACAGAGGCAAGGTCGGAGCCTGAATCCGGCTCGCTCATGCCAATGCAGAAGAAGCACTGACCGGAGGCGATGCGAGGCAGGTATTTCTGCCGCTGTTCCTCGGTGCCGTAGTTCAGAAGCAGGGGGCCCGACTGGCGGTCGCCGATCCAGTGGGCGGCGACGGGTGCGCCCGCGGAAAGCATTTCCTCAAGCACCACATAGCGCTCGAGCGCCGAACGCTCATGGCCGCCATACTGCTTCGGCCATGTCATGCCGATCCAGCCGCGCTCCCCCATCTTGCGGCTGAAATCAGCGTCCCAGCCCATCCAGGTTTCGGCGCGCTTGCGGGCGGGATAATCGGTCAGTTCGGCGGCGAGAAAATCGCGCAGTTCCTGACGGAGGGCCTGCGTGCCGTCAGGCAGATCGCAGGGGTCGAAGCGGAAGGTTTGCATGGCGTGATCGAGCGTTTCCGGCCTGAAGGCATTGAGGTTTTGCGGGACTGTGCCCCGCCTTTCACACCCAATTCAAGCTAGAGCGCGAGGGCTGCCGCGCCACCATCGACCCGCAGGTTCACCCCGTTGATATGGGCGGCCGGATCGCTTGCCAGAAAAACCACCGCTGCCGCTACGTCCTCGCGGGTGGACATGCGGCCGGTGGGGTTGCCGCCGCCCATCTCCTTCATGGCGCGTTTTTCTATCTCCGCCCAGTCGTCACCCCACCCCTTGCGGGCGGCGCGGGCGCGGAAATGCGCTTCCACCTCGTCTGTGCGGATCAGGCCGGGGCTCACCAGGTTAACGGTGATTCCGTGGCCGCCGAGCTCGCGGGCGAGGCTTGCCGAAGCTCCGGCAAGGGCGCTCTTCGCCGCATAATAATGGGGGGTGCGGGCGGGCGGCTGGATGGTGCCCAGCGTGCCGAGATTGACGATGCGGCCCCAGCCGCGCGCCTTCATGCCGTCTGAAAGGCGGATCGACAGGCGCACCATGGAGAGCACGTTGCGCTCATAATCGGCATGCCATGTCCCGGGGTCGCTGTCTTCCCAGCGGCCGGGGGCGACGCCGCCCCAATTATTGATGAGCACATCCACCGGGCCACCCTCGCAGGCAGCGATGGCGGCATCCGCGCCTTCATCGGTGGTGAGGTCGCCATGGGCGGCGATTGCGTCGTGCCCCGCGGACCGCAGTTCCCCGACAGTTGCATCCGCGTCACCGGGCGCGGGCCCGTGGACGATGACCTGCATCCCCTCTTCGGCCAGCAGCCGCGCGATGACGGCGCCGGTGCCGCGATGGGCACCGGACACAAACGCCGTCTTTCCATCGAGGCCGAGCTTCATCGGGCGGTCAGGCCGCCATCGACGATGAGTTCGGCACCGGTGACGAAGGCAGAATCATCGCTGGCCAGATAGACCACCGCATTGGCCACATCCTCCGGCATGCCGAGGCGGCCGAGCGGATGCATCATGGTGATGAGAGCCGTGCCCTCATTGCTGGAAACGCCCAAGGCATCGGACATCTGCCCCACGAGGTCACGGCCCATATTGGTGTCGATGACGGCGGGGTGCACGGAATTGGCGCGCACCTTAGCCTCGCCTTCCGCGCCTTCGAGGGCGAGGGATTTCGTCAGCAGGCGGACGGCGCCCTTGGATGCGTGGTAGGCGGTGCCATTGGCCGCGCCGATGATGCCGGCGACGGAGGACAGGTTGACGATCGAGCCGCCGCCACGCCACTTGCCGGCGCGCTCCCGCAGCAGCGGCAGGGCCGCGCGGCAGCCGAGAAAGACGCCATCGACGTTGATGGACATCATACGGCGCCAGTCATCCATCGAGGTTTCGCCGATGGGCTTGCTGTAATAGATGCCGGCATTGTTGACGAGGATATCAAGACCGCCGAAGCGTGATTTTGCCTCGGCCACCACGGCGCCCCACTCCTCTTCGGAGGTGACATCATGGTGCATGTAATGCGCCTTGCCGCCCTTGTCGGCGATGGCGTCCGCCGTCTGGCGGCCTTCGTCATCGAGGATGTCGGTAAGCAGGATTGACGCGCCGGCTTCGGCCAGGCGCTTGGCGGTTTCAGCGCCGAGGCCGCGGGCGCCCCCGGTCACAAGGGCGATTTTTCCATCACAGCGGTTCATCCGCTTTCCTCCCGATTTGTTTTCGGGCGGGATGGTGCGCAGACGCGGGGCCGGGGTCAACCGGACAAATGGCACAGGGGGAGGGAAAGGCGCCGCGAGGGGCGCCTGGAAGGATCAGCCTTTCCGGCGGGAGGCTATTCGCCCGCGAGGCTGGCAGCGGACACGATCACGCGGGGCGTGTCGTAAGAGCCGCCATAGGTCACGCCCACATGCAGACCGGCGGCAAAGGCCGCACCGGTAGTGCACATCAGCGCCGCACCCACGATGAGGGTGGACAGGCGCGGTGCACGGCGCTTGGGCGATGAGAACATCATGCGTTTGGACATTGGTCGTCTTCCGTTCAACCCGGAACGGAAGACGTATCTGCCTTGTGCCGTTCCGGCGGGTCCGGACGAATTTCCGGATCACACAGGCAAGCACTATGTCCGAAGGGGCTTAAAAAAACGCAAACCGGTGAACGGAAAATAACGCTAAATGCTGCTGCCCTGCTCGCGGCAGAAAAAGTGATCGCCGATGAGGGCCGTGGGAATCATCTGCGCGGACCAGGACGGCGTTTCGGAATGCAGGTGACAGGCTGTTGCGCCATCGACAAGGTCTTTCTCCTCTCCCGCAAAAACGCGGCAGATGCTGGCCATAGCGCGGAAATGGGCGCGGGTGAGCTGGGACGGCACACCCACCGCATGGCCGGGCGGACAGGAGAGCTGCCAGCTGCCATCACCGAACAGGGGGTGGGCCGGGTTGCCCTTGCTGACATGGGCCAGGGCGTGGTCACGCCGGTTGCGGATCATCTGTGCTAGGGCCACGTAGGAATCTTCCGGCCCATTGCCCGCGAGACTGACCACCACGCAGGTCATGAAGAGAATGTCGTCATGCCCGGGCGGGCCGGCGACATCGGGGGGCGGCAGGTGGCGGATCGGCGTTGGCACCAGGGGATACCCTGTTTCTGACGGTTATCGGCCGGCGACAGGGGCTCACCCCCGCCTCGCCAAACGGAAATAGGATTTTAATCCTATACCGCTTCTGCAACCGGGTTCAATCCCTGTTCGCCTTCCTCATATGGTACAATTCTATCTTAAGTTGTTAATAGGTTGTATTGGGTTGATGGGTAATCGAGATACCCGCGCCGACTGCCCCTCAGGGACGGGCAGCCCAGTTGCGGACCGCCTTTTCCGTTGACCGGCCAATGACATACCCGCCGACGCCGACGGTGAGCAGGTTCCACATGGGCTCCGGCAGGGGCAGGTGCACGGCGACGCCAAACAGGAGCTCCATGTAGGGCGCCAGCAGGTAGTTGTTGATCAGGATGGCCGTGATCGACAGCATCAGGACAGGCCGCCACTGGGCAGCAAGCGGATGCTCGCTGCGGGCTTCGGCCTCAATGATGGCGCCGGCGGCACGGGCCAGCTCCCCCTCCCTCTCCAGCGCAAGACGCTGCAGATCCTGCTTCAAACGGGCGGCGAGATCGCGGTCGGACACCGATTTGTCGATCAGTCCGGCGACGGGGCCTGTGAGGAAAGACAGAATGGCGGACAGCATCGGGAGGCTCCCTTGGCGTTTTCTGGGCGTTATCTGGGCGCTACCTGAGCGCTACTGGAAATCGGGGATCTGCAGGCGGGCGATATGGGCGGAGACCTGGACGCTGCCCCCGGTGAAGGGCACGTCCGGCGAGGTGAAACGGATCGGCGTGTCTGCCCAATAGACGATGGGCTGGGCGGGGCCGTTGAGCTGGGAATTGAGGCCGGTGCCGATGCCGTTGCCGAACCGCTGCGCGTCGCCGCTGACACCGACGGCAAAGCTGGCCGGGCCCGTGACCGGGTCCGTCACCAGGCAGGTGACACCGAAGAGAAGCGACCGCTGGGGGATGACGATGGCGGTGTCCGACGTGACAGCAGCGTCAAGCACATGAGTTTCGGCAATGGCATCGAAGAAGAGGGCCGAGCCGAAGGACGTGATCGCATGGCCCTGCCGCCAGCGGCCGTGCAGAAAGCGGGTATCGCTGCCCTCCTCCACGACAAGGCAGCGCCAGCCCTCCGGCGGGGGAAAGAACCGCCAGGCCCCGTCGTGCCAGGCGGCAATGCTGTGATCGTTACCGGCCCAGTCGCCGGTGGCGGCGGCAGGCACGAGGTAGCGGTCACCCTCCCCGGGGATTGCAGGTGGCGCGGTGAGGCTGCGGCTGATCACAGATAGCTGCACAAGCGCGTCCAGCATCATCAATGCATCGTTGTGGGTAACGTGCTTCTGCGCCTGGGCCGGGGCGATGACAGGCAGGGAGAGGGACGGCGTCTCAGACATGGAAGGTGGCCTCTGCTGGGGTGCCGGGGCCGTAAGCCCGGCTGATCTGCGCGATGGTGACTGTCAGCACGGTGACCGGCGCGCCGGTATCCGCAAGCTGGTCAGCGGCGGTGTAGGTGAAGGCGGGCGTGGTGGTTTCAGCCGCGTGGATCACGGTGCCGCCCGCGCTTATGGTGAGGGCATAGCGCTCCGCGTCCTCCCCGACGGGGACGTCCAACGGTTCCCACGCATCGCCGTTGATCCGGGTGCGGCGTATCCAGGTGAGGTGAATGTCACCGGCGGCATCGCGGCAGGCATGAAGGTGGACAGGCGACAGCGGCCGCAGCCCCCTGCCTGCCAGCGTGATCTCGCGGGCCTGATAGGCCGGGTGAGAAATGGCGGCGGGGGCCGGTCCGTAGCGCCACAGGAAGGGAAAGCCATGCTCCTGTTCTGACAGGGAAGGCTGACGCAATGGGCCGCCGAGCAGCACGAAACGGGCACCGGCTGCGCGCAGCGGATGCATTTCGGGCTCAGACCCGGCCTGGCCGCGCAGGAGATGGGACAGCTCGTATGTGTCCGGGGCGATGAGATCGGCCTCACGGAACTGGATGACTTCGAAGCCGGTGGCCTCGTCGCCGATTACCGCGGCGTTGGCCCCGCCCATGAGCGCCGTTGTGGAAACACTCTCAAGCGTGCCGCCATAAAGACGGAGCTGAAGGCGGTTGGCGCGGTCCCACCGGCCGACGGGCCCTGCCGGCAGATCCGCCAGCACCTCACCCATGACAGCGGGCGCCGGCAAGGCGGTATCGAGCGTGAGATCATCCGGCGAGGTGCCGCGATAAAGAGCAACGCCGCCCGGCCAGGGACTGGCTGTGGCGGCGATGAAGGGGGCGTGCGGCACCTGGCCGTCGCGCAGCATGGGCAGATCCAGAAACAGGAGCTCAACCGGGCCGAAGCTTGCAACCGCGGGGCCTGCTGCACTGCGATCGGGCGCGCTTAGGGGGCCGAAGATGCCGGGCTCGGCGGCCAGGGCTTCCGCAGCCCGGAAGGGGCCATCTGAAATGCGCATCAGGCGCAGAATGTGGCTGCGGCCATTATGGGCGCAGGTGATGCTGTCGCCGGGATCAACGGCGAGGGCCGAGGGCGGCAGGGCGAAGGATGCCTGCTCTCGGGCGATCCAGCTGTCCTGCAACCCCGTTTCGGCGATGCGCAGGGCTTCCTCCTGCCGCAGGACCACCGGCAGGGCTGCGCCCGTGACCCTGTCAGACTTCACCGTCTGGCGCTGCACGCCGATGGCGGCCTGCCGGTAGCCCGTGTCCGCTTCGATGTAGGAGAGCTTGCTGGCGGCGGGCAGATCCGTCTCCTGGGCGCGGGTGAGGCTCAGGGGCGGGGCGGCGCTTCCGGTTTCAACGGCCAGGGTGTCGGTGCTTGTGGTCAGCACGGGCTGGCTGCCGCGGTGGATGAAGCGGATCACGCCCTCGCTTTCCACCGCGTCGAAGAAATAGGCGCGCATGAGAGGGCCAAGGGCGGCGCGGGCGCTCATGGCGCGGTCGATGATGTAGCCGTCGACGAGGCCGGATAGTCCGCTTACGTCATAGTCACCAAAGCCCTGCGCCTCCATCAGGACCGCGACGAGGCGGCCGAGGGGGACGGCACCGAGGCGGCCGGTGAGCCAGTGGCCCAGGCGCCAGTTGTCGCCGTCGCTCCACAGGCGGGTGGCCTGGGGGAAAGCGGGCCAGGGGCGCGCGTCCCATGTCCAGACATGGATGGCGTCCGGATCGACCATGCGGCCGCCATAGAGCGGCGAGACGGGATTGTCAGCCTCATCGAAATCCGCCGACGAGGGGTGCCAGTGGGCGTGGTGGGCGAGCAGGAACTGGCGCTGGATCACGTCGTCGCGCAGGCCGCGCGAGAAATGGGGCAGATGGCTTTCGGCGGATTTGGTGTCGAAGAAGACGTTGGGCTGATTGGCGCCACGGTCCACCGCCGGGCAGCCGAGCTCGGTGAACCAGATGGGTTTCGAGCGGGGGACCCAGGCCGTCTGGCCGCCGGTCTCAGTGCCGCCGATGCGGTTGACGTGCGGGTTGGACCACCAATTGACGAGGTCCTTGTAGCGGAAGACCCAGGGCTTGCCTGCAGCACCATCGGTAATGGGGGTACGGGTCTGGGCGGTGCGGTCCGCGTCGGATGCATAGAACCAGTCAAAGCCCTCGCCGCCTGCAATGTTGCCGCGCAGATAGGCCAGGTCCTGGGTGGACGGGGCACCCGCGAGGGCATCGAGGTGCCCCTGCCCGTCCCGCCAGTCGGCCAGGGGCATGTAATTGTCAATGCCGATGACATCGATATGGGGGGATGCCCAGAGGGGATCGAGATGGAAGGTGACGTCGCCTGATCCATCCGTGGGCTGGTGGCCGAAATATTCGGACCAGTCAGCCGCATAGATGAGCATGGTAGCGGGGCCGAGGATCTGACGGACATCGGCGGCGAGCTGCTGCAAGGCGGCGACGGCGGGGTAGCCGGTATTGCCCCGTACCCAGGTGAGGCCCCTCAGCTCGGTGCCGATGAGGAAGGCCGCGACGCCGCCTGCAGCCTTGCACAGATGGGCGTAGTGCAGGATCTGCCGGCGATAGGACCATTCGGGCGGGCCGGCATAGGTGACATTGGTGCCGGTGACCGTGAAGTCGCCTGGCCGGGCTGACCCGAAGAAGGCTGCGACTTGCGCTGCCGCAGCCGCCGACCTGTCCGGGGAGCCAGGCTGGCCGGGCGCAGGATCGACGGTGATGCGGCCGCGCCAGGGATGCTGCGGCTGACCAATGAGGCCCGTATAGGGATCCGCCAGCACATTGCCGGGCGGGATGTCCATCATGATGAAGGGATAGAAAGTGACGGCGAGGCCGCGGGCGGCAAGGTCCTGCAGGGCCTCGATCACGGAGGTGTCCGACGGGGTGCCGCCATAGGCCGGGCGGCCGTCGATGGTGGTGACCAGGTCCGCCGACTGACGGTCAAGGCCGGAGACGTGCCAGGTGGCGGGCGTTGTTGCCTGCCCCGCTTCGACCACCTTGGGGCGCAGGGTGCAGGTGCCGGCACGCAGATCATCGCCGAACCAGGCCACGATAAGCCCGGCGCGGGCGAGGTTCGGGCAGGTGTCCTGCAACTGGTCGATGGCCACGGTCCAATCGGTGGCACCGAGCGCGTTGTTGGTGTTGAGGGGTTCTGAAACGCCACCAGGGAACAGACGGGTTTGCGGCGCGGGGCTGTAGCCGAACTCAGTTGCGCCGGGGATGATGGTGACGGCGCGGATGAGGCTTTCAACGTCGTTCAGGGCACGGAACACTTCCACCTGCAATTGCGGCAGGCGGTTACCGTAGGGCGCAAGCGGCAGGCGCTCGAAGACCACATAGGCAAGACCGCGAAAGGCGGGGACGCGGCCTGCCCCTTCCACGGCTTCGATCAGCGGATCCGGACCTTGCGTCTCCGTGCCCGTGTGCAGGCGCCAGGCAATCTGGCTCAGATCCATCAGCTTGCCGTCGGCCCAGATGCGGCCGATGCGGGTGATGGGGCCTTCGCACAGGCCGAGGGCGAAATTGCCGAAATAGCGGTACTCGATCGTGGTAATGCGCTGGGTCTGGGTGGTGGTGGCGCCGCTGCCGCTGCCGCCCTTGCCGCCTCCTGAAGAAGACGCCGTGGCGGTGGATTCAGTGACCGTCTCGACGATGTCCTCATCGAAATCGGTGGCCCAGATGAGCTGGCCGGACAGACGCGCCCGCCCGAAGGCGCGGGGAATGGGCGCACCTTCGCTGGAGGACATGACCTGCACGTCCGAGAGGCGCGGGCCTGCTGTAAGGCGCAGGCCGGCTGTGTGGGCGAGCCGGTTAGCTAGCGCGGCAGGTCAATGCCGAAGCGCGCGCCGCTGGTTTCGCGGTTTTCAACCCAGGCCGTCCCGCCATGGGCTTCGGCGATGGCCTTGACCAGGGACAGGCCGAGGCCAGTGGCGACTTCACCGCCGGTGGGGGCTGCGGAGAGCGTCTGGAAGCGGCCGAAAACACGGGCCATGTCGTCGTCGGTAAGGCCGGGGCCTTCATCCTCGACGGTGAAGCGCAGGCGCGCGTCACCCGGCGAGGCGGCCACGCGGATGGCGCTGCCGGGCGGGGCGTACTTGACTGCGTTGGAGACAAGATTATCCAGCGCTTCGATGAGAAGATCCTCATCGGCGGACAGGGTGAGACCGTCAGGCACGGCGACGGTGATGGCCATCTGCTTGCCGGCGGCATGATCCTGATTGAAGCCTATGGCGCGGGAGAGGACATCAGCCACACCCACCTCGGCGCGGTGCAGCGGCAGGGTTTCGGTCTCCTTGCGGGCCCGGTCCATCATGCCTGCGATGAGGGTGGACATGCGGTCCACGGCTTCGAGTGATTTTTCAGCGGCCTTGCGGATGTGATCGTCAGTGGCCGGAGCATCGGCTGCGAGTGCGGCGAGGATCGCGTCGCTGCGCAGGGAGATGGTTTGCAGGGCGCCGCGCATGTCGTGGGCGGCGAGCGCCAGAAGCTGGCTCTTGGTGGCGTTGGCGGCGCGGGCGGCGGCGGCGCGCCTGTCCAGCCGCTGATTGGTGCGGCGCAGGGACTGGATGAGCTGCTCCCGCTCCCGCTCCAGCCGCATGCGCTCGATTTCCGCCTGGGCGCGGACGCCATAGATGCGCAGGATGCGCTCCACCTGATCGGGAGACTCGATGGGGGTTTCGGACAGCACGGCCAGATGGCCCTTCACTTCTCCGTCGGCGGACCACAGGGGCACCCCCGCATAGCCTTCATAGCCCTGCTCGACCGGAAACAGGCGGGCGACGTCGCAGGGGATGACGACGGTGCGGCCTTCATAGACGCGCTGGCAGGGGGTGCCCGCCAGATCATATTCAAAACCCTGGGCGGTCTGGTTTTCGCGGACGACGAAGCGGGCATGGGCACGCTCGGGCGGCGCGCCCACCGCTTCGGTCAGGAAGGCGACGGTGACGTCCATCGCGGATTGCAGGGAGCGCACCAGGGCAAAGAGAAACTCCTCCCCCACATGGGCGGCCACGCCTTCGGCGATGGCGAGCAGGACAGGCTCGTCAGCCGGGTTTGCCATGGCGTGTTGATCCTCCGCCGGGGTTGCGGTCAGGTCTGGTGCGGGCAAACACATAATTCCGTTCGGGTTATTCTTCAATCGCCTGTGCGGCATGACGCACAGGGAGCCTATAGGGGCCGCAACCGGGGGTTGCCCTGGCGGGCATCGAGCATGAGATCCGTCAGTGCCCAGACAAGCGCATCCAGCCTGTCCGGCGAGCCGGATTGTGCGGGCGCCGAGGGGTCGAACTCGCAGAGCTGATCCTCCAGTCGGCGGTGGGTGCCGAGGTGATGCACCCGCGCCTGTTCGTAAAGCGCGGCGACGGGTTCGGCCCGCACGGCCTTGCCGCGGGTGGCGCGCACGAGGCGGACCGGCAGGGCCGGGTCCACCTGGCGCAGCACGGCCGCAACCATCTCGCCGCCCTGATTGGCCTCGGCCACGACACGGTCGGCCTCGTGGCTGTGATAGGCATCGGCCACCCGCCGGGCCCAGCGGGCGGGGCTGAGGCCGCCCATGGACCGGTCAGCCAGGACATAGCCGTGGCCGTCCTCCCCTGCCCCGGCGACGACAATGCCGCATTCATCCGCAGACGGAGAAGACGAGGCCGGCGGGTCCACCGCGACGACGATCCGCTGCAGCGGCGGCACTGCCGTGACGCGCGCACCATCGAGCATGGCGCGCTGCCAGAGGGCGCGGGGGTTATCCTCCAATATCTCCGCTTCGAGTTCCTGCCGCCCCAGGCGGGTGCCGTGATAGCGGCGCATGACGGCGCTCAGGAAACCCGGTGCCAGATTGGCCGCGTTGGCGCTGGTACCGGCGCGGCTGATACGAGTCATGTCGTCGGTCATCAGGCGCTTCAGGGCCGGGAGCGGACGCGGTGTGGTGGTGACAACCTGGCGGGGCCGGTCTCCCAGCCGCAGGCCGAATTGCAGCATGTCCCATGTCTCCTGCACATGGCGCCATTTGGCGAACTCATCCGCCCAGGCGGCGTGGACCTGATGGCCGCGCAGGGCATCTGGGTCCTCCGACGAAAAGGCGAAGGCGCGGGCGCCGGAGGGCCATTCAAGCAGGCGCTTGGAGGCGACCCAGCGGGGGCGCGCGGCGGGCGGCGCGATGGCGATGAGGCCGGAGGGGCCTTCGATCATCACGTCGCGCACATCGGCTAGGGTTTCGCCGACAAGGGCGATGCGGACGGGCTTACGGGCACAGGCGCGGATCCATTCGGCCCCGGCGCGCGTCTTGCCGGCACCGCGGCCACCGAGCAGCAGCCATGTGGTCCAACAGTCGGTGCCGGGCGGCGGCAACTGATCGTCGCGCGCCCAGACGGACCAGGTGTAATAGAGCGCTTCAGCTTCCCGCACCGTCAGGCTGCGGAGGAAGGCTGCCCTGTGATCGGGCGGCAGTGAGGCGAGCCACCCGCTCAGCGATCGCAGCGACGATACGGTCATGGTCGGCGGCGGTGTCCCTGTCCGGTGGGGTTGCCTGGCTGATGCGCTCGGACAGGGCCATCAGCTTGTCGAGCACCTGGGCGAGCGTGACGAGGAGCTTTGCTTCCCGCTCGCGCTCGGCGTCAGTGCGGCCAGGGTCCTTCGCGCAGTGTTCGAGATCGTCGATATTGGTCTGCAGGGCGCCGATGAGGCGGCTGAGCATAGCCAGTGACGGGTCCGGTGTCGGATCCGGTGGCAGCAGAGTCTCTCCGGCCGGTGCGTCCGTCTCCGGCGCGCGGCAGATGACCGGGAGACGGGGGCGGCGCTGTGGCCACTTCTCGGTCCTGACCCGGTGATAGAGCTGGGTCTGGGTTATGCCGAACAGCGCCATGATCTCGACGACCGTGAGCGCGCTGTCCCTGTAGGCCTGCTCGACGCCGGGCCAGTCTGGGGTCATGGAAGCCGTTTATGTGAGGTGGGTGTCGGGCCCGGTGGGGTCTGCTGGTGGCGGGGTGCCGTCAGACCCAATTCTCGAGCATGGGTGAACCATACCGGAGGAGCGGTGCGGTCGTCAATGAGAAAATTACATATTTCGTAATTTTTTCTGCTAAGCCGTGGTTGGGGGCTGCTCAGTCGTCGAGATCTTCCCAGATGGCCAGGAAGTCTTCGAGTTCGTCTTCGGCGATGCCTTCCTCGCTGACGACCTTGCCGCGAACGGACATGCCGACCGCGTGGATGCTTTCCGGATCGCCGGATATGAGCGGATGCCAGCTGGCGAGGCCACGGCCCTCGGCGAGGCGGCGATAGGCGCAGGAGGTGGGCATCCACTTGATGGCGGCGACATTGCCGGGGGTGAGCTTGATACAGGTCGGGACGCGTTTTGTACGGTTTGCGTAATCCGTGCAGGCACAGGCCTGCTGGTCGAGCAGGTGGCAGACGATGTTCGTGGTCTCGATCTCGCCGGTGTCCTCGTCCTCAAGCTTGATGAGGCAGCAGCGGGCGCAGCCGTCACACAGGCTTTCCCATTCTTCCGCCGTCATGGCGGACAGGGGCTTGCGCTCCCAGAAGGGGCTCGTGTCTTGACCGGATTGCGGCGGCTGGCCGGGCCGGGACCCGGGCGGGACGGCGCCCATGATGTACCTCGATCTGGGGGGCACCCTGACCGCGGTCTTACCGCGATCCGGGGATTTACCTCGATTTTGGGATGGTCTTTGCGTTCGGGCCGGGAAACCCTAGTTTCGCGCGGCCTTAAACGGCATCATCCGACGGCGACATCTCGCACAGGGTGGGGGTGGCCGCAAGACATGCGGCGGCCGGATCGGGGGCATCCGGATTGGGGATCATGATTGGGGATCATGGGCAGGTCGTGACGCAGAACGGGGATCAGAGGATCGAAGGCGCGCCGGTTCCGGACGCTGTGGCCTCGCGTGCGCAGGCGGCCCGCAGGGTAACACCGACGGCAGACGACCGGATCGGCGCGGGAAGCGCGGGCGGCATGAGCTGGTTCAGCCGGTGGCGGCTCGAAACCGGGCGGCTGGGCGGCGGGTTCCGGTTGATGCTGGTGTCGTCTCTGGTGACGCTGCTGGCGGTGTTCCTGCTGCCGCTGGCGCTGGGACTGCCGGACAAGGTGGACCCGCGCAGCATCACCAGCATCGCCAATGGCAATGTGAATGTGACGTTCCTTGATGCCGGGGGCGCGGTGCTGGCGCACCGGGGCTACCGGCAGGAAGAGAATGTGCCGCTGCACGAGATGCCGCCCTATCTGGTGCATGCGGTGCTGGCGATGGAGGACAAGCGCTTCTACCGCCACTGGGGGGTGGACATTCTGGGCGTGCTGCGCGCGGCGCGGGCCAATTTCGTGGCCAACCGGATTGTCGAGGGCGGCAGCACGATCACCCAGCAGCTGGCGCGCAACCTTTATCTCGATGCGTCGCGGGAGTTCGGGCGCAAGGCGCAGGAGGCGGCGCTGGCCTTCTGGCTGGAGCAGCAGCTGAGCAAGGACGAGATCCTCGAGCTTTATCTCAACCGCATCTATCTGGGCGCCGGCGCCTATGGGGTGGAAGCGGCGTCGCAGGTCTATTTCCGCAAGAGCGTGCGCGAGCTGACCCTGAGCGAGGCGGCGCTGATCGCCGGGCTGCCCAAGGCTCCGGCGCAGCTGTCGCCGGCGCGCGATCTGCAGCTGGCTCATGAGCGCGCGGCGCTGGTGCTGGACCGGCTGGAGACGACCGGGCTGCTGCCGGCCGCCGAGATCGAGGCGGCACGGCAGGCCCCGGCGCTGGTGGACCTTGAAGAGCGCGGCGACGACCTCAAGGCGGCCTATTTCCTTGACTGGGTCACTCAGCGGCTGGGGCTGTGGATCGACGGGCCGCCGCGGGAGCTGGTGGTGGAGACGACCATCGACACGCGGCTGCAGGAGATGGCCGAGCTGGCGCTGAACCAGGTGCTGGATGATCTGCCGCGCGGGGTGGCAATCGACCAGGGGGCGATGGTGGTGCTGGACCACCAGGGTGCGGTGAAGGCGATGGTGGGCGGGCGCGACTATCTGGCGAGCCAGTTCAACCGCGCGACCCAGGCGGTGCGCCAGCCGGGCTCGGCGTTCAAGCCGATCGTCTACATGGCGGCGCTGGAGAACGGCTACACGCCCTATAGCGGGGTGGTGGACCGGCCGGTGCGCATCCGCGGGTGGAAGCCGCAGAACGCCAACAAGCGCTATGCGGGGTGGATGCAGCTGCGCAACGCGGTGGCGTGGTCGGTCAACACGGTGGCGGCGCGGGTGGGCAACAAGGTGGGGCTCGACAAGGTGGCCGAATATGCCCGCCGCTCGGGCATCACCACGGAGCTGCCGGAACATCCGTCGATGACGCTGGGGGCGGTGGGCACGCAGCTGCACGAGCTGACGGGGGCCTATGTACCGATCGCCAATGGCGGCTACGCGGCGCCGGCGTTCGGCATCAGGCGCATCCTCAATGTGGACGGGGACGTGCTTTATGAGCGGGCGCGGCGGATCATCGGGGTGATGCCGCAGCCCTATCGCGAGACATCATCGGGCCGGGAGATCACACCGAAGACGGCGGACCCGGTGCCCCTGTTCGAGAAGGTGACGGCGACGCGGACGGCGCGGACGATGACCGGCATGCTGACGCGGGTGATCTCCATGGGCACCGGCAAGAAGGCCGGGCTCGGCAGCCGCCAGGCGGCGGGCAAGACGGGCACGACCAATGACAACAGGGACGCGCTGTTTGTCGGCTATACGGCTGACCTCGTGGCCGGGGTGTGGGTCGGCAATGACGACAATTCGGAGATGGGCCGGGTCTATGGCGGCACGGTGCCGGCAACGATCTGGGCGACTTTCATGACCGAGGCCCATGAGGGATTGAAGAAGCGGCCGATCTACCGGCGTTACTGGGTGATGCCGCATCCCTCGCAACTGGCCGAAGACGAGGCGGAGGAAGAGACCGAAGAAGAGCAGGTGCCGGCGCTGACCCTGTCGAGCCGGGACAAGGCGCTGAAGCGCACGCTGATGGATCTGTCATCGGCGCTGCGCGCCGCCCCGCGGCTGGAGGCGCGGGCGGAAGAGCCTGCCTCGAGCGGACGGGTGCGGCGGATGGACCGCAGCGTGTTCCGCAGCCGCGACGACTGAGCCAGGCCGGCCGGTCCACGCCCGCACCAGCCTCGCCCGTTAACCGTCGAAACGAAGGAGACTGGCCCCGAAAGGCGCAGCAGGGCATAAGATGCGGCTGTTCCGGGTATGCGGGGTGCGGTCGGGGGCCATGTCGGGATTTCCCAAGCTTTTGAAGATTGCAGGCGTCGTGGTGTTCGCGCTGGTGGCGGGCATCGGCTCGGCCTGGTGGTCGATCCTTGGCGCCATGTCGGCGACCGGCATCCAGAACGGTGCGTGGTACACCTCGACGGCCATCGGCTCACAGGCATCCGACCCCTATATGCGGGCGCAGATCGCGCTGACGGGCCTGCTGGCGCTGACCAAGGCCGAGGCCATCTACTTCACCGCGACGGAAGATGATGACGGCAACGCGCTGTCGGGCAACTGCACCTATGAGGTGACGGGCCGCAGCTTCGCCGCGCGGTGGTGGAGCCTGACGGCTTATGGCGACGACCATTACCTGATCGACAATCCGGCGGACCGCTATTCCTACAATGTGGCATCGCTGGGCCTGCGCTTTGCGCCGCTGGCCAAATGGCAGCTGACCGTTTCCGCCGAGCCGCGGGAGATGAACTGGCTGCCGGTGGACACCGATTCTTTCTTTTCGCTGACCTTACGGCTCTACAATCCATCGCCCGACATCGTGGCCGACCCCGGCGCGGTACGGCTGCCGTCGATCCGCAAGGTCGCGTGCACGCCTGAGGCTGAGGGCACGGCTGACTGGACAACTGAACCGGAGGCCGCGTCATGAGGACCTGGCCGCTGTGGATCGCCGCCGCCTTCGTGGCGGCAATCATCGTCCATATCCTGACGGTGCTGCTGCTGCCGCCGGCCATCATGTCGATGGCGATGATACGGATGGCGGATGCGGGGGCGGATGCGGGCGTTGTGCATGCGCCGCCGCCGGACGCGCGGGCGCGGACGGTGGTGCGGCCGAGCCCGGACCTTGCCTATTCCATCTGCCTGTTCGACCTCACCAAGGGACCGCTGCTGGTGAAGGCCACGGTGCCGGACACCTATTGGTCGGTGTCTGCCTTTGCGCACAACACGGACAATTTCTTCGTGGTCAATGACCAGCAATTGCCGGGCGATACGCTTGAGCTGCTGATCAAGCGCGAGGAAGACGAGATTTCGGGCTTTGACGGCGTGCCCGTCTCCTTCGCGCCGACCGACAAGGGCGTGGTGCTGATGCGGATGCTGGTGACCGACCGCGACAGCTATTTGAAGAACGACACGGTGCGCCGCTCGGCAAGCTGCGAGACCATTCCCCAGGGGTGACACCCTCCCCTCTCTTTTCTTTCATCCGTCACAACATGACCCAGCCCGGTCCGCTTTTGCTGGCAGGGGGGCTGCAACATGCTATTTTTTGCCGCGAATGAAGACAGTGGGAGGGGCTGTGCATGGGCCGCCTTGGAATTGTGGTCGCGGGGCTGGCGGCGCTGGTGCTGCTGGCGGTGGGCATGTGGAATGCCGGGCCGGTGCCGGACGCCCAGAGCGACGAAGACAATCTGCAGCGCATCACCTTCGCCACCGACTGGAAGGCGCAGGCCGAGCATGGCGGCTTCTACCAGGCGCTGGCCAAGGGCTATTACGCCAAGCGCGGGCTGGAGGTGCAGATCCTGCCCGGCGGCCCGGGGGTGAACGTGCCGCAGCTTATTGCCGGCGGGGCGGTGGATTTCGGCATGGGGTCCAACAGCTTCATTCCGCTGCGCATCGTGGAAGCGGAGCTGCCGGTAAAGGCGGTGATGGCGGTGTTCCAGAAGGACCCGCAGGTGCTGATCACCCATCCGCGGGATGACGTGACATCGCTGGAAGACCTGAAGGGCAAGCCGATCATGATTTCGGATGCCACCATCAGCGCATTCTGGCCGTGGCTGCGGGCAAAATATGGGTATACGGACGATCAGATCCGCAAATACACTTACAACCTCGCCCCGTTCCTGGTGGACGAGACGGCGGTGCAGCAGGGCTATGTGACGAGCGAGCCCTATGCCATCGCCAAGCAGCTTGGCACCGAGCCGCAGGTGTTCCTGCTGGCGGATAACGGCTATCCCGGCTACGCGACCATGGTGCTGGCGCCCAACTCGTGGATCGAGGAAAGCCCGGACATCGTGCAGGCCTTCGTCGATGGCACCATCGAGGGCTGGTATGACTATCTGCACGGTGACCCCGCCCCGGCGGACGCGCTCATCCTGCAGGACAATCCGGAGATCAGCCAGGACGTGCTGACGCAGGCGCGCGACAAGATGATTGCCTTTGGCCTTGCCACGAGCGGTGACGCACGGCGGCTGGGAATTGGCGCGATGACCGAGCAGCGCTGGGGCATGTTCTATGACACGATGGCGGAGGCTGGTGTCTATACGGACGATCTTGATTGGCGGGCGGCGTTTACCACCGATTTCGTCAATCACGGGCCGGTGGTGCCGGAGGGCGCGGGGCTGAAGCCGCGATGACGCACCCCCTGCTGTCGCTGGAGCACGTCAGCCGCCGGTTTGACGGCGGGCGGCACGGGCTGGGTGCCCTGTCGCTGGACATCGCGCGCGGCAGCTTCGTGTCCATCGTCGGCCCGTCGGGCTGCGGCAAGAGCACGCTGCTGCGGCTGGTGGCGGGGCTGGATGCGCCGGAGGCCGGGCGGCTGAGCTGGCCCCTTGGGCGGCCCGGCAAGATCGGCTTTGTGTTTCAGGATGCGACCCTGATGCCGTGGGCGACCGTGTTCGACAATGTGTGGCTGCCGCACCGGCTGAACGGCGTCTCCCGCGAGGATGCCCGCGCACGGGTGGAGGACGCGCTTGAGCGCGTGGGGCTTGCTGACCGGCGGGATGCCTATCCGCGCCAATTGTCCGGCGGCATGCGGATGCGCGTGTCGATCGCCCGCGCCCTGTCGCTGAAGCCCGACGTGCTGCTGATGGACGAACCGTTCGCTGCGCTGGATGAGATCACGCGGGAGCGGCTGAACGAGGAGCTTAATGATCTGTGGGCGGAGCATGGGTGGACCGTGCTTTATGTGACCCACAGCGTCTATGAGGCGGTGTTCCTGTCCACGCGGGTGCTGGTGCTGCCGGGGCGGCCGGGGCCGCTGCTGGCGGACATGGAGGTGCCGGGGCCCGAAGACCGGGGCGATGCATGGCGGGCGGACGGACGGTTCGCGGCGCTGTCGGCCTCGATCACGGCGCATCTGCGCACAGCTTCCGGGGACGGAGGGGCATCATGAGCCGCAGCAACGGCACAGGGCCGGACGGCTGGGCGGCCCGCTGGGGGCTGCCGCTGCTGTTCGGTCTCGTCTTCCTGGGGGCCTGGGAATGGCTGGTGGCGGTGACGGAGACCCCCGCTTACGTGCTGCCGGGGCCGCTGGCGATCGGGACCGCGCTGGTTCAGGGCTTCGGGCCGCTGATGGCGTCACTGTGGGTGACCCTGCGCATCACCCTCATTGCCTTTGTGCTGGCGCTGGTGCTGGGCACGGGGTTTGCGGTGCTGTTCAGCGAAAGCCGGCTTGCCGAGCGGGCGCTCTATCCTTATGCGGTCGCCTTGCAGGTGACGCCCATCGTGGCGATTGCGCCGCTGATCCTGATCTGGGTCGGGCTCGACAATGCGGAAGCAGCCGTGACGATCCTTGCGGTCATTGCTGCGTTCTTTCCGGTGCTGGCCAATATGACGGCGGGGCTGAAGACGGCTGACCGCAATCTCATCGACCTGTTCCGCCTCTATGGCGCCAGCCGCTGGCAGATCGTGACCGGGGTGCGGCTGCCCAGCGCCCTGCCCTATCTGCTGTCGGCCATGAAAGTGTCGGCGGGACTGGCTCTGATCGGCACGGTGGTGGCGGAATTTGTCGCAGGGTCGGGCACGTCGACGGGGCTGGCGTGGCGGATCATCGAGGCCGGCAACCGGCTGGAGATTGCCCGGATGTTCGCCGCGCTGGTGCTGCTCTCCGGGCTCGGAATTGCCCTTTTCTGGGCGCTTTCGGCGCTGGAGCACCTGTTGCTGCGCCACTGGCATGACAGCCGCGACGGGGCATCGGAGAGCGGTCAGACCAGCTAATTCCACACGGTTTTTGTGTTATCCATATATTTTCACACCGGGATTGACGGATAATTGCTTGTTCCCCATGTTCCCGGTAGATGTTGCGCGGCGACACCCGGTGCGACGGGCGCGCGTATTCCCGCAGAGCGAGTTTGGAGCGGTTTGGACAGGCATGGCCCAGCACATCAACAAAAAGGCGCGGTTTCACTCGGTGACGGCGAACCGTCTGCTGGACGGTGAACCGGTGTACCTGACCGCCGCCAATGTATGGTCGGACGTGATCACGGACGCTGCCATTGCCGACGGCAAGGAAGAAGGCGCCAAGCTGCTGGAGCAGGCCCAGGCCGGTGTCGTGGACCAAATCGTGGTCAACCCGTACCTCTTCGACGTGGATGGCGAAGACGGCGAAGCCAAGCCGCTGAGCGTGCGCGAACAGATCCGCGCCGCCGGGCCGACCGTCCGCCTCGATTTGGGCAAGCAGGCCTCCTGACCGTCCGGACACGCCCTCCGGCAGGAGGACGTCCGGGCCAAGAGAATTCGGCCGGCCGGTGATGTCCCGGGCCATGGCCAGACCAACAGAGACGCAAGATGTATCGCTACGACGAATTCGACCACAGCATTGTTCAGGACCGGGTGAAGGAATTCACCGGTCAGGTTAAGCGGCGCCTTGCGGGCGAGCTGACGGAAGACGAGTTCAAGCCGCTGCGGCTGATGAACGGGCTTTACCTGCAGCTGCACGCCTACATGCTGCGCATCGCCATTCCCTATGGCACGCTGGCGAGCCGCCAGATGCGGATGCTGGCGCATGTGGCGCGCACCTACGACAAGGGCTACGGCCACTTCACGACGCGGCAGAACATCCAGTTCAACTGGCCGAAGCTGAAGGATGTGCCGGCGATCCTGGAAGACCTTGCGACCGTCGAGATGCATGCGATCCAGACGTCGGGCAACTGCATCCGCAACGTCACGTCCGACCAGTATGCGGGCGTGGCGGCGGGCGAGATCGACGACCCGCGCATCTGGGCGGAGATCCTGCGCCAGTGGTCGACCTTCCACCCGGAATACACCTTCCTGCCGCGCAAGTTCAAAATCGCCATCACCGGCCATTCGAGCG
Source organism: Pyruvatibacter mobilis (assembly GCF_012848855.1). Classification (NCBI taxonomy): domain Bacteria; kingdom Pseudomonadati; phylum Pseudomonadota; class Alphaproteobacteria; order Hyphomicrobiales; family Parvibaculaceae; genus Pyruvatibacter; species Pyruvatibacter mobilis. The sequence goes on from NZ_CP051630.1 coordinate 1,948,965, forward strand.
ACCGCGCGGCGATCCGCGTGCATGATGTGGGCATCATCATCGTGGAAGGCGAGAACGGCGAGCCGGCCTTCGACATCTATGCCGGTGGCGGGCTTGGCCGCACGCCGATGGTGGGTCACCTGGTGGGTGAAAAGATCCCGGCCCGCGACCTGCTGCACTTCATGGATGCGATCATGCGCGTCTACAACATGCATGGGCGGCGCGACAATCTCTACAAGGCGCGCATCAAGATCCTGGTGCATGCTCTGGGTGCGGAGGAATTCGCGCGCCAAGTGAAGGACGAATTCGCGAAAGGCGGCGCGGGCGAAGATTTGAAGCTGCCGGACGGCGAGATCGAACGCATCCGCGCCTATTTCGCCCCGCCGGCCTATGAAAGCCTGCCGGATGCCGTTGAAGTGTTCGACAAGGCGCTGGCGGACGACAAGGCCTTTGCCCAGTGGGCGCGGACGAACCTCGCGGACCACAAGGTGCCGGGCTATGCCATCGTCAACATCTCGCTGAAGCCCATTGGCGGCATTGCGGGGGACGCTACGGCGGACCAGATGGACGCTGTGGCCGACATCGCGGAGACCTTCAGCCTCGGCGAGATCCGCGTGACCCATGAGCAGAATCTCGTGCTGCCCGACGTCAAGAAGCGCGACCTCTATGAGGTGTGGAAGCGGCTTGATGCGGCGGGGCTGGCAACGCCGAATATCGGCCTGATCTCCGACATGATCGTGTGCCCGGGGCTTGATTACTGCGACCTCGCCAATGCGCGGTCAATCTCCATCGGCCAGGCGATCTCGGAGCGGTTTGCCGATCTCGACCGCGAATACGATATCGGTGAGCTGAAGATCAAGATTTCGGGCTGCATCAATGCCTGCGGCCATCACCATGTGGGCCATATCGGTATTCTCGGCGTCGACAAGAAGGGCGTGGAGAACTACCAGGTGACCCTCGGCGGCTCGGCCAACGAGAACGCCGCTGTCGGCGACATCGTGGGCCCGGCCTTCACCGAGGACCGCATCGTGGATGCGGTCGAGACCATCGTTGAAACCTATGTGGCCAACCGGAAAGAGGGCGAGAGCTTCCTTGCCTGCTATCGCCGGATCGGCATCGACCCGTTCAAGGAGACCCTTTATGCCGCTGCTTAAGAACGGGAAGGAAGTGACCGAGGACAAGTGGGTGCGCGTGGAAGATGACGCGGACCTGCCGGAGGACTGCCACGCGCTGGTGAGCATGGGCCGCTGGCTGAAGGACCGTGAGACGCTGCTGACGCGCAACAAGCCGATCGGCGTGGCGCTGGAAAGCAGCGACAATCCGGACGAGATCATGGACGATCTTGACCGGTTCAGCCTGATCGCGGTGGACTTTCCGCAGTTCAAGGACGGGCGCGGGTTTTCCTATGGGCGGCTGATCCGTCATCGCGGCGGCTATCAGGGTGAGCTGCGGGCGACCGGCGGGGTCTTGGTGGACCAGCTGCATTACCTTGCCCGCTGCGGCTATGACGCGGTGGATGGTGATGCGCGCATTACCGAAAGTGCGTGGGCGGAGGCCAACAGCCGCTTCCGCGAGGTTTATCAGCCGACCGGCGACGGGCGGAAGACGGTGATGCAGAAGCGGCACGCGGGCTAGGCGGGCCTGCGCCCCGCGCCGCGCCTCTTGCGGAGTTTCATCTCCCATTCAAGACGACAGCGCGCGACCGCGCTAGGATGCGGTCATGTGCGCGTCGCCCCTCCCCTCACCTGTTTCCGATGACACGCCACGCGCGGCGATTTCTGCCGGCGAGCAGGCTGTGCCACGTGCAGCCGGCAGGCAGGCTGCATCACGCCTGCGGGTGCATGCGGCGGCGGCGCTGCTGTGGGCGGCGCTGGGACTGATCCTCGGCGGGGTGACGCTGCCGGCCCTTTCGGTGAGCTCGTTCTGGGTGTTCGAGCGCAGCTATTCCATTCTCGGCGGCATTGTCAGCATGGCGGAGAGCGGCCAGACGGCGCTGGCGGTGTTCGTGTTCACCGTGTCGGTGCTGTTTCCGGTCGGCAAGATTGTGCTGGGGCTTGCGGCCGTCAGGCAGATGCGGGCACCGGGCGCGCGGCTGCACCGGACCCTGCCCCGGACCCTGTGGTGGCTGGCGGCGCTGTCGCGTTGGTCGATGGCGGATGTGCTCGTGCTGGCGCTCCTGGTCATCCTGCTCAACGGCCAGCTTCTGACCACGGCGGACGTGCATTCCGGCATCGCCCTGTTCGCGCTCGGCGTCATTGCCTCGGCGCTGGGGCTTGGGCTCATCGAGCGCGCCAAATAGCAAACGCCCGGCTGCGCGGGAGGGGCGGCCGGGCGTTGCTGTCTTCGGGTCGGTTGCCGCAGGTTACGCGGCGCGGCCCAGAGCTTCGTTCACATTGGTCTCGACGCGGGTGCGCACGTCCTGCACACGCTTCACCAGCGGCTCGCTGGCTTCCTTGACGGCCTTGGAGGCAATGCCGGAGACCTTCTCGGCGCCCTGACGGGTGCGCTTGAGGGCGGTTTCGGCATATTTGCGCTGAATGTCGAGCGCGGCCTGCAGGTCCTTGGCGTCAACCGTCGCGCGGACGGCCTTGAAGCCGTCAACCACATTGGCCTCGACCGTGTCGATCACGGTGTGGGCGGCGGTGCGGATCGGGCTCTTCGGCGCGGCCTTCTTGGCAGACGGGCGGCGACGGGTGGTGGTCTTCTTGGTGGTGGTCTTCTTGGCAGCAGCCATATCGGTCACTCCTGTGCGCGGCGGCTTGGGATGGGGGCGCCGCGGGGTCTTCCCATGATGAGGAACTGGAACAACCCCAGATACGCGGGGGACAAACTCTGTCGTCGGGGTGGCCTCCGGGCGCCACGGACGCGGAACGCGCGGTGCCGGGCGGCGGGGGCCGTTTTCCCCTTGTGCGACGCAACATATATATACGCAGCGCAACATTGACAAGCGATAATTTGTGCAGCGCACAAAAATCTGCTCAAACGGCAGAAACCCGGGGAAAACCCGTGTTTCGGCGGCGGGGAAAACCGGTCAGCGGAAGCGGGCGAGACTCACCAGGCCCATATCCAGCGGCGGCGTTTCGCCGCTCACGAGATCGGCCACCAGCCGGGCGCTGCCGCAGGCCATGGTCCAGCCATAGGTGCCGTGGCCGGTATTGAGGGTGAGGTTGGCCCAGGGCGGGGCTGCACCGATGATGGCGCCGCCATCGGGTGTCATCGGGCGCAGGCCGGTCCACACCCTGGCGTCCGGCAGGCGTGCAAGGCCGGGAAACAGGTCATCGAGGGCCTGGCGCACGGCGCGGGCGCGGGCCGGGTCGATGGTCAGGTCGTTGCCTGCCAGCTCCGCCATGCCGGCGACGCGCAGCTGCGTCCCGAAGCGGCTGACCACCACCCGGCGTTCCTCATCGGTGAGGCTGACCGCCGGGGCGATGTTGCTGCCGTCGAGATCGACCGTCACCGAATAGCCCTTTACCGGATAGACCGGCAGGCGGATGCCCAGCGGCCGGAGCAGGGCGCGGCTGCCGACACCGAGGCAGACCACCACATGGTCACATGCGACGGGTCCGGACGATGTGCGGATGCCGGTGACGGCCTTGCCTGCTGTCTCAAGCGCCTCCACCGCCGTGCCGTAGCGGAAGGTGACGCCTGCCTCTTCAGCGGCTGCCGCCACCTGCTCGGTGAACAGATGCGCGTCGCCGCTTTCATCATCAAGGAAGTGGATGCCGCCGCGCACTTCGCCGGCTGTAACAGCGGGCTCGAGCGCCGGTTCGATCGCGGCGCATTCCGCCGCATCGACAAAGCGCACCTGGGCGCCCTTGGCCGTGAGCTTGGCAGCCTTGTCCCTGAGGTCGGCCAGGTCCGCGTCGGACTTGGCAATCTTCAGGATGCCTTTTGTCTGCTGGTGATAGTCAAGCCCGAGGCGGGCCCTGAGCAGGCGCAGCTCGGTGATGCTGAGTCGGCCCAGGGTCAGGTTGCGCGTCACACCCGCATCATAGGCTTCGGCCGTGCAACGGCGCAGGAAGGCCATGAGCCAGGACCATTGCGCCGGATCAAGCCGCGGCTTCCAGCGCAAAGGCGCATCCGCCCGGCCCAGCCATTTGAGCCCCTGCCAGGGCACACCCGGCGCTGCCCAGGGCGCGCTGCCGGAGGCAGACACCTGGCCTCCATTGGCGAAACTGGTTTCAAGGGCCGGGCCCTCGGCCCTGTCGATGACGGTTACCTCATGGCCCCGCTCGGCAAGGTAATAGGCCGTGGTGACGCCCACCACACCGGCACCGAGAACGACTATTTTCATGGCCTGACTGTCCGTCTACCCTTCCTGGCATTCATGCGAACGCCGAACGGCGTCCCATACCCGGGTGATATGGCGGTTTGCAGCCCGCGACAAGCAGCGCTGGCGCAGACAGGCCATGCATCACCCATCCTTGATGATATCTGCCTGCCCGGAGCCCCGTGCCATGTCCCCTGCCCCGCATCCAAAATCAGACGTTTGGCCGTTCATTCCCTCACCGCGCATCATCGACGTGGTGAAGGCGGAAGGTGTGTGGCTGGAGATGGCCAACGGAACACGCATTCTTGACGCGGCGGGCGGTGCCATCGCCGCCAGCATTGGCCATGGGCGCAAGGAGGTGGCCGCGGCCATGGCCGAAGCGGTGGGTGATACGGGCTATATCGTGCCCACCTTCCTCACCCCGCAGCGCGAGCGGCTGGTGGCACGGCTCAAGGCGTCATGGCTGCCGGATCATCTCACCCGCGTGCATCTGTCGAGCGGCGGGTCGGAGGCAGCGGATGCCGCCATCCGTCTTGCGCGCATGTATCAGATAGCGATCGGGCAGGACACGCGCTGGAAGATCATCGGCCGCGTGCCCTCCTATCATGGTGCCACGGCGCTGACCCTGGCCGCCGGCGGCCACACCGCGCGGCAGAAGGGCTTTGAGCCCTACGCCCCGCACTTCCCCAAGGTGCCCGCGCCCTATGCCCTGCGCAGCCCGCTTGGGCGCAATCATCCGGATGAGGACATTCGCTGCGCGAAAGCCCTTGAAGACACGATCCTGTCCGAGGGACCGGAAACGGTGGCGGCGTTTCTGGCAGAGAGCATCACCGGCTCCTCCGGCGGGGCGCAGGAGCCGGGCCCGCGCTACTGGCCGGAAGTGCAGCGCATCTGCCAGCAATATGGGGTCTTGCTGATCATCGATGAAGTGATGACGGGCTTCGGGCGCACCGGCGCGCGGTTCGGGATCGAGCATTTCGATGTGCGGCCGGACATCATGTATGCGGGCAAGGGACTGACGGCGGGCTATGCACCGCTCGCAGGCATCTATGCCAGCGACGAGGTGCTGGCACCGCTGGCTGAACGCGGCGACAGCCTGATGTTCTATACCTATGGCGGCCATCCGGGGGCCTGCGCGGCTGCCGACAAGGCGCTGGAGATCATGGAGCGGGAAGACCTGGTGGCCCGCGCCGCCACCCAGGGCCGCAAGCTGGAAGCGCTGCTGCGGGACCGGCTGGGCCAGCACCCGCATGTGGCGGAGATACGCGGGCGCGGTCTTCTCTGGGGGATCGAGCTTGTCGCTGACCGGGAGACGCTGGCGCTCTATCCGGCCGAGGCGGGCATCACCAATGCGGTGGTTGGTCAGGGGCTGGCGCGCGGCGCGTTCTTCTATCCCGGCGGCACGGGCGACATCCGCGACATCATCTGCCTCGGCCCGGCTTTCACCATTTCGGATGACGAGCTGGAAATGCTGGTGGAGCGGCTGGCGGGCGCGATCGACGCTGCCACGCAGAAGGCAGCGGCGGCCTGATCCCCTCCCCGCCTTAACAGCCCGGCAGGGTCAGGACTTGGCGATCTCGGCCACGGTCTTGCGGCGCTTCTTGCGCGGCGCGCGCAGCGGCAGCACATCGGCTTCATGGCCCTTTGGAAAATCACGCATGGGGCGCTCCGGCGGCGCGAAGGCAATCACCTTCTCGGCGATGGCACCGGGCTCGGGTGCTGCGTCAGTCGTGCCGGGTTCGGCTGGCTTGGTGGCCATGGTCCTGCTCCTCACTCCTGGTTCATGACCAAAAGCGTGAGCCTGACATGGTGAACCAACCGTTAACGGCGGGCCGTGCTTGTGGATAAATCGCCTCAGACGAATGCCGCGAAGGCGAGGCCGAAGCCCGCGCCGATGGGCACCACCACCCATGCCGGCCAGCGCAGCACCTGCAGCGCCAGGAAGGCCATGAGCGCAATCGCGATGTCGGTCCAGTCATGGATGGCGGTCGTCGCAACGGGCGTGTAGAGCGCGGCCGCCAGAATGCCGACCACCGCCGCATTGACCCCGGTAAGCGCTGCCCGCGCTGTGTGGTTGGCACGCAGCCCGGCCCAGAAAGGCAGTGCTGCGGCCAGCAGCAACGCGCCGGGCAGGAACACCATGACAAGGGCCAGCGCCGCATAGAGGCTTGCCGCCGCCACGCCCTGATCAAGACCGGCTGCCCCGCCGAGGAAGGCCGCGAAGGTGAAAAGCGGCCCCGGCATCGCCTGCGCCAGCCCGTAGCCCGCGGTGAATTCCGTTGCCCCCACAAGGCCCGGTGCCACGGTTTCGGCCTGCAACAGGGGCAGCACCACATGGCCGCCGCCGAACACCAGCGCGCCGGAGCGGTAGAAGCCATCAGCGATGGCCATGCCGAGGGAGGTATCCTTCGCCGCCAGCAGCGGCAGGCCGACCAGCAGGAGGGCAAACACCACTAGGAACAAGGTGGCGAGCCGCCGCGGGAACGGTGCATGCAGGCCTGAGCCGCGATCGCTGGTGGGCGCAAGGCCGCGCAGGAAAGCAAGTCCGGCGATGATGCCCAGCACGATGGCCGCAAGCTGGCCGGTGACCCCGCCCACAACCAGCGTCAGTGCCAGCGCTGCACCGGCAAGAGCAAGACGCGGCAGGTCCGGCGTCAGGCTGCGGCCCATGCCCAGAAGCGCATGGGCGACGACGCCCACCACCACCGCCTTGAGGCCCGCCAGCAATCCCGCCGGAATGGCCTCTCCCAGCTCGAGCAGGGAGAACGCCGCCCCGGCCATCAGGAGGGCGGACGGCAGGGTGAAGCCCAGCCACGCGGCCAGCGCCCCGGCGGGCCCGGCCCTCAACAGGCCGAGACCCAGCCCAACCTGGCTGGAGGCGGGTCCGGGCAGGAACTGGCACAGGGCCACGAGATCCGCATAGCCCTCATCGCTGATCCAGCGGCGGCGGGTGACGAACTCGTCCCGGAAATAGCCGATATGGGCCACCGGACCGCCGAAGGCGGTGAGACCCAGCCGCAGGAACACGAAAAACACCTCAGCCATGCGGGCTCTCCCGGGGTCACGATTTATGGAGGGAAGGCTGCGAAAGGTACGGAAAATTTACCCTGCCTTCGCAAATCTCCTCTTCAATGAAGGCTCGCAATCTAGTCGCCCCCATGCCCCCGGGCTAGGGCACGAATGCCGCAGTTCACAGCGGATCAGACTGCCTGAGACGACCGCCCGATCACCCTGCCGTTCACCCGGAGAATGTCCGTCCCCATGCCCTCTGTCCTGGTCCAGCTTGCTGCGCTGCCGACCCTTCTGCGGGACAGGTCCGCCGAGGGGCGCAGGGCGCTGCTCGACTGCATCACGGCGCTCTATCTCTCCGACGCTGACAGCTGTTCGGAGACGGTGCGCGAGGGCTTCGGCATGCTGCTGAAGGATCTCGGGGCGGTAGCCGACGAGGATGGCCGTGCCGCCCTGGCGTCCACCCTGTTGGACGTTGAGACGCCGCCGATGGTGCTGGTGGACGCGCTTCTCAACGACACGGCCTTTGTGGCGGCGCCCCTGCTGGTGCACAGCCCGCAACTGACGGAAAACGATCTCATCGACCTGATCGACCGGCACGGGGCGGGCCACGCGGCGGTGATCGCCCAGCGGCAGGGCCTGTCGGCCACGCTGGTGAGGCACATCGTTGCCCTCGAGGATCCGCATTCCCTCACCTGCCTGGCCGAAAACGCGGATGCGCCTCTGCAACGGGCGGATTTCGAGATATTGCTCAAGGCAGCGTCTGCCCTGCCCGCCCTGCAACTGGCCCTCATCACCCGGCCGGACCTGCCGGCGGATGTGGCAGTCCAGCTTGGCTGGCACGTGGCACCGCAGCTTGGCGGCAAGGCTTTCGAGCGGGCCATGGCAATCCAGCCGGACGCCCTGCAGCTTGCCTTGCAGACAGCGGCTGCGCGCGGCATCGCCACGGGCGACGCGCAGCCCCATCCGCCACACGCGCTGGCCTTTGCCGTCGACAAGCAGACGCGCAATGAACTGAAGGAACCTCTGGTGGTGCGCCTGCTGCGCGACGGCCAGCTTGATGCCTTCCATGCCTGTTTTGACAGGCTGACGGGCATCGACCGGGCGACATCGGAAGCATTGCTGGATGAACCCGGCGGCTATGGGTTGATGACGGCCTGCCGGGCGGCCGGGTTTGCGCGCTCCACCTGTTCGACCCTCGTCAGGCTTGGCGAGATGGGCAGCCGTCGCGGTACGGAGGAAGTCTTCCGCCTGATGTCATGTTTCGAGACCCTGGACCCTGCGACGGCAGACCGGCTGGTGGGCTATTGGCGGGCGCTGTTCGCCAGTGAGCCGCTGGAAGATGACCACAGCACCGAAGCACCGCACCGCGCCGCCATGTAGGCGCGCGCTCTACGCACCCCCCGGGTACAGATCAGGTGTCAGCGCCGGTTTCCGCCTCGCCTGCGGTCTGGCCGTCCGCGGGGTTGCCTGCGGGCAGTTTCGCCTGCGCGCCGCTGCCGCCGGATGAGCCCTCAGGTGACGACCCCTCCGGCGGGGAGAAGGCTTCCGGCGTGCCGCCGGGCAGGCTTTCCACGTAAAGGGAGGTTGAGGGGAAGGCAAAGCCCGTGCCCGCGCCTTCAACGATGTCCTTCACCGCATAGGCCAGGCGTTCCTTCGCTTCCAGCCACTCGCCCCACACGGTGGTGCGGGTGAAGCAATAGAGCATGATGTCGATCGAGCTGTCGTTGAAGGAATCAATACGCACGAAGAGCGGCACCTCAGGCGGCTTGGCGAATTCGTCGGAGTCCAGCAGGAAGGCTTCGATGCGGTTGCGGATCTCGGCAAGCTGGTCGCGGGTGGTGCGGTACTCGACGCCGATCTTCCAGTAGATGCGGCGATGGGTCATGGCGGAGAAATTCGTCACCGCGCCGTCGGCGAACTCCGTGTTCGGAACATAGACGGGTGCCTTGTCGAAACGGCGCACGCGGGTGGAGCGGAAGCCGATATGCTCCACTGTCCCCTCGACCACGCCATCCACCTTCACCCAGTCACCGACGCCGAAGCGTTTTTCGATGAGGATGGAAAGACCGGCCAGCAGGTTCTTGAACAGATCCTGCGCGCCGAGCGCCACCGCGACGCCGAACAGGCCGAGACCTGCGATCAGCGGGGCAACCTGGATGCCCCAGATCTGCAGCACGGTGGCGACGCCCAGCAGGATCACCGCGATCCGCGTGGCGGTGACGAGCCAGTCCACCATTTCGCGGGTCAGCACCACTTCAAGGCGCTTGAAGGCAAGGGTCAGCGGCTTGGTGAAATTGTAGGCTGCCCAGAAGAAGGCCACGGCCACCATGGAGCGGACGAGCCGCAGATGCAGCTCCTCCGCCAGCCCGTCAAAGGCGAGGTAGCGGCCCGCGACGAAGACACCGATGGTGAAGACCATCAGCTTCAGGGCCGGGGCCAGCGCTTCCACCAGCAGGTCATCCACCTGCGTCTGGGTGCGCGCGGCCCACTTGCCGGCGGCGGCTACCACGATGCGGGCGAACAGGCCGCGCAGGATGTAGAAGAAGATGAGGATGCCGAGCGCCACCAGCACGCGGCCGAAATCGACGCCCTGGATGCCGTCCTGCCAGACGCTGACGAGCAGCTCCCAGAATTCCATGGGCAGGGTCTGGAGGTCTGTCATGGCGGATCGTGTTCCTTGAGAGTACGCGGGGAAGCGCAGGCGGGGCTGGGTGGCCGGTGCGGCCGGTATCCGGGCCTCTGATAGCGGGAAGGCGGGCCACTCTCAACCCGCGCGGCACCGGGCGGGTGCCCGGAGAAGGCCCCCGAAGCAGGTCCCGTCATGGCAGCCTTGCGGATTGATTTTGATCATCGCCGCCCGGCTGGGCGCTGGTGTAGATTGCGCGCGAACCTCTTATTTACGCAACGTCCTGAGAAGGAATACGACCATGGCAAATGCCCGTGAAATCGTCGAGAAGCACGTCAAGGCAGCGCTCGAGGAGGCCGCCGCCAGCAGCTATCCGCGTGACGCGGTGGCGCGCGTGCTGTTCGACGAAGTGCTGAAGCTCTACAAGATGGACCGCAGCCCGGAAGACATCGCCAGCGAGCTGACTGCCGCTGCCGAGAACATGGACGCGGATGACGGGATTGCCTTCATGCGTCCGTGAGGGCGAAGGGCCCTTTCCCTATTTTCTGAATATCTGAGCGATGAGCGGGTCTTCCTGCGGCGGGGCCGTGTCCACCACGGTGCCGTCCAGGCAGGGCCCGCTCTTTGCCGTTTCAAACTCCACCACCCACATGTCCGGGTCCGTGTCGATGCGGCGGGAGAGCCAGGCGTTGGCCTCGTCATTCGGGACGGGGTCCGGACCCGTGGCGCAGATCCAGCGCGGGCGGCCGTCATCATCGGTGCCGGGGCCGGGGGCTGCGCAATAAAGCATCGCGGTCTGCGCGTCGGGCGCCAGCCGCACGATGATGGCCCCGGCCGTGTCATCACCACGGCGGAGAACCGCGCCGAAGATGCCCGCGGCAGCCGCTCCGCGCAGCATGGCGTGGACACGGATTTCGGATTTGAGGCGGGGCTGCATCATCGCGCGAGCCTAGCGGGACGCATGGCCTTGCACCAGTTCAGGTGAGGGTCAGGCCGTCCGGCGGCCGCTCATCTGCGCGCGCGGATAGGTCAGGCGCACGGTCGTCCCCTCGCCTTCGCGCGAATGGATGGTGAAGCCGCCGCGCTGCAGCTCGGTCAGTGCCTTGGCGATGGCCAGCCCCACGCCGGCGCCGGACGGGCGGCCTTCAAGGCTGCCGCCGGTGCGCTCGAAGGGCCGCATCAGGCGGCTGATCTCATGCTCGGGAATGCCCGGGCCCTGATCGCTGATCTCGATCCAGGCGCTGATATCATCCGCCCCGCCGGTCACCTGCACGGCGTCACCCGGCTGCGAGTGCTGGATGGCGTTGGCGAGGATGCACTGCATCGCCTGGTCCACACCACGGGCGTCCGCCATCATCATCGGCAGGTCCTCGGCGACGTGGTTTTCCACCAGCACGCGGGCGTGGCGTGCCTGCGGTTCAAGGGTGCGGATCGCAAGCGCTGCGACCGGGTGGAGACGGGTTTCCTCGATCTCCATTTCCACGTTGCCGGCCTCGATCTCCGACATGCGCAGCACGTCGGTGACGATGCGCAGCAGCGACTTGCCGCTTTCGCCGATCATGTCGGCGTAGTCCGAGTAGCGCCCGTTGCCGATGGGGCCGAAGGACTGGTCGCGGATCACCTGCGAGAACCCGATGATGGAGTTAAGCGGCGTGCGCAGCTCATGGCTCATGGAGCGCAGGAAGGCCGATTTGGTGCGGCTGGCGCTCTCGGCCATGTCGCGGGCATCGGCCAGCACCTCCTGGGCGGCCTGGCGCTCGGTGATGTCGCGGGTGACGGCCACAAGGCTCACATCCCGCGCATCGCCCACCGCGCGGATACGCATTTCCAGATGGCGCGTGCTGCCGTCATGGGCCGGCAGAGAAAATTCGGCGCTGTGTTCGCCGCCCTTGCGCAGGGCGACAGCGAAGGCCTCCGACAAGTCGCGGGCCTCCTGCGTGTCGCTGCCCAGAAGCTCCGTCACGCGCATGCCGATGAGCTTGTGCGCGGCGACGCCCAGCAGGCGGCGGCTGGCGGGGGTGGCGAACAGCACCGTGCCGTCAATCGAATGGCGGGTGATGAGGTCGCTGGCATTGTCGGCGACCATGCGGTAGCGCGCCTCTTCGGCGTCGGCGGCATCCTCGGCACGCTGATAGGCTTCCTGGGTGCGCAGCGCCAGGGCGCAGGCATAGATGATGGCGCTCAGGATCGCGACCATGCGGACGAGGAAGGGGTCGAGCCCCGGCAGATGCGCCGGCGGCAGGGCCGAGGCCAGCGACATCCAGATCAGCAGCGCAAAGGCGATGGCGGCATAGGAGGCGGCAATGACCGCACTGCGGCGGCTGGCCGACAGCGCCGCTTCGAGCGGTACCAGCGCCAGCCAGAAGATGGCCGGTGAATCCACCCCGCCCGTCCAGGCGCACAGCCAGGTGACGAGGAAGGCCAGAAAGAAGGATGACAGGCTGTAGGCACTGGTGAGGTGCCCGGTGACGCGCAGCCACAGGGCCGGCAGGCCGGTGGCGGCCAGAAGCGCGAACGCCCCCAGCGCGAACAGGTCGGTCTGGCCGGTGAAGGCGACAAAGGCGATGCCGCCCAGGGCGCCGATGATGCCACCCACCGCGTGCTGCCGGATGAACGCCAGATGCCGTGCCTTCACGCGCGGCCGGGCGCGTGCGCCCGGATGAACCTGCCAATCAGCCTCGTGCACCGGATTTACCTCATCCACCCCGCGTCCGGGAGGGCCGGTGCCTTGGCACAAGGCGGCACATCCCCCGGATGCCGGCCTGCCCCAAGCGGGCAGGCGCGATTGTCTCTCAAAAGGTCACGTCCACGCCCGGCAGATCCCCGCCGGCCGGGCATGAAGGTGGCCCATCCGCGGCCACTCTGGCGGATCAGGGTTAAGGAAGCTGAAATGTGACGGGCATTTGAAGCAAAAGCCCCTGTGGAATCGGCATTTCGTGCAAACCGCGACGCGCAAAAACCGGCACGCGCAATGCGCTGCCGCATTGCATGAAAGGCGGCATCGGCCTAGTGTTGGGCATGCTGGTTGCAGCGCCGACGACGTGCCCTTCGCGGGCGCCTCGATTTGGCACATTTTCGTCAGAATCGCTGCTTAGGGCCATTTGCCTGCAGCTCTGGCGGAGCTGGACCTGACGAGCAGAGACATGACGATCGGGGAACCGGAAGGCTTCGGCTCCCCTGAATTGGGCCCACACTGACAGCGCGGGACGCGCAGGCGCTGAAAGTAGGGTTCCCTTGGTAAATGATTTCCTAAGCCTGCCTGCCGGGAGAGAGGCAGCCGGGCTTATTCGGGGGGCGACACGCATGGCCGACACCTTCATTTCTTCCGGCACTTCTTCCTGCTTTGGCCTGAAGCGGGTTGCGGCTGCATCCGGCCTGGTTCTGGCCGGTCTGGCCCTTGCCGGCTGCATGACCACGGGCAGCACGCCCACCACCACCGCCTCTATCCAGCCGCAGGCGCCGGTTGCACCGGCAGCCTCCATCGCGCCCTACCAAGTGGCCAATGCGCCGGTGGTGCAGTCGGACGGCATGATTGTGCCGGTGCCGCGCGCCAAGCCGTTCATTGCCCCGCAGGCCGGTGCCAAGGCGCAGCCGAAGATCACCTCCGCCAATGCCGATCTCGCAGGCAAGGCCGCGGCCTACCGCGCCTTTGACGCCGCGATCGACGATCTGGCCAACCGCAAGTTCAAGTCGCCGCGCGATGTGCGCGCCGCCCTTGATACGCTGCGTCCCCACAATACCGAGTTCCTGGCCGAAGGCTGGATCGCCAACAGCGCCTATCTTGCTGCCGCGCAGCCGGAATTCGCTGCCGCCGTGAAGTCCGCCGTCGAGCGCGAGGGCAAGGACGCGGTGCTGAGCAAGCTCAAGTCCGGCTCCGGCGTATGGATGTTCTCCGGCTCCCAGAAGGCGCGCTCCGCCGTGGTCGCCGAGGCATCGGTCACCTACAAGAAGCTCACCAATCTGGGCCAGCGCTTCCTCACGACCGCCGTGGAATTCCAGCGCACGCGCTGGGGCAAATATGAAGCCCCGGCTCCGTTCTCCGTCGCGCCGCAATACGCCGCCAATGATGTGGCGGGTTCCGGGTTCGGTAACGTGCTGGCCGAGCTGGCCGGCGTGACCGAGGCCCATGCGGCCGTGCCGGTGATGCAGCGCATCCTGTCGATCGCCGGTCACATCGCAATCGAGGAAGACGAGCGCACCTCTGCAGCCAAGCTCACCTCGAACCGTGACCTGACGCGCTGCACGCGTTTCTCGCGCCTCAACCTCAACCAGTGCCTCGCCGCCGCGCACTTCCCCTCCGAGGAAGCCTATTGCACCGGCAAGCACGCGGTGAACGAGATCGCCTATTGCTGGGCAGAATATCTGCCGGACGCCGCCCGCTAAGGCCGGACGGTCAGACAAATTGCCGGGATTTCACGTCCCGGCCCGAATGAGGCGGTGTCAGGTTCTGACACCGCCTTTTTCGTGGATACCTGCCGATCATCCATGATGCGTCGGCTTACCTGCACCGGGACGGGACGGTTGGCACGGGCAAACCCCGAAACAACAACGATTTCATAACCCTATCCTGTCAGCTTTGGGGCCCATGTGTATTGGGGCATGTGGTCCGGGGTCAGGTGAGGCAGAAGATGCCAGTGGGGACGCGCGAGGGAACTGACGCGCTCATTGCAGGACTGGACAGTCTTCGGGTCGGCATCATCGTCTTCAATGGCGATGACCGGCTTACCTACAGCAATGCCCATTTCCGCTATATTTTCCGCACCTTCGATGACCTTGACGCCATTGTGGGCCTCACCTTCGAGGACATTCTGCGGCGCCTTCTGAGTGAAGGCGAAATCGCCGGCACGCGCGCCATCAACGACCCCGAGGGCTGGATCGCCGACACGCTGGCCTTTCATCGATCCCGCGACTGGACGCCGCGTATCGAGCGGCTGTCGGATGGCCGTTGGATGGAAGTGAAGTCGCGGCCCCTGGATGATGGCGGCGCCATCGTTCACTGGAATGACGTGACCTCGCTGATGCGGGTTCAGATGCGCTTTGAAGCCGCCATCGAAAGCACCGCCGACGGCTTTGCCGTATGGGATCAGGCTGACCGGCTGGTGCTGCACAACCGTGTCTTTGCCCGGCTGCACCGGGCGGCCGGTGACCAGCTCGAGCCGGGCATCACTTTCCGTGACTTCATGACCCGCACATCGGAGTCGGACGTGTTCCATACCGGCGGCGACGCCGCCCAGTGGCTGGACCGGCGGATGGAAAAGCATGCCCTGCCGGTGGGCCAGAGCACGCTGCGCCATGTGGATGGCCGCTGGTTCCTGATGCGCGACCGGCATACGCGCGAGGGCGGCCGCGTCACCGTCTATACCGACATCACCGAATTGAAGGAGCGCGAACGCCAGCTCATCGAGCGCGGGCGGACGCTGCAATCCACCGTTCACGAGCTGGAGATGAACCGCGCCATGCTGGAAAACCAGGCATCGAGCCTCGTGGATGTGGCCGAGAAGCTGGATTACGAAAAAGAAGCCGCCGAGCGGGCGAATGAGAGCAAGACCTCGTTCCTGCGCAATATGAGCCATGAGCTGCGCACGCCGCTCAATTCCATCATCGGCTTTTCAGAGGTGCTGGAGCAGGAGCTGTTCGGCCGGCTGGGCAATGAGCGCTATCTCGATTACGCGAAGATGATCCACACGTCCGGGGATCACCTGCTGACGCTGATCAACCAGATCCTTGACCTGTCTAAGATCGAGGCCGGGCGCTACGAGCTGGTGCATCGCCACTTTGATCTGCGGGAGGTGATCGAGGACTGCACGGACATCCTTTCCACCCAGGCACGCGCCGGGAACATCTCCATCGACCTTTCCCTCCCCGACGAGGAACTGGAGATCGAGGCCGATCACACGGCGATCCGCCAGTCTGTTCTCAATCTCATGTCCAACGCCATCAAGTTCACCACCGAAGGCGGCTCCGTGACGGTGCGGCTGGAGCAGGAAGACGAGATGGCGCGCATCACGGTGGCGGATACGGGCATCGGCATTGCGCCCAACGACATCAAGCGCGTGCTCATTCCCTTCGAGCAGGTGGAATCCTCCATGTCCGTCGGCGCGCAGGGGACCGGCCTCGGCCTGCCGATCGTCAAGTCGCTCGTGCAGTTGCATGGCGGCCAGCTCAACCTGGCGAGCACCCTGGGCAAGGGCACCACGGTGACCATCTGGCTGCCCATCGAGGCCTGCGACGTCCCCGAAGCGGGGATGGTGGGCCAGCGGCCCTTCGGCCTGATCGCGTCGCCCAAGGGGTAATGGCGCGGCACACGACCGTCTTCGGGGATTATCGATCCCTGCCCGCCTGTGCGACACTTTGTTTCCTGCAGCGACTCACCTGTGCCCCGGCTACCGGCACCTTGTGACCGCCCCTCCTACACGGCAGACCGACCATGGCATCCGGAAAGTCCGGCTCCGATACCGATACCGGGAAAGACGCTCCCAACTGGCGGGACCTGTTTGCGGTCTGGCAGACGAACGGCTTTGCCCTGGCCGATATACCGGCCGACGCGGATATCGACGGGGAAGCCTATGAAGAGCACCTGATCGCCCTGCAGGACCGCATTCGCGAGCTGCAGCTTGCCTTTCTCTATAACCGCCTCAAGGGCGTGATCATCTTTGAAGGCTGGGATGCTGCCGGCAAGGGCGGCATCATCCGCCGTCTGTCGAGCGTGATGGACCCGCGGGCGGTGCGTGTCTGGCCGATCTCGGCGCCGGACGCGCGTGAGCGCGAGGAACATTACCTGCAGCGTTTCTGGCGCCGCCTGCCCGCCAATGGCGAACTCGGCGTGTTCGACCGCTCCTGGTATGGCCGGGTGCTAGTGGAGCGGGTCGAGGGATTTGCCGACCGCGAGGCCTGGTCGCGCGCCTATGACGAGATCAACAGTTTCGAGCGCGCGCTGGCGGCCGATGGCTTCCGGCTGGTGAAGATCTTCCTGCACATCTCGCCGGAGGTGCAGGCGAAGCGCTTCCTGGAACGGCTCGACAACCCGCTCAAGCGCTGGAAGCTGACGCCGGATGATCTGCGCAACCGCGACAAGTGGGGCGCCTATGAAGATGCCATCGAGGAAATGGTGCGGCGGACATCGGCACCGGACGCCCCGTGGCACGTGATCCCGTCGCACAGCAAGAAATTCGCCCGGCTGGCCGCCCTGCACACCATCATTGAAACGCTGGGAGCCGGGGTGTCGCTCGAACCCCCGCTGCCAAGCCCCGCCTTTCTTGACGAGGCCCATGCGGCGCTGGGTGCCATTCCCGACGGGCTGATGGCCAAGGCGAAGGATGCTGCGGCCGACGATGCGGCCGTGGCCGGCACAGACAGCGCGGGCAAAAAGGACTGACGCTGCGGGGGTCCGCCGACCATATGCCTGCGGCCCTGTCCCGGTCTTTCGGATTTTAATCAGTTTCCCTGTAAATGCCGCCCGGTCCGGAGGCACGGCATTAGGCACGCCTGCGCAAAAGGGCGGATGTACGGGAATTTGCTTCAAATTTGAGCGGAATGGTTTGCCGGGTCACAAGCTCCCCGCGCCTAGGGTGGTGGCATGTTGATAGGCACAGCCGCCAGGGCGGTCACATACCGCAAGCGGCGCAACCGAGGGGTCGGTTACATGCTCATTTTGCGAATTGCTTTCTGGGTCGCCGTCGTGGCGATGCTTCTGCCCAGCGCACCGTCCACCGCTGTGGTGGGTCCGGATGGAACGCCGCTGGCCGAGGAGGCGAATTTCGATCCGGCGGAAGCGGTAACGCTCGCCATGACCACCAGCTCCGACGTGCTGGGCTTCTGCGACCGCAACCGCTCTGTCTGCGACGCTGCCGGGGATGCCGGCGAACATGTGCTGGCGCAGGTTATCTACTATTCCGGCGAGGCTGTGAGCTGGGCTGCCGAGAAGCTGTTGAGCGCCCGCCAGCCTGTGAACGGCGCTGCCAATTCGGCACCCGTCTCGGTGCTCGCACCGCCGCCTGCCCAGGGAATCTAAGCAACCCGGTCCTCCCTCGACCGGAACAATGAGCGGACAACTCCGCCGCATTTCTCCTCGACCCTGGACCAACGGCGCGTATTGCATTGCCCAAGCGGCCTTCTCCCCCCCCCCAGGGCCGCACCCCCCACCAAGATGCAATACGCGCCATTTTCTTTCAGGCTGCCGCACGACACCCCATGCCGCTCCCCTTTTGCCGGGTCAGCGGCTTTTTTCATGGCCGGTTGTCTCGCGGCGGGGATCAGCCTATCTGTTGGCGCGAGTACAAGAGAGAAAGGCAGCGGCCCGCCCCGTGACCATTGACGAGCTGATCGACGATTTCGCCTATCTGGAGGACTGGGAAGACCGGTACCGCTATGTGATCGAGCTCGGGAAGGATCTCGAGCCGCTGGCGGATGAGGACCATTCCGACGCCAACAAGGTGAAGGGCTGCGTCAGCCAGGTGTGGCTGCGCACGGATGTGAGCAAGGGCGATGACGGCACGCCGGTGCTGCATTTTACCGGCGACAGCGACGCCCATATCGTCCGTGGCCTGATCGCCATCGTGCTGACGCTCTATTCGGACCGCCCGGCACGCGAGATCGTGGCGACAGGTCCTGACGACACCTTTTCAAAGATCGGCCTCGACGAGCATCTGAGCCCGCAGCGGTCCAACGGCCTGCATGCCATGGTGCAGCGGATCCAGAATGACGCGGCCTCCGCCCTCAGTGACGCGGGCCTCGCTCCGGCCTAGGTCCTGCCCGGGGCCGCGGCCTCGTCCGCCGGCTCTCCTTCCTCGGTTCCATTCGCGTCATCCGCCCGCCAAAGATGGCGGCGGCGGGATGCGGGGCCTGCGCTGCCCAGCAGGCCGTAATGGTCTGCCAGGCGCTCCAGCGCGATGGCCAGCACCACCTTGCCTGCGCGCTGGGGCCAGCCCATGCGGCGTTCGGCGTCTTCCAGGCCATTGAGATAGCAGCAGACATCCACCAGCGGCTCGGACAGGCCGGGGCCGACCGCATCAAGCGCCCGGTAGAAACGCTGGCGGGCGGCCATGGCGCGGTCGGTGATCTCGATGCCCGCCGGGCCGCTGCCCCGGGCGCTGCGGCTCCCGCCATGCTGGGCGTCGAGACTGGCCGTGAGGCGCGGGGTCATCTGGGCGAGGGTGAAATCGGCCCGCAGCTTTTCACCGGCGTCGAACTGCGGCTGGGAGATCAGCGGGCGGCCGTGGCTGCCCTTGCGGCGGCGCAGCCAGCCGAGCGGTGTTTCCGCCAGATTGACGCGCATGGGGGCCAGGTCGGTTGCCGTCCCATGGCCGCGCCCGTCGATCATCCGCGTTCCGTCGATCTGGTGCTGACCGCGAAACGGGTCAGCGGCGGCCTGGCGGCGGCGCAGCCAGGCATGGCCGGTTTCCGACAGGGCATAGGCCCCGTCCACCGTCCCGGTTACCAGCCCCTCCGCCGCCCAGGCCGCCACGACCGGAGCTGCGGCCTTGTGGCGGGCGCGCGGGGCTCGGGCTGGGGTCGTGGTCACGGCGAACCAGCTGCCGTCGGGCACCGGGATCAGACGGGCATCTGGGGTGCGGGCCAGCCGGGGCAGCAGCCGTGCCGCTTCCCGCTCCCAATGCTGCCTGCTGACATGCGGCGGCCGGGCTGTGGCCGCACCTGTGGCCCGTCGTGTGGCCGAGACGGGGGTGACCCAGGCGTTGTCATCCGCCATGGGCGCTGCCCTCCTGCCGCGGGGCGTTGGTGCGCGTCATCTGGGTGGCGGCGCGCAGCTGCCATTCGAGGCGGGTCAGAAGGGCGTCGAAGGACACGTCCTCGCGCCGCCATTCCACCTGTTCGCAGGCATGGGCGACCGTGGACCGATCGCGACCGAATTCGCGGCCGACGGCGGTGAAGGACATGCCGAAGACCACATGGGCGAGATACATGGCGGCCTGCCGGGCCTCGCAGATATCCGCCACGCCGCGGCTGGCCCGGCGCAGGTCCTCCACCGGCACCCCCAGTTCATGGGCGACAAACACTCGCGAAAGTTGTGCGAATAGCCTATTTTTCGGGCTGGCCTTGGCCGCGCGGCGGCGTGCGACCGCTGTATCAATGAGGTCAATTACGTTCGGCATTGAGATTATCCCCGACATCCGATAGGAACATAATACGAACCTGAGGCTCTGATTGCGATATTTTTACGTATTACGTAAATACCGGGGATAAGTATTCGACCGCCCCGCTCCCGGACCGGTGACATCCGCGGGCGGCTTTCACGATTGTCCGCCCCTTCCGGGCGGTCTTGGATCGCCCGCCCAAAGGGGCGGCTGTTGGCCCCATGGGGCAGGCAACGGGGGAAACCGCCATGCAGACACGGATCCGGCATTACCGGAAACTGCGCGGGCTGACATTGCAGCAATTGGCGGAACGCGTGGGCACCACCGCGCAGACCGTGTCACGGCTGGAGACCGGCAACATGACCGTCTCCATGGACTGGCTGCAGCGGTTCGCCGACATTTTCGAGCTGCATGTCGCCGACCTCATCGAAGGCGGGCGCGGGCGGGAGATCGACCTTTTGGGCACGCTGGCCGGGGACGGCGCGGTGCTGTCGAACGGCGACGCGGACGGCACCTCCATCACCCTCGATGTGCCGGCGGACCGCCCCGTAGCGGTGCGGCTGGCTGCGCGGGTCGGCCGCTACGAGGCCGGGGACATCCTGATCGGCAACCGGCTGGAAGGCGCGGACCTTGCCGGCACCCACGGGCAGGACTGCCTGGTGCCCGGCGAAGGACACACGCTGTATCTCAGGCGGCTGGCGCGGGAGACCGACGGAACCTTCACGCTGATGCCGCTGGACTCGGGCGGGGATATCCGCTTCGGCGTGGCGCTCGACTGGGCAGCGCGCATCGTCATGCGCGTGTCGTATTTCCGGGACGCGCGCTAGCGGGCCTCTTCGTCCGTATCCGGTGCAATGCAGATGCCCGACCATGTGCCGCCATCGCGTTCACTGGCCGGAGACAGGCCCCAGCTTCCCCGGAATACCCCGTCACCGCGCAGGGTGAGCCGCGTGCCGCCCCCGCTGATCTCACTGTGCCAGGCCCCCACCAACTGGCCGTTGCGAATGCGGCCGCGCAGGAAACCGGGCCACACATCCGGTCGCCGCCGATAGGTGCCTGTGACGCTGCCATCCTCGCGGGCGACGGTTACCAGGCGGCCGAACTCCGTTTGCCACACGCCCGTCCACCCCTCGCAACGCGCGGGCTCACCGTCGGATACCTGCACCGGATAGGACGCAAGCCGCCGCCCCCCTGCCCCTTCGCCCGCCACCACCATGGCGCGATAGGCGCCCGGTGCCGGTGCAGCAAAATCCTGACTGTCTTCGCTGCGCCCATCGTGGCGGCGGTGGGTCAATGCCTCCGCGCGCCCGGTACCCAGCTTCCCGGCAACCGCGAAGGGAGAGCGGCCGCGCACATCCGCGTAAGGCAGCAACGCCACATGGCCGCCCCCGGCGAGACACCTGTTGCCATTGGCGGTGACGCTGATGGCGATGATCTCCCCGGTGCGGAAGCTGTCGCGGGACAGGGCGATGCCCGGTTCCGGCGCTTCGGCGGCGCGGGCGGCTTCTGCCTGTTCGGCGGTCACGGGCGCTTCTTCTCCAAGGGCACGGGCGATTTCCAGTGCGCGCGAGCCGGTTGGCTGATCGAGCAGCAGACGCGCGCGGCTCACGCCCCGGTCAAAGGCTGCATCCACCGGACAGCCCGCCCGCACCGAGCACGAAGCGGCCCGGTTCATCGCCGCCTGCAGGCGCACCCGCACACGCTGCACATCCAATGACGGCAGGTGACAGGCCCGTGCGGCCGGACCTTGTGCATGTGCCTGTGCCTGTGTCTTGGCGCTGCGATCAAGGCGCATGGCTGCCGTCAGGGCCGCCCGCAGCTTGCCGGCGGCCTGCGACCAGCGGGCGGGAATATGGGCATTGGTGCCGAGCCGCATGGTGGTAAGCGCGTCGCGCATGCCCGCCAGCGCCAGCCGCGCGGCCAGATGCCGCCAGCCGGTGCCCGGTGCCTCGCCGCTGACCAGGCCGCCATCGGCCGGATCACGGGTCAGCCGTGCCTCGAGCGCCGCCAGCCGCGCGGCCAGTGCCTGGGTTTTTTCCGCGTCGAGGCCGGATGAGGTAAGGCTGCCGGGAAGCTCCGAGAGCGCGGCCAGCACCTCAGCAGCCACGGGTGCCTCCGGTTGCGCCTGACCATCCTCCGGCATATCGGCAATGGGTGACGTTTCTTCCGTATTCGGATCACCTGTAGGTGCCGTGTTGCCGCCGAGCAGGGCCGACAGGAGCGTGTCGGTGAAGGCGGCCTGCTCAAGCATATGCGCCCGCGCCCCGCACTCGGCATCCGGGCAGGCCAGCAGGGCGCAGGTCTGGGCGTCCTGCCCCATGGCCGCCGCCAATGCATTTACCGGAGCCAGCAGCTCTGTCCATCGCTGCTCCGGCACCGTGCCATCGCAGCCCCCGGCGGACCTCTCCGCCGCACCTGCCCCGCCGGTGCTGACCGGGGTGGCGGGATGGGGCATGCGGCACACGCCTTCCTCGCTACACTGGGCGGCGGCGTCCCGGGCGGCATCTGCCAGCAGCCGGATACCGTCGGCGACCACGACAAGGCGGGCGCGGGCTTCGCTGGTTGTCGCGGCCGCATTGCGTGCAGCGCTGGCATAACGCTCCGCCTTCCGGTCCAGCCGTTCCGCCAGCCCGGAGATGAGACCGCAGGCCTCGCAAGGCTCTTTTGATGTCTCTGATTGAAGCTGGGACTGAACCTGGGCCTGCCCCTCAGTCTGGGCGAGCCCCGTGCTTGGGCCCGCAATGCCCACCGCCACGCAGATAATCCCGCCTGCCACAAGAGGGCGGAAGGCGGAAGCGGCTCGTCGAATCAGGTTTGGGATCAGGCGCATCGGGCCTATATTGCAGAGCAACATGGCGGATGTGTATGGTCGAATGCACATCCGTGACTGGCCCCGCGCCAGGACTTGAAAGGGCGTTCCATGGCTACCGAAACGGCAAACGACACCACACGCGCTGCGGGCGCGGCATCGGGCAAGACCACCGCCCGCAAGAGTGCTGCAAAAAAGACCGCCGCAAAGAAGGCCGTTTCGAAGAAGGCGCCTGCCAAGAAGGCCGCCACCAAGAAGACGGCCACCAAAAAAACGGCAGCAAAGAAGACCACCGCCAAAAAACCTGCGGCTCGCAAGACCACGGCCCGCAAGTCAGCGACGCGCAAGGCCGCTGCCAAGCCGTCCCTCAAGACTCAGGCAGGCAAGACGACACCGGGCAAGACGGGGGCGGGCAAGAAGACAACGGGCGATGGTGCCGCACGCTCCAAGCCGCGTGCCGTGGCGCAGCCGGTCATCCGCCGCATCTGGCCGCTGGAAGCGGATTCTTTCCGCCGCCATCTGTGCCGCCTGAGCCGTGAAGACCGCATCCTGCGGTTCGGCCGTCCGGTCACCAACCGCTACATCCAGTCCTATGTGGACCGCATCGACTGGTTCCGGGACATCGTCATCGGGGCCGTGGTGGACGGGAACATCAAGGCCAGCGGCATTCTCACGCCCATCGGCTGGCGCCTGCCGCTCGAAGGCTCCGCCGCCGTGGCAGTTGAAAGCGAAATGCAGGGCTACGGCCTCGGCTCGGAGCTTACCAAGCGCCTGCTGACCATCGGCCGCAACCGCTTCATGAGCCGGGTTTACATGCTGTGCCTCGTCAAGAACGAGCGCATGTACAAGATCGCCGAGAAGTATGGCGGCGTGGTGGACAAGTTCCGCGACGAGACCGTGGAAGCCCAGTTCGACCTGTCGCGCCCGACGGCGGCCACGATGACGCG
This sequence comes from Pyruvatibacter mobilis, assembly GCF_012848855.1. Lineage (NCBI taxonomy): Bacteria > Pseudomonadati > Pseudomonadota > Alphaproteobacteria > Hyphomicrobiales > Parvibaculaceae > Pyruvatibacter > Pyruvatibacter mobilis. Next base: position 1,972,699 of record NZ_CP051630.1, read on the forward strand.
GGAAGCAGTGTCCGAAGGGCTGGCACTGGGCCGTACGGTGATGGGCCGTGTACCGGTGATCGGTGCGCTGGCCAACGGCACCCACGCCGCCTGAGGCGGGCGCGGGCGTCTTTCCCGCTTTACTGATCTGCCTTCTTGGGCTGGCCGGAGAACCGCTCCGGCCGCAGGACCTGTGCATCCGTTACCGACACCACGCCGGGATAGCGCGCGAACAGGGTGCTGATCTCTTCCAGCACGGCTTCAGCGGCAGCAGCATCCATGATGGCCAGAACCACCACGTGCTCGTCGGCGCCGGTGAGCTGATCCTCGCGCCAAATGCCGGAGGTGCCGGTGCCGCCCGCTGTTTTCATCGCAGTCCAGCCGGTGACCCCTGCTGTCTCGAATAGCTTGGCGAAGATCTGCAAATGCGGCCGGGCGATGATCAGCTCCAGGCGCTTGCACAGGGTGGTCGAAACAGCCATGCGGAAATCCTCCCTCTAACGCCCTAGCCTGCCAGCATCTGCGCCACCGCTGCATAAAGCGGGATGCCGATGACCAGGTTGAACGGAAATGTAATCGCCATCGACAGGGTGAGATAGATGGCGGCATTGGCTTCCGGCAGCGCCATGCGCATGGCGGCGGGCACGGCAATGTAAGACGCGCTGGCGCTGAGCACAGTCAGCAGGGCCACGCTGCCCACATCGAGCCCGATGAGGGTGCCGGTGACGACACCGAGGCTGGCGGCGATGAGCGGCATGTAAATGCCGAAGGCGGCAAGCGGCAGGGTCAGGCCCGCGCTCTCCCGCAGGCGCCGGGCCGCGAGCAGACCCATATCCAGCAAAAACAGGCAGAGAATGCCCTTGAAGGGCGCGTCGACGAAGGGGCCGATCGCCACCATGCCCTTGGGCCCGGTAATGATGCCGATGAAGAACGCGCCGAGCAGGAGTACCACGCTGCCATTGAGGAAAACTTCCCGGGCCAATGTGCCCCAGGGTGTTTCATGGGCTGTTTCATGGCGCGCGGCGGCATCACCCTCTCCGGCCGGGGTGCTTACCCGCGCCAGCAGCAGGCCCGCGATGATCGCCGGCGTTTCCATCAGCGCCATGACGGCCACCATGTAGCCGTCAAAGACGAGGCCCATCGCCTTCACCACTTCGGTTGCGGCCACGAAGGTCACGACGCTGATCGAGCCGTAATGAGCGGCGACGGCGGCGCGGGTTGCGTGGTCGAGGTCCGTGGTCAGGCGCAGCAGGGTGTGGGCAAGGACGGGAATGGCAAAGCCCAGGGCAATGCCTGCAAGGGATGTGACCAGCAACTGGGTGCTCAGCCCCGCTTCCGCCACCGACACGCCGCCCTTGAAGCCGATCGCCAGCATGAGATAGAGCGCCAGCCCCTTGCCCACCGCTTCCGGCACCGACAGTTCCGAGCGCGCCAGCGCTGCGAGGAACCCCAGGGCGAAGAAAAGCACCATGGGGGATGCCAGGTTGGTGAAAGCGATCGACAGCGTGTCTGCCATGGGCGGTTAACTCCGTCCGGGTGCCGGCACAACGCACCGGCACATCAGATTGGGTATGGCGGGGCCGGAAATGGCTCCGAATTGACTTGGCCCCTTTGACTGGGGCCAATTGCCGTTCATAACAGGTGCAGGACGGAAGGACGCCTGCAAAATTCATGTGGGTATTCGCCCGATTTGGCAGTTCAGGCTACGGACCAGATGACCGGCACGACAGATCATACCGCCAGCGCCAGCAGCGCTGCCAGAGCCGCAGCGGAAAGCGACGGGTTCCTCAAGGATATCTGGTATTTCGCCATGCACGGGCGGGAGCTGAAGCCTGGCGCGCTGCAGCACCGGACGCTGGCGGGCCAGCCGGTGCTGATCGGGCGCACAAAGGCGGGCAAGGCGTTTGCCATCCGCGACATCTGCCCGCATCGCGGTGTGCCGCTGTCGGCGGGCCGGTTCGTGGACACGGACAATCAGCCCACGGTGCAATGCCCCTATCACGGCTGGCGCTTCGGGACGGACGGCGTGTGCAAGCATATCCCCTCCCTCTATGAAGGCCAGGACATGGATGCGTCGCGCATCTCCGTTACCTCCTATCCGCTGCGTGAACAGCAGGGCGCGCTGTGGGTGTTCGTGCCGTCGGACCTGCGCCGCCCGGCGGAACCGGCGGAGGAGCCGCCACTGATGCCGGGCGTCGGCGACAGGCCCGCCCGCATCTATCAGAAGTTCCAGCTCAACTGCCACGTGGACAATGCGGTGATCGGCCTGATCGACCCGGCGCATGGCCCCTTCGTGCACAAGAACTGGTTCTGGCGCGACGAGACCGGCATGAAGGAGAAGGCCAAGGAGTTTGCCCCGGTGAAGAACGGCTTCTGCATGGTGGCGCACAAGCCGTCGGCGAATTCGAAGATCTATACGCTGCTGGGCGGTGACGTGAAGACGGAGATCAGCTTCCTGATCCCCGGCGTGCGTATCGAGCACATCACGGCGGGCAAGCATCACCTGGTCGGCATGACCACGGTGACGCCGGAAGGCCCGGAGAAGACCGAGATCACCCAGAGCTTCTTCACCACCAACCCGGTGCTGAACCTGCTTGCGCCCTTGTTCAAGCCCTTCATGTACCACTTCCTCAAGCAGGACGCGGACATCGTGAACATCATGCAGGAGGGTCTGAAATTTGATCCGCGGCTGATGCTCATCAACGAGGCGGACGTGCAGGGCAAATGGTATTTCAGCATGAAAGCGGAGTGGGAGCGGTCCCGCGCCGAGGGCCGGGACTTCCGCAATCCCGTGCCTGAAAAGACCGTGCTGCGCTGGCGCAGCTGATCAGCCCTGGCGGGCCGCCTCAAGATGGCGGCGCAGGAATGCGCCGCCCTGCACCAGCGCCCGCTCCCCTTCCGGAAAAATCGGATAAAGCGCCTGCCACACATGGACCATTCGGTCCCACACGTCGAGGCGCACGGCCACACCGGCGCGGCGCATGGCGGACGCCAGGTCGCGGGCATCATCCAGCAGCACTTCGCGTTCCCCCACCTGAATGAGCGTTGGCGGCAGGCCAGCCACATCCGCATGGACGGGTGACGCCAGCGGTGTCTCCGCAGGCTCACCGCCGAGATAGACACGGCCTGCCTCACGCAGGCTGTCGGGGTCGATGGACGGGTCATCATCACGTCTGGTGCGGCTCGTCGGCCGGTCGCAGGCCATGTCGGTCCAGGGTGACATGAGGTAGGCGGCGGCGGGCAGCGGCGTTGCCTCGTCGCGCAGGCGCACCATCAGGGCGGCCGCAAGACCGCCGCCGGCGCTGTCGCCTGCCAGTACGATGCGGGAGGCATCCCCCGCCTGCTCCAGCGCCCAGTGATAGGCGGCGTGCGCGTCATCGAGGGCCGCCGGAAAGGGATGCTCGGGGATCAGACGGTAATCAACGCTCAAGCAGCGCAGGCCGCATTGCCGTGCCAGAAACGCCGTCAGGTGCCGGTGGGACGCCGGGGAGCCGAACAGGAAGGCGCCGCCATGCAGGTAGAGCAGGATGCCCTCATCCGGCCCGCCGCCTGCCTGAAGCACATCAGCGGGCACGTGCCATTCAGCGGGCACGCCGCCTGCTTCGGTCGGTTCCACATGGGTGCCTTCGGGCACGGGGAATTCCCCGGCATTGGAGTCAGCGAAGGCCCGCATTTCCTCAAGCGTGGCGCTGGCTCGGGCGGCTGCGCGGGCCCGCATGTAGTCCGCGACGATGTCGGCGGTCAGCAGCGGGCTGGCAGCGGGGTCTGAACTTGTGACCGGCATGGGTGCGTCTCCGGTGTGTCGCGGCGGGGGTGCGGATACGGGCCGCCAACGCGACACCGGCCCGAATCGTATATCCTCTCGTTACGGGCAATGAGTGTTGCACGAATGGGTGCCGGTCTCGCGGGCTTCGCAGATGGTGCCCCCTGTCCTTGCCCCCGTTTCACCCCGCCGGAGCCCCGGAGCCATCGCCGCCGTGACGCCGCTTGCCTATAGCCGCACTGCCTTCAAGGCACTGGCTGCCCTGCCGCCGCAGGAGCAGGCGGCCGTGCGCAAGGCTGCAGACACGCTGCGGCTGCCGGGGGCGAGCGTTGCCTCTATGCGGGCGCTGCCCGGGGGGCTGGCGCGTGACCTGGCGCAGGTAGCCGTTGAAGGCATGGGGCGGCTTGTCTGCCGTATTCAGCCTGACCGGATCGACGTGCTGGCGATCATCCGCCAGGACCATGCGCTACCGCCGCAGGCCACAGCGGACCGCCCGGCCTTTCTGTCGCCGCAGACAGCGCCCGGCCGGGCCCATACCAACGGGAGTGCGCCTGCATGAGCAAGGACCCTGCATGACCAAGGATAATGCGATCCAGATCATTACCGGTGCCGATGGCACACCCAGCTTCGCCGCGGTGCCGATCGAGACTTATCGCAGCATGGTGCGCGACCTTGACGCCTATCGCGATCTCAAGACGGGGATGCGCGAATTGCAGGCCTTTGATGACGGGATTGCCGGTATTCCCGCCGATGTGGCCCACCGCATTGCCGACGGGGAGAACCCGGTCCGTGTGTGGCGGGACCACCGCGGCCTCAAGGCCGTGGCGCTGGCGCGCAAGGCGGGCATCAGCCCGGCCTATCTGTCGGAAATCGAGACCGGCAAGAAGGAAGGCACCTTCCGCACCATGGCGGCGCTGGCGCGGCATCTGGAGATCAGCCTGGACGACCTGGCACCGCTTGCCGATGACCAGGACGCGGTAAGCGTGCGCCGCGCCGGCCGGGAAGCGGCGCTGAAGGCGGAGATCGCCGGTATCCGCGCAACCATCGCCAGCGGCGCGTTCGACAGCGGCGCGGTGCGCGGGGCAGTGAAGCGGCTGAAAGCGGACATGGATGCGCTGGTGGCGGACGGGGCCGAACCCATCTGGGCGCGGGACCTTGCATCCGCCCTTGAGCAGATCGTGCAGCTTGTGGATCAGGCGGAAAGCGACATCGTGGAAACGGCCCGCTCGGCGCAGGAGCGGCTTGAGGAGATCATGTCCTTCAAGGTCTTTTCGCCCGGCGCGCACCGGCGGAGCGCCGCCGCCCCGCGGGATGCGGACGGGGCGGCAACGCCCCTGCCCTCGCGCCAGGTTGCGGGCGAGTAGGCCTTAGGCCGCAACGTCCTGTGACGTGGCCACCTGGACTTCGTCGCGGATCTTGCGGCGCGCATCCACGGCATCATCCCAATAGCGCAGCACGACATCGGCCCGGTCAGTGGCCACGCTGTCGAACAGGCCGGTGAGCCGGTTGACTTCAGCGGCGTTGCGCGAGGGGCCGGAGCGGTGGCTGGCAACCAGCAGCGCGAACTGGAGATATTCCTTGCGGGTGAGCCCCAGTGCCTTGGAGGCAACTGCCAGCGCTTCGCCCCCCTGATCCATGACGATATGGGCGGCGGTCAGCGGGGCGATTTGCGCCAGCTGCGAGATCAGCACCACCACCTTGCGCAGGTCGGTGGCGCGGGCGGCGCTGATCAGGTCCTCGCCGATACTTGGGCCGTAGCGGCGCTGCGGCACCATGAGCTTGAGCGTGCGCAGGAGGTCTGGGTCACCGGAAAAGGCCTCAAGGCCATCATCCAGCGCATCGGTCAGCGCTTCGCGCAGCAGGCGGCGGTCGGTGGTGAAGCGGTTGACGATCTCAAGCCGCAGGCGCGAACTGGCCCACCAGAACATGGTGTGCGCCAGTGACGGGGTGAGGTCACGACGGCCAAGCAGCGGTGCGCACAGCTCCGGCTGGCTTTCGCTCAACGCCACGATCTTCTCGTAGCCCTTCGATGAGAACAGCGCCTTTTCATTGCCGGCGATCTGCATCAGCGCTTCGGGATCGCAGGTTGCGATCAGCGCGTCGGTCACGGACGACGACAGCTCGGCACGGCGGGCGGCGGCAACCCAGTGGTCGTGCCCATTGGCGGCGATGATGGTGACGAGGTCGCTGTCGGCCAGGGCGCGCGAGCGTTCGAGCAGCGGCTGGGCCACCGCGATCACGTCATTGGCCAGCGTCACGATCACTTCCTGCGGTGCGTCAGCGCGGTCTGCCAGACGTGCGGCGAGCCGGGCGCGCAGATCAACCTCGATATGGCCGATGAGCTGGGCCAGCATCTGGTCCACGAGCTGGCGCTCCTGGGGCATCAGCTGGCTTTCAGGCAGCAGGGCGATATCCGTCAGCCGACGGACGATCAATGCCCGCGCCTTGCCGGCCTTGTCCTGCGCCAGGGCCACGAGCCCCAGCATTTCGCGCGCTTCCCGGCTGAGCTTCTTGCCCAGCGCGTCGTCTGCCTCGGTGATAACCGTGTGATCGGTCATGGTCGTTTGCCTTCTTGCAACGGCCGCTCTTCCTGAGCGAACAGGCAGGCTGGGGCATGTCACCTTGCCGGACCGCAAAGAATGGCGGCCGCATTAAACTTGAAGAAACCACGTCTTTTGCGGGCATTTCCTCCAAATTCGGGTTGGATTTCACTTGGATTTCGCTTGGATTTCGGCAGCTTTTTAGCTGTGTTTGAGGCGCAACGGCTGTGACGGGCCATTTACCGCAGGCACCCGCGGTGCATTCCTGCGCGCGGGCGGGTTTGCTAGGCTGGCCGAAACGGGGAGCGGCACCGGGGCGCCAACGCCGGAGAAGTGGTGCTGCGCAAATGAGGGACATCGGGTGGGCCATATGGGCAAGATCACGCGAACACGCATGCTGAAAAAAACCATTCAGGCCACGGCCATGGGCATTCTGTGCCTTGCGGCTGCTGCCTGTGCCTCCTCTCCCGACCGGGACGTGGAGCGCCTGCCGCAATACCAGGCCGGCTGGAACGACGGCTGCCGAACGGCGCAGAACCGGGAACGGGGCTTCGCCACCAAGGTGTTCCGCAACGAGGATCTGTTCGCGCAGGATTCCGCCTATCGGGCCGGCTGGCGCGCCGGGTCGCAGAATTGCGGCACGTCGGAAGGGCTGGGCCGCAATCCCATGTTCGAGGACCAGCAGATCGGCCCCGCACCACTCCTCTAGGCAGCCTCACCCTATCTCAAACGTTATGGCGCGTGAGACGCGTTGGCCCTAGGCTTTGACGATGGGGTTAGCGCTGACCACAGGCCCGCATGTCCGCTGCATCCGTCTGCTGACGGTGACGGCTTCCGTTGTGCTGTGTCTGGCGCTGCTTGCCGTGCCGACAGGCGCCGGGGCCAAGGGGCGCGTCGAGACAGGGCGTGATCTTTATGTCGCCTGCGAGAAGGCCGTGCGGGATTTCGAAGCCGGCAAGACGCCGCAGACATCGCTTGCCATCTATCATTGCAACCGCTTCCTGGCTGGCCTGTTCCGCAGCCACCAGATCATGACGCGCAACCGCCTGACGGCGAAACAGCACGGGCTGGATGAAACCGATCACGTGCAGTGCCTGCGCGTGCCGCGCTCGGCAACCTTCAAGCAATTGGCGGAACGCGTGGTGCGGCAGGCGGAATGGCAACCGCACCTGCTGGACGGGTCAGCCGTGGACCTGGCCTTTACGGCGTTTGATGCGATGACGCCCTGCTAGCAGGACAGTGGCTCAGGCTGCGTTGATGGTGCCGAGACGGGCCATGACGATGCGTTCAGCCGGCAGCACGATATCGACCCGCGTGCCTTCGCCAAGGGTACTCGACAGGGACAGGGTGCCGCCATGAGCCTCCACCATCGCCTTGGAGAGCGGCAGGCCAAGGCCTGTGCCCGGCCGGGTGCGGCTCATGGCGTTTTCCACCTGCTCGAACGGCTCCAGCACGCGCTCGAGGCGGTCGGCGGGAATGCCGATTCCGGTATCGCTCACCGTCAGCCGCAGTCCGTCCGGCAACCGATCGGACTGGATGAGGATGCGCCCGCCGCGGGGCGTGAACTTGATGGCGTTGGACAGGAGATTGATAACGACCTGACGGGTCATCTGCTTGTCGGCAAAGATGAGGGCGGTTTCGTCCAGCAGGTCCATGTGCAGGGTGAGGCCCGCATCGGCCACCTGCTGCTTGAGCATGTTGACCGCCTGCAGCACCGGCTCGCGGGCCGGGAACTCATCCTCGGCCAGCTCCATCTTGCCTGCTTCGATCTTGGCCATGTCGAGCAGCTCGTTGATCAGGCCGAGCAGGTGATGGGCACTGGCATTCACGTCGGTGATGTACTCACCATATTTGGTCGGCGCCACGGGGCCGAAAGGCTCTGACGCGATGAAATCGGTGAAGCCGATGATGGCATTGAGCGGTGTGCGCAGCTCATGGCTCATGCTGGCCAGGAACTCGGTCTTCGAACGGTTGGCCTCCTCCACGCGCAGGCGCTCTACTTCCAAAGCCGCCGACCGGTTCTCACTCAGATCCAGCATCAGGCGCAGGAGGGTGAGTGCCGTGCCGACGCCATAATAACGCCCGGCGACCGTCACCACGAAGCCGCGCAGCAGGCCGCTGGCGCGTGACCCGCCGATCTTGTCGCTCAGATCCTCGAAGGCGATGCCCGCATCAACGACCATGGGAGCGGCATCCATCAGATGGGTGATGGATCGGCGGCCATAAAGGTCGGGACCAAGCTGATAGGTGTAGCGTAGAAGAAAGTCCTGACGGTTCACGAGACCGGCCACATAGTCATCCTCGACCACCGCCACGCAGAGGGCATCAGGGTCGAGCATGAACAGCTCGTGCACTTCATGGCAGGTGGTGCCGGGAGAAACCGGAGTGCGGCATTCCACCAGTTGATCAATATAACTCATCATGTCGACCACGCCGTGGGGACTATCAATACTGCCGAAAGAGTAGGCAGAACCATTTGCGATAGGTTTAAGTGAGACCCCCGGATTGCGGCTGACACTGAAATTTCACACAAGCGTCACACACCGCTTTTCAGGTAGTATCGAGACGCACCGGATGCGCATTATCCGCATACAAACAACCGGCACAAAGTGCGCGTGAGGGAGACTAAGTCATTGGAAACGCAGGGTACGGAGCGTTCGTTTGCCTGGTATCTGGGCGGGCTGGGCACGTGGTTCGGCAGTCTCGGTCTGCAGATGGTTCTGTTCCCGTTTCTTGCGGCCATCGTGCTGGAAGAGAGCGCTTTCCGTGTCGGATTGGCACAGACGGCGCTAATGGCACCGTCAATTCTTTTCATGATTTTCGGCGGTGCTTTCGCCGAGCGGCGGGATACGCGCAGCCTTCTGATCCGTATTCACATGCTCGCCTCGGTGCCGCCGTTCCTGATGGCGGCAATCCTGGTGGCGGGCGAGTTGTCCTTCGGCTGGATCATCCTCTACGGGCTGGCGATGGGCACCATGTCGGCCTTTGCCATCCCCGCGCGCGACTCGCTTCTGTCGCATGTGGCTGAAAAGAGCTTCGGGCCGGACATTCAGCGGGCGGTGGTTCTGGCGTCCGGTATCCAGTTCGTCGGCCAGCTGGCGGGCATCATTCTGGCGGGGACGGAAAATCTCGTCGGCGCGCCTGCCCTGCTGATCTTCCAGGCCCTCGTCATGCTTGGCGGGGCGGTGATGGTGCGTAAGCTTGCGGCTGCCCCGCCGATGGACCGGCCGCCGGCACATCCGCTGGAGGACATGCGCGACGGCATCCGCACGGTGTTCGCCTCTCCCATCCTGATGCCGGTGGTGCTCGGCATGTTCGCGGTCGGGGTGCTTTATGTCGGGGCCTTTATGGTGCTGCTGCCGCTGATGGTGCGTGACTATTACGGCGGCGACGCAGGCGGCATCTCGCTGGTCAATATCTGTTTCTGGGGCGGCACCATTGTCTCCACCTTCACGCTTCTGCGGCTGGGGCATATTCACCGGCGCGGGCTGGTGCTGACCTGCAGCCTCTCCAGCGGCGCGGTGGTGCTGTTCCTTATCGGCATCCCCGCCCCCTTCTGGGTGATGTGCCTCTTGTGCTTCTGCTGGGGGCTTGGGGCCGGCACGTCGATGACCATGAGCCGCACCATCGTGCAGCTGGCGGCGCCACCCAGCCACCGGGCGCGGGTTCTGTCGATCTTCCAGCTGGGCTTTGCCGGCGGCGGGCCCATCGGGGCCTTCATCACCGGTTTCATCATCGCCGCCACCGATGTGCATGTGGCGGCGTGGATCCCGTCCGCCACCATGGTGGGCGTACTGCTGGTGCTGACGACGCTGACCCGGCTCGTGTCGATCACGTCGGATGACATCGCCGCACCAGCAACCTGAAGCAACTGGACGTGGTGGGCGAATTGGCTGACTATCAGTCAGCGGATGAGTCTTGCGTACCGCCTTCCCCCCTGTTTCCAGATCCCCCATGCCCCGCATCGGGGGCCTACAGCGTTGCGTGAACCTGATGCCGCCTTCCTCCCCCGCCCCGCATGCGGCCGATCAGGCCACGCCACCGCCTGAAACCCGCTGGTATCTCAGCGGGCACATCGCCTATTTCCTGGCGATGGGCATCCAGGGCGTGCTGGTGCCGTGGCTTGTTGCCATCGTGCTCAAGGAAACGCCGGAGCGGGTGGGCATCGCGCAGATGGTGTCGATGCTGCCCATGCTGGTGCTCATCATGCCCGGCGGCGCGACGGCGGACCGGGTGGAGCTGCGGGCACATCTGATCCGCCTGCAGATTTTCGCAGCCCTGCCCTCGCTTGCATTGGCCATCGCGATCCTGATGGGCGAACTCAGCTACTGGGTGGTGCTGGCCTTCGTGCTCGCCATGTCGAGCATCGGGGCCTGGATCGTGCCGGCGCGGGATTCGATCCTTACCCGCATCGCCATGCGGTCGATGGACGGTGCCATTCCACGCGCCGTGGCGCTGGCCACCTCGGCGCAGTTCGCAGCCCAGGTTGTGGGCATGCTGCTGGCCACGCTGGCGGGGCTTGCGGGTGCCATACCCTTCCTCGTCGCCCATTCGGTGCTGGCGCTCAGCACTGCCTACAGCACCAGCCGTCTCGCGCCCGCCCCAGCCGTGCCGCGGGAGAGCAGCGGGCATTCGCGCAGCCGCGAAATGATGGAAGGCCTGTCGATGACGCTGGCGGACCCGGATTTGCGGGCGATCATGATCCTCACGGGCCTCGGCGGTGTTCTCTATATCGGCGTGTTCATGGTGATCTTTCCGCTGCTGGCGCGGGACGCCTATGGCGGCGGGTCACTGGAGATCGGCCTGTTCACCGCGGCCTTCTTCGGCGGCATCGGCGCGTCGAGTTTCCTGCTGACGCGGCTGCCGGAAATAAGGCGGCAGGGGCGCGCCATCATGGTGGCCATGAGTGCCGGGTCCATCACCATGACACTGGTGCATTTCCAGCCCCCGTTCTGGGCGGTGCTGGTGTTCGTCCTGATCTGGGGGCTGTCAGCCGGTGTCAGCATGTCCACGGCGCGGGCCATGGTGCAGGCGCGGGCGCCGGACAGCCATCGCGGGCGGATGCTGGCAGCGTTTCAGCTGGCGATGATGGGCGGCGGGCCGGTGGGGTCGCTGCTGGCGGGCTATGTGGCCAGCGAACTGGGGCTGTTCGATGCGATCCTGGTGCCGCCGGCGCTGATGACCGTGCTGTGGCTCAGCGTCTTCTTCCTGACGAATCTGTGGAAGGCGGGCATCCACACCCATATCGGGCCGGATATGGATACCGCCGACTGACGCATTGGTCAGCCGGCGGATCATCCCGTCCTGTTCAGCCGGAGGCGGTCACGCCTCAGCTGTATTTGCGCTCTTCCCACCAGGGGTAGAATTCCGGCATGTCCTTGGAGGGCTTGCAGGGATAGTCCGGCTGGCGCTTTTCGAGGAAGGACATGACGCCTTCGCGGGCGTCATCGGTGCGGCCGCGGGAGAAGATCGCCTTGCTGTCCACCTTGTGGGCTTCCATCGGGTGATCGGCGCCCAGCATGCGCCACATCATCTGGCGGGTGAGCGAGATGGAGACGGCCGCCGTGTTGTCGGCGATTTCGCGCGCGATGGCGCGGGCCGCGGGCAGCAGGTCTTCCGGCTCATGCAGCGAGCGGACGAGACCGCCATCCAGCGCTTCCTGGGCGTCGAACACCCGGCCGGAATAGCACCATTCAAGCGCCTTGGAGATGCCGACGATGCGCGGCAGGAAATAGCTGGAGCAGGCTTCCGGCACGATGCCGCGGCGGGCGAAGACGAAACCGAACCGCGCCTTGGTGGAAGCGATGCGGATATCCATCGGCAGCTGCATGGTGACACCCACGCCAACCGCCGCGCCGTTGATGGCGCCGATCACCGGCTTGATGCTTTCAAAGATGCGCAAGGTCATGCGGCCGCCGCCATCGCGCACGCTGGGGTCAGACCAGTCGATGCCGCCATCCTTCACGGCTGTGCCCTGCTTGTCCGGGCGGTCGTCGCGGGCTTCGTAGTCGAAGGTCTTGGCACCGGCAGACAGGTCGGCACCGGCGCAGAAGGCCTTTTCGGCGCCGGTGATGATGATGGCGCGCACATCATCATCCGCGTCCGCGCGGTCGAAGGCGTCGATCACGTCGAACATCATCTGGCCGGTGAAGGCGTTCATCTTTTCCGGGCGGTTCAAGGTGATGGTGAGGATGCCGTCCTCCACATCATAGAGGATGGTCTCGTAGGTCTTGTCGCTCATCTGGGCGCTCCCTGATTGTTGTGATGACGGTTTCGGTCGGCGGCGAGTTTACCCGGTCTGGAGCGCGGTGCCAGTTGCCGTAGCGTCAAGCTTGCCCCCGCTGCCGGGCATGCGCCGGGCCTTGTTCCGGGCATGGTTCACGTATAATCCATACGCAAAGCCCCGACACGAGGGCAGCCACAACAAGCGACGCAAACCGGTTTTGCGTATTCAGGGAGACGCCAAGCATGCATCCGCGCGATCACGCCGAGACCATGCCGGACAAGGCCGCCTACATCATGGCGTCCACCGGCGAAACCGTGACCTATGGGGAGCTGAATGACCGCTCCAACCAGGTGGCGCAGCTGTTCCGCAAATACGGTCTCACGCGCGGCGATTCCATTGCGATCTTCATGGAGAACAATGCCCGCTTCTTCGAGATCTGCTGGGCGGCCCAGCGCTCGGGCCTGTATTTCACCTGCATCTCGTCCCGGCTGACCGCGGGCGAAGTGGACTACATCGTCGGGGATTGCGGGGCGAAGCTGTTTGTCACTTCCGCGGCCATGGGGCCTGTGGTGGATGAACTCGTGGCGCTGATGCCCAACGCCAAGCACCGGCTGATGGTGGGCGGCACGCGGCCGGGCTACGAGTCCTATGAAGAGCTGCGTGACAGCATGCCGGCGGAGCCGATCGCCGATGAGAGCGCGGGCGCTGACATGCTTTATTCCTCCGGCACGACGGGCCGCCCCAAAGGCGTGAAAGCCCCGCTGCCGGAAGGGCCGATCAACGAAGCGCCGGGCCTGATTGCCCTTGTGGGCGGGCTTTATGGTGCGAACCCGGAATCCATCTACCTGTCGCCAGCGCCGCTCTATCATGCAGCGCCCTTGCGCTACAACATGGCCATGCACCGCTTCGGTGCCACCTGCGTGGTGATGGAGCATTTCGATGCGGAAGAGGCGCTGAAGCTGATCGAACAGCACCGGGTGACGATCAGCCAGTGGGTGCCGACAATGTTCGTCCGCATGCTGAAGCTGGATGAAGAGGTGCGGAAGAAATACGACGTTTCAAGCCTCGACTGCGCCATCCACGCCGCCGCCCCCTGCCCGGTTCCGGTGAAGGAAAAGATGATCGAGTGGTGGGGACCGGTGATCAACGAGTATTATGCCGGCACCGAGGGCAACGGCTTCTGCGCGCTCAATTCCGAGGAATGGCTCGCGCACAAAGGCTCGGTCGGCAAGGCGCTGCTTGGCGAGCTGCATATCGTCGGCGAGGACGGCGAGGAAGTGGCGCCCGGCGAAGTGGGCACCATCTATTTTGGCGGCGGCGGCGAGTTCGAGTATCACAACTCACCGGACAAGACCGCCGACAGCAAACACCCCAAGGGCTGGACCACCCTGGGTGACGTCGGGCGGGTTGATGAAGACGGATACCTTTATCTGACCGACCGGAAGGCCTACATGATCATTTCCGGTGGCGTGAATATCTATCCGCAGGAAGCGGAGAACATTCTCGTCACCCATCCGAAAGTGGCGGATGTGGCGGTGATCGGTGTGCCGAACGAAGATTTTGGCGAGGAAGTGAAGGCCGTGGTGCAGCCCATGAACTGGGATGAGCACGGACCGGAATTGGAAGCGGAACTGATCGAGTTCTGCCTCTCGCACCTGGCCAAGATCAAATGCCCGCGGTCGATCGATTTCGATCAGGAACTGCCCCGCCACCCGACCGGTAAGCTGTACAAGCGGCTTATCCGTGACAGGTATTGGGGTAACCGTGACTCGAAAATCGTCTGACGTCCGGGACGTTTCCGAACCAACGCTGATGAAGCTGTCTCCCGACGGGTTGATCCTGCGGGAGAATTTCACCCATGACCGCATGGAGACCCTGCGCCGCGAATTGCGCGAGCGCGGGGACACCACCCTGCTGTCGCGCGAGGAGCAGGAAGCCGGCCGGCAGGCTTTTCTGCGCCGGTGGGACGGGCGCTCGGACATCTGGGTGTTCGGCTATGGCTCGCTGATGTGGAACCCGGCCATTCACGTGGCTGAGACGCAGGCGGCCAAGGTTCACGGCCTGCACCGCGCCTTCTGCATGAAGCTGGTGCTGGGCCGTGCCACGCCGGAGCGGCCGGGCCTGATGCTGGCGCTGGACCATGGCGGCTCCTGCCGCGGCATGGCGCACCGCATTGCCGCCGAACACGTGGAAAGCGAGACCGAGATCCTGTGGATGCGGGAGATGATCACCGGCTCTTACCGCCCGGCCTGGATTTCCCTCAAGGTGGAAGGCGAAGAAGTGGCCCAGCCTGCCTTCACCTTCGTCATCAACCGGGCGCACAAGCGCTACGCGGGCAAGCTCAAGCCCGAGACAATTGCAAAGCGTATTGCGCGGGCCGAAGGCCAGCTGGGCACCAACCGGGCCTATCTCTACCGCACGGTTGAACGGCTGGATGCGCTGGGCATTGGTGACGGCCCCATGCACCAGCTCTGCGCACGGGTGAAGACGCTGGCGGGCGACTAGGCCTCGCCCGGCTGCGGCCTTGCGTGTTATATATCGCCTTGTGTGTGCCCGATCCCTTTCGACTTTCGCGTAACTGTCAAACTCTCGAGCCCGGGGTGAGCCTCATGAGCCGTCTTCCGCTTTTTGCCGCCGCAACCATTGCCGTCTTGTCGCTGGGGGCGCTGCATGCAGCCCCTGCCCATGCCTGGGCAGACAAGTGCCGCAACAATGTCGATGCGCAGATCGACGATGAATTCCGCATCTATTTCACCACGTCGGACAATGAATTGTCGGATGAAGCCATTGAGCGGATCGACAGGGCGTCGTCCATGGGCAAGGCGCGCGACGTGGAACAGATCTGCATCATCGGCCAGGCCAGCAAGCAGGGTGACTCAAAGGCCAATGCCAGCCTTGCCTATAACCGGGCGGAGATGGTGGCCAAGGCCTTCGTCCAGCGCGGCTGGCGGCGCGACCAGATCGTGGTCGAATCCTCCGGCGAAAGCTGGGGTTTCATGACGCGGCTGTTCACCAGCGACAGCTCGGCAGACCGCCGGGTGGATGTGACCTTCTCCTACTGACGCGCCTGCATGATGGGAGGCTGAACTGACGGCAGGCGCCATTGCCGCCGGCAATGCGTCCCATGAGCGGGGCCTATTGGCTTTGGCCCCGTGGCGCGGCTAAAGTCCCGCCAGACTTTTTCCGGCTGGGGGGCGGGCTGCTGCCTCAAGCATTCGTGCCGCGCCCGCCAGCCATCAGCAACCGCGACAGTCACAACAGGGAGACTACCCCATGCGCGTTTTTGAAAACCTCGATGAGATGGCCAAGGAAGTCGGCAACGAGATCGGCGTCAGCGAGTGGGTCGAGATTGACCAGGACCGGATCAACCTGTTCGCCGATGCGACGGGCGACCACCAGTGGATCCACCTCGATGCCGAACGCACCCAGAAGGAACTGGGCATGCCGACCATCGCGCATGGCTACCTCACCCTGTCCCTGCTGCCGATGCTGTCGAGCAAGGTGTCCGGCGTGAAGAGCGTCAATCGCGGCATCAATTACGGCAGCAACAAGGTGCGCTTCACCAACATGGTGCCGGTCAACAGCAAGGTCCGCGCCCGCGTGAAGCTGCTGAAGATGGAACCGAAGGCCGGCGGCCAGCAGGTGACCAACGAAGTGACCATGGAAGTGGAAGGCAGCGACCGTCCGGCCATGGTGGCGGAAACCCTGTCGCTGCTGTTCGAATAGGTATCGCCGGGGCCTGAGCCCATACGGCCTTACAACAAGTTGACCGGCAGGTTTCCTTGAGGAGCCTGCCGGTTTTCCTATATCCGGGGAGAGCAATTTCGCCGGACAGCAGCACAGGAGGCTCCCCATGAGCGATCCCACCCGCGCGCTTTGGACCAGGGACAAGCGTCCCAACAAGGTCGAGAAGACCGACGCCGAATGGAAGGCGCAGCTGACGCCGGAACAGTTTCACGTGGCCCGCAAGGCCGGCACCGAGCGCGCTTTTACCGGCCCCAACTGGGACCAGAAGGCGGACGGGACCTATAAGTGCGTGTGCTGCGGGCAGAAGCTGTTTGCCGCTGAAACGAAGTATGACAGCGGCACCGGCTGGCCGAGCTTTTACGCCCCCATCGAGGATGATGCCGTGGAGTATCACGCGGACAAGTCGCTGTTCTCGACGCGGACGGAAGTGGTGTGTTCCAACTGCGACGCGCATCTGGGCCATGTGTTTCCCGATGGCCCCGCTCCCACCGGCCTGCGCTATTGCATGAACGGCCTCGCCATGGATTTCGACCGCAAGGAAGACTGACCCGCACATGACTGACAGCGTTCCCGCCGCCGCCCGCAAGCCCTACTCCGATGCCCATCACGGCAGGGCGCGCCATGACGACTATGCCTGGCTCAGGGCGCATAACTGGCAGCAGGTGATGCGTGAGCCGGAAACGCTGGATGCGGATATCCGCGCCTATCTGGAGGCGGAGAACGCTTACACTGAAGCGCAGCTGGCGCCGACGAAAGCGTTGCAGGACACGCTGTTTGCGGAGATCAAGGGCCGCATCAAAGAGGATGACAGCTCGGTGCCGTCACCGGACGGGCCGTTTGCCTATTACTCGCGCTGGGAACAGGGGGCGGAGTACCCGCTTTATTGCCGCCGCCCGCGCGACGGCGGCGCGGAAGCGATCATTCTCGACGGGCCGAAGCTTGCGGAAGGCACGAGCTATTTCCGCATCGGCGACGCTGCGCACTCGCATGATCATCGACTGCTGGCCTATTCCGTTGATGTGGCGGGGTCGGAATATTTCACGGTCCGGATCAAGAATCTCGAGACCGGTGATCTGCTCACGGATGAAATTCCCGACACCTCCGGCGGTGTGGTGTGGTCGGCTGACGACACCACCCTGTTCTACACGGTGCTCGATGCCAATCACCGGCCGTGCAAGGTGATGCGCCACAGGCTCGGCACGGAAGTGGCTGAGGATGTGTGCGTCTATGAGGAAAAGGATGCGGGCTTTTTCGTCGGTGTCGGCCAGACGCAGAGCGGGCGGCTGATCCTGATCGACAGCCACGATCACCAGACCTCTGAAATTCGCTTCATCCCGTCGGACACGCCGGAGAGCGCGCCTGTGCTGATCGCTGAGCGGACGGACGGCCACGAATATGACGTGGAGGAATGGGAAGGCCATCTCATCATCCGCACCAACCGGGACGGGGCCGAGGATTTCAAGCTGGTGCAGGCACCGCTTGAGACGCCGGGGCTCGACAGCTGGACTGACCTCGTGCCGCACCGCCCCGGCACGCTGCTGCTGGCGCATTACGCTCTCAAAGGGCACCTGGCACGGCTGGAGCGTCACGCGGGCCTGCCGCGCGCCATCATCCGCGACATGGCGTCAGGCGAGGAGCACGCCATCGCGTTTGATGAAGAGGCGTATTCGCTGGGGCTCTCCGCCGGGTATGAATATGACACGACGCAGATCCGCTTCACTTATTCGTCGATGACGACGCCGTCGGAGCAATATGACTATGACATGGCGACGCGCGGCCGCACTCTGCTGAAACGGCAGGAGGTGCCGAGCGGGCACGAACCCGCCGACTATGTGACGCGGCGGCTGATGGCGACGGCACCGGACGGCGAACAGGTGCCGGTCTCCCTGCTCTATCACAAGGACACGCCGCTGGACGGGTCAGCACCCTGCCTGCTCTATGGCTATGGTGCCTATGGCATCACCATTCCGGCGGGGTTTTCGGTGGCGCGCCTATCGCTGGTGGATCGCGGCTTTGTCCATGCCATCGCGCATATCCGCGGCGGCAAGGACAAGGGCTATCAGTGGTACCGGCAGGGCAAGCTGAAGCAGAAGACCAACACCTTCACCGACTTCATCGCGGCCGGGGAACATCTGATCGCCGAGGGCTTCACCGCCAAGGGCCGCATCGTGGCGCAGGGCGGCAGCGCGGGCGGCATGCTGATGGGGGCCGTTGCCAATATGCGGCCGGACCTGTTTGCCGGGATCGTGGCCGAAGTGCCCTTTGTGGATGTGCTGGCGACGATGCTGGATGACACGCTGCCGCTGACGCCGCCGGAGTGGAACGAGTGGGGCAACCCGATTGCCGATGTGGACGCTTATGACTGGATCGCGGCCTATTCGCCCTACGATAATGTCGAGGCCAAGGACTATCCGGCCATCTTCGCGCTGGGCGGGCTGGCGGACCCGAGGGTGACCTATTGGGAGCCGGCGAAATGGGTGGCCAAGCTGCGGGCGCTCAAGACCGATGACAATCTGCTGCTGCTCAAGACCAACATGGAAGCAGGCCATGGCGGCAAGTCAGGCCGCTTCGAGGGGCTGCATGAGGTGGCGGAAGTGTTCGCCTTCTGCCTGCTGGTGACAGGCAAGGCCTGAGCCGCGCGCACCCGACTTTTCCTTCGGCAGTGTTCCCACCCCAACCCGCTTTCCCTCCGACTCGACCGGAGGGTCTGTCCAAGATGCCCATGGGCCCTCCGGTCGAGTCGGAGGGAAAGCGGTAGTTGGTTTGCGGGGTCAGGCGCCGGCGGAGAGCTGGATGACGATGTCCAGCCGGTTGCTCTCCACGTCCTTGATCATCACCACCTGGCCGTCGCCGCCGAATTCAGCGCGGCCCGAGGTGAGGGAGATGTCGCAGCCGGAGCCGTAATGCAGACGCGGCACGTAGATCTCCGTCGGTCCGGACTGCTTGTCCACGCTGATCTCGGCAACGAACTTGCGGTGCGCCAGATCAAATTTCTGGCTGACGATCTCGCCCTGGGCGCGCCGTATGTAAGGACGGCAGAAGCCCTTGAGGGCGCGGCCGCCTGAATCCTTACTGTGCGGATTGTCCTGCTGGTCGCGGGAGAAGATCGACAGATCCTCCTGGTTCCACGCATCGCCGATCATCTGATCGTTGCTGTTGGAGACCGTGTAGTTCCAGTGGGTGGAGGAGAGAAGCAGCCGGTCGAGGGCGTTGTACATCAGGTCCAGCGCGATCACGTGTTTCTCCCACGGTTTCTCGCTGCGGTCGCCCGAAGCCCAGGCCTTGTAGGCGGCGGCGTTGTCGAGATCATAGGGGATGCCGAACTCGCCGATTAGGGTCGGCGCGCCCTTGCCGCCATTGAGGGTTTCGGCGGCGTCCTTCGTGCGGCCGAGCTGTTTTGTGTAGTGGTCCTCGATGGCCTGCGGGCCTTCGATGGTGCGGCCGGTGAAGGGATTGACCGAGGTCGGGTAGAGGAAGGTCTTGGTGACGAGCGTCACCACGTCATACCAGTGGCTGGCATTGACGGTGTTGTCGGGCCCGCCTTCGGGGAAGCCTTCCTCGGTTGATTCACGCTGCGGGTCGAGCTCGGCAAAGACCATCCAGTCCGGATTGACCTCGCGGATGGCGTCAGCCACGCGGGAGAAGAACGGCATCATGTAATCGGCTTCAAGGCTGACTTCCCTGCCGTCCTTGCGGGTGAAGAAGGTCTCGTTCACGTCTTCGGCTTCGCCATTGGCATTGAGCCGGTAGGCGCCCGCCTGCTCGAAGGGGCAGGCCACGCCGTCGCGCCAGATGGAAACACGGTTCTCGTTGGCCCGTTCCTCTCCCTTTACGGTCATTTTCATTTCGGCGGGATTAAACCGCATGACGGGGATGGTGCGGGGAATGCCGCGAGCGACCAGCAGGCCATCCAGAGGCGACCAGGCGGGGCCGGGCATCACGCGCTCGGGATGTGCTTCTGTTTTCTCCGTGTGCTGATGGCTCATCTCCTGGCCGATCCAGCCGGAGCCCGGCTCGTTCAGCGTGTCGAAGCCCAGCACATGGGGCATGTCCTTCACGCGCCGGGCCACTTCCTGCATGGCGCCCATATAGTGTTGCTGCAGATAGGCCTGGGCGTTAAGCCCGTCGATCTCGTGGCCGGGGGCGAAATCCTCGCCTGCGAAGAACAGCGTCCACATGATGGCATTGCCCGGGCGGCGGTAATTGTGCGCCCAGGTCATGGTGGGGTAAGTGTCCTCCTGCCGCCCGCCGCCGCGCGCATAGTCGTAGCAGTGCTGCATCACCTTGGCAGCGCCCGCCTCGTGGAAGGTGGTGAAGTCGAGGCCTGCCTTCTCGAAGGTCCAGCCCGGGGCGCCGTCGCCACCGGACATGCGCGACCAGACGTCCTGGTGGAAATCGATGAAGACATATAGTCCGTACTCCCCCGCAAGGCGGCAGATTTCGGCAAAATAGTCGAGATAGGCCTCGTCATATTTGCCGGGGCCTTCATGCTCGCAGGCTTCCCAGGTGGTGAGCAGGCGGAGGCAGTTGAAACCCCAGTGCCGGAGGCGGCCCAGATGTTCCTCGGCCTCGCTCAGGGGGAACGGGCGGCCGACGAAACTCACCTCGCGGTGATCGGCGAAATCGGTGGGGATATGGGTGCCGCCATCGGGAAAGGGCACCTTGCAATCACCACCCAGATTGACCCCGCGCAGGATGACGTGCCGGCCCGCCTCATCGACGAACCGGTCTCCTTCAAGATGCAGGCGGGGCAATGACATGGTGGACTCTCCCTGAAGCGCGCCGTTTATGCGGCGGTTGTGGCGACAAAGACTAAGGGAGAAAAATCTGCGCGCAATGCGCAAATCCGGGTTGCGATCAGGGGCATCTATGGCACTGTTCGGCCCATGACCGAGACACATGACCTCCCGCCCCTTCCCGCCCAGCCCCATGGGGTTGACTGGCCCACCGCAGACGCTGCCGGTTCTGACTGGCCGACAGGCACCGCCGCCTCCGCCGACCACGTGGCGCTTGGCGATCTTCTCGATCACGCCTTCTCGGATCCTGCGGGCGACGGTAAGGGCCCGGCGGATATGGGCCCCACGCATGCGTTCCTTGCCGTGCAGGGGGGCAAGCTGGTGGTGGAGGCCTATGCGGACGGCTATGGAGCCGCGCAGACCTATCCGTCATGGTCGATGGCGAAGAGCATTCTGCAGGCGCTGATCGGCATTGCCGTCGGCCAGGGGAAGATCAACATCTTCGAGCCGCTGGGCGCGCCTGAATGGCCGCAGGGTGATCTGCGTGCGGAGATTACCTGGGACCAGCTGCTGCGCATGGCAAGCGGGCTTCAGTTCGACGAAGACTATGTGGACGGGGACATCTCCGACACCATCGCCATGCTGTTCGGTGACGGCAAGGACGACATGGGCCATTACGCGGCGAGCAAGCCGCTGGTGCATCCGGTGGACAGTGCCTTCAACTATTCAAGCGGCACCACCAACATCCTGTCGCGCGCCCTGTCGCGCGTGCTGGGGGGCGGTGACCTGTTGAGCCAGCAGGATTTCGGCGCCTTCATGCAGACCGAACTTTTCGACCGCATCGGCATCTCGTCGGCGATCCCGAAATTTGACGGTCAGGGGGTGTGGGTCGGCTCGTCCTATTGCTTCATGACGGCGCGGGACTTCGCCAAGTTCGGCCTGCTCTATTTGCGGGGCGGCTGGTGGCGGGATGAACAGATCCTGCCGAATGGCTGGGCGGACTATGCGCGCACCCAGAGCAAGGTGCCGACAGGCGCGGACGAGTTTCAGGGCTACGGCGCTCATTGGTGGCGTGAGATTGCAGGGCCCGGCACGTGGTCGGCCAATGGATATGGCGGGCAATATATCGTGCTGGTGCCCGAAAAAGACCTGATCCTGGTGCGCCACGGGGACAGCCACGAGGCCCAGGGCGAGGAAGTGAAACGCTGGATCCGCAAGGCGGCTGACTGTTTCGGGGCACCGGCCTGAGGCGCCCGCACGCTGGGGCCGAGGCCATCCCCATTCCATCCACAGCAGATTCGTCACACCTTCTTACATTTCGGTAAGGCTGCTGACGGGAATCCGCGCCAGCGGGACCCGGCAGGCCAGACTCTGCTTGCCCCTGCCCGCCGTCTATCCAACAATGCGCGGCAGAACATGACGCCCCGGATGCCGGTTTTCCGAGAACCGCCCGGCGGCAGGAACAAGCGCCGCGCGCCCCTGAGGCTGCCGCCGGCAGGAGTGGGGGAACCAAGTGGGCGAAGTCATTCAGCTTCCGCTTGACCGGATTACCGAGCGCGACCGGCGCAGGCTTTTTCAGGCTGCATCCAGCTCTCCCCTCGACATCGATCTTGTGACCGGCGAAGACGGCACGCCCTGCGTGCTGGCCTATCGCTGCGGCTGGACCCATCCGAGCTTCCGCATCGAGAAGAGCATGGGGCTGTGGCAGGCCTTCGACCTGGAAAAGGGCATGGAGGTGCCCGTCTATGAGTCCCGCCTGGCCAGCGACCTCATCGCCGCGATCAGCTATCCCGAAGAACAGAAGAACAGGCCAACAGCATCATGAACGCTCCGCTCATTTCCGACCCTGAAACCGCCGCCAAGAAAGCGGGCATGTGTCCGGAAAGACTGAGCCGGATCGTTCCGTTCTTCCAGACCTATGTGGATAACAAGAAGCTGGCCGGCGTCTCCACCCTGGTGTGGCGCAAGGGCGAGCTGGCGCATTTCGGCGTGCAGGGCCAGATGGATGTCGCGCGCGGCCGCGCCATGGCGCAGGACACGATCTTCCGCATCTATTCCATGTCGAAGCCCATCACCTCGGTTGCGGTGATGATGCTCTACGAAGAAGGCCGCTTTCAGCTTGAACACGAGATTGGCCGCTATATCCCGGAACTGGGGGACCTGAAGGTCTATGCGGGCGGGCCTGCGCGCGGCATGGTGACCAAGGCTGCGAGCCGTCAGGTGACGATCCGTGATCTGCTGACCCATATGGCAGGCTTCACCTATGGGTTCATGGAAGTGCACCCGGTGGATGAGGCCTACCGCCACTTCCAGATCGGTGGGGTGGACCTCACCACCGCCGATCTTGAGGAATTCTGCAAGCGGCTGGGCCGCATGCCGCTGCTGCACAATCCGGGTGAAGCGTGGAGCTACTCGGTGTCAACCGATGTGTTGGGCCGGCTGGTGGAAGTCGTCTCCGGCCTGTCGCTGATCGAGTTCTTCCGCACCCGCATCTTTGCGCCGCTGGGCATGACGGATACGGATTTCCAGGTGAGCGCGGAGCAGATGCCGCGCTTTGCGGCCAATTACCAGCGCAACCCGAAGACGCGCAGCTTTGACTTATTCGACGACCCGGAGACCGGGCGCTATGCGAAGCCGCCGGTGTTTATGTCCGGCGGCGGCGGGCTGGTATCGACGCAGGCGGATTATCTCAAGTTCTGCCAGATGATGCTGCGCGGCGGCACGGCGCCGGACGGCACCCGGCTTCTGTCGCGCCCCACAATCGCACTGATGACGCAAAACCACCTGCCCGACGGGCGCGACCTTGAGGGCTTTGCCCAAGGCGCGTTCTCCGAGACCACCAATGCGGGCATCGGCTTCGGCCTCGGCTTCGCCGTGACGGTGGATGAGGCGAAGGCGCAGATTACCGGACCCAACGGCACCTATTACTGGGGTGGTGCGGCCAGCACGATCTTCTGGATTGATCCTGTTGAAGAGATGATCGCGATCCTGATGACGCAGCTGATGCCATCAGGCGCCTATCCGCTGCGCCGGCAGTTCCAGCAGCTGGTGTATGCCGCCATCGACGACTAGCGCCCGCAGGCGTAAAAGGGGCGGCTTCTTTCCCTCGGGTCTTTCATGCCGCTCTGGATCGCTTTCACGCTGCTGGCTGCGTTCGCGCAGAACATCCGCTCTGCCCTGCAGAAACAGCTCGCCGCCGATTTGACGGCGACGGGAGCGTCCTATGTGCGCTTCCTCTACGGCCTGCCCTTCGCCGCGCTTTATCTCGCGGTGCTGCTGGGGGCGACAGGGGAGCCCCTGCCCGCGCCTGACCTGGCCTTTGCCGGGTGGATTTTACTGGGTGGGGCCGCACAGGTCGTCGCGGCTGTGCTGCTGGTGCGCATATTCGCCCTTCGCGTATTCACGGTGGGCACGACGTACTCAAAGACGGAAACCGTGCAGGCTGCCGTGATCGGCTTCGTGGTGCTGGGGGACCAGGTTGGTCCGCTGGCGCTGGTCGGCATTCTGGTGAGCCTTGCGGGTGTCATTGCGCTTTCCATGGCGCGGACGGCGCTGATGCCGCGCAACCTGGTGGCATCCCTCGCATCGCCGGTGGCGCTGATGGGGATCGGCTGCGGGGCGGGCTTTGCCATTGCTTCGGTGTGCTACCGGGCGGCGGCGCTGTCGCTTGAGGCCAATGGGTTTGCGGTGTCGGCTGCCATGACGCTTGCCTGCACGCTGCTGTGGCAATCGGTACTGATGACCGGCTGGCTCATCTGGCGGGACCGTGCGTCGCTCCGGCAGAGCTTTCAGCGCTGGCGGCCGTCACTGGCCGTGGGCATTGCCAGCGTCATCGGATCAATCGGCTGGTTCACGGCCTTTGCACTGGAAAACGCGGCCTATGTGAAGGCGCTGGGGCAGATTGAGCTGGTGTTCGCGCTCCTGACATCTGCCCTCATCTTCCGGGAGCGGACCAACGGGCCTGAGCTTGCGGGCATCGGACTGGTGGTGGCCGGGCTGGTGCTGATCGTTCTCTAACAAAAAGCCCCGGACGCTGTCATACGCGCCCGGGGCTGTTCTGTTCGGTCCTGGAGGCTGATTATTCGGCAGCCTGGGCGGCACCGCCGGACACGAAGCCCGACAGACGCCCGCGGATGATGCCTTCCGCCTCGGTGACGATACGGGTCAGCAGTTCCTGCACCGTCGGGATGTCGTGGATCAGGCCCTGGACGAGGCCGGCGGACCAGATGCCGTGGTCCGGATCGCCTTCGGAATAGACAACCTTGCCGCGCTGGCCGGAGACGAGGTGCTGGATGTCCTCGAACTTCGCGCCTTCACGCTCCTTGGCCACCACTTCATCGGACACAGCGTTCTTGGCCACGCGGGCAGTGTTGTGCAAGGTGCGGAAGATCAGATTGGTCGAGCGCTCGTCGTTCTCGATCATCTGCTGCTTCACCTTGTCGTGGATGTCGGCTTCCTGGGTGGCGCAGAAGCGCGTGCCCATGTTGATGCCTTCGGCACCCAGGGCGAGGGCTGCCACGAGGCCGCGTGCATCACCGAAGCCGCCGGAGGCGATCATCGGGATCTTCACCTTATCGGCAGCCGCCGGGATGAGGATCAGGCCGGGGATGTCATCCTCGCCGGGATGGCCCGCACATTCGAAACCGTCGATGGAAATGGCATCAACGCCCATGCGCTCAGCCGACAGGGCGTGGCGGACGGCGGTGCATTTGTGGATGACCTTGATGCCGTGTTCCTTGAAGTGGTCCACATGCTCCTGCGGCTTGTAGCCTGCGGTCTCAACAATCTTCACGCCGCTTTCGATGATGGCGGCGCGGTATTCCGCGTAGGGCGGCGGCTTGATGGCCGGCAGGATCGTCAGGTTCACGCCGAAGGGCTTGTCGGTCATTTCCTTGCAGCGGGCGATCTCCTTGGCGAGATCTTCCGGTGTGGGCTGGGTCAGTGCGGTGATGAATCCGAGGCCGCCCGCATTGGCGACGGCGGCCACGAGCGGCGCCTTGCCGACCCACTGCATGCCACCCTGGACGATGGGATGTTCGACGCCGAACATCTCCGTAAAGCGTGTCTTGAGCATGGTTTCTCCCTCAAGCTTGCTTGTTGCTGTTGGCACAAAGACTAGCGTTCGGGGTCTGTTTTAACAGGACTTTCTGCCCCCTTGCACCCGTCCGCCTGTTCATGGATGTTCAGCGCTCCGCCAAAATCAGTGCAGGCCGCGTCATGACGCAAGGGAATCCGCGGCCGGGGAGGCTGAGACCATGAGCCAGGCAAACTGGGATCTGTATCGCGTCTTTTTGGCCGTGGCCGAGGCACGCAGCTATTCAGGCGCCGGACGCCGTCTGAAGCTGAGCCACGCCACGGTGGGCCGCAAGATCGCCGAACTGGAAAAGTCCCTCGGCACGCGCCTGTTCGTGCAGACCAATGACGGCTTCGGCCTGTCGCCAGCAGGCGAGAAGCTGAAGGCGGAAGCGGACGATATCGCCACCGCCGTGCTGCGGGCAGGGCACGCGGTGTCGGCTGCCAGCGGTACGCCGCAGGGGATTGTCCGCGTCTCCACTGCTGCCACGCTGGCGGGCTATTGGCTGATGCCGCACATGGTGGCGTTCAGCGAGGCATATCCGGAGATCGAGATCGAATTCGTGACGGATACGTGGCCCGCGAGCGTCACGCGGCGGGAAGCGGATATCGTGATCCGGCTTTACGGGCCGGGCGAGGAAAATCTCGTCGGCCGCAAGATCGCGCGCTGTGGTGTCGCCTTCTATGCGTCCCGCCACTATGCGGAGACGCACGGACTGCCGACCCAGCGGGGAGAGTGGAAGCAGCACCGGCTGATCGGCTTTGCCGGGGAAGCGGATGAGGCGGAACTGTCGCGCTGGGCCAAGCATGTGACACGCGGGACGCCGATGTATCTGCGCTGCTCGTCCATGGCCGACATGGTGAGCGCGGTGCGCAACCATTCCGGCATCGCGCCGCTGACCTGCCTGATGGGCGACAGCCATGACGACCTTGTGCGGGTGTCGCCGCAGAAACTGTTCAGCGCCACCGAAGTATGGGTGCTGGCACATCCGGACCTCACCAACACGCCAGCGGTGCGTGCGGTGCTGGATTTCATTGCAGACACGGCGAAAACCGACCGGGACAAGCTGTTGGGCAAGGTGTGAGGTGGAAATGAAGAACGGGCCGTGTTTAACCAATCCTCACCCCCCCTCATGCGTCATTGACATACTACGTCATTGACGTATAAGATGATGCGATGAAGACACCTCAAACCGTCGTGGAGACAGCGCATTTCCAGAAGCGCGCTGCTGCCATCGGGTTGGACGAGGCAACGATCGATCTGATCAAAACAACGATCTCGCGCAATCCGGCATTTGGGGATGCGATGCAGGGCACTGGCGGATTTCGTAAGGGCCGCTTCGCCCTGCCCGGCAGAGGGAAAAGCGGTGGCGTTCGGACGGTGCATTTTTTCAGTGGTGACACGATGCCTGTCTTTTTGATCGACGTTTTCAGCAAAGGTCAGAAAGCCAATCTTACACAGGCCGAACGCAACGCCCTGAAGTCTGTCGCGGTCGCGATTAAGAAGGAGTACGCGAAATGACCAAGGCTGGAGACAGCATTCTTGCCGGTGCGCGTGAGGCCCTTGAATTTGCCCAAGGCAAGCGCACTGGTGCGAAGGTGCATATTCCCGATAAGATCGATGCCCGACGCATCCGCCGCAAAACCGGCATGACGCAACCCGAATTTGCTGCGTATTTCGGCGTCCCGGTAGGCACACTCAGGGGCTGGGAGCAGGGCCGGCGCGATCCAGACGGAGCCGCCCGGACACTGCTGCGAATGGTTGATGCAGACCCGCAGGGCGTCATCAAGATCATGAGGAAGGTGGCCTGACTGTTCGGGCACCCGTTCATAAATGGCTGGGATACTGTTCATCCATGAACTGGACAAGTGGGGCCTGCGGGCCAAATATCCTGCAAAGACTTTCGGGCCGATGTGCCCTCTTTTGATCCTGGAGAGACCCCATGGCCATTCCTGCCCATATCCGTGACAACCTGCGGATGCCGGTGATCGGCTCGCCGCTGTTCATCGTGTCCGGCCCTGAACTCGTCATTGCGCAGTGCAAGGCGGGCATTATCGGCTCCTTCCCGGCGCTCAATGCGCGTCCGGCGGAAGTGCTGGAAGAGTGGATCGTCCGTATCAAGACGGAACTGGCGGAGTACCAGGCCGCCAACCCGGACAAGAAGGTGGCGCCGTTTGCCGTCAACCAGATCTGTCATTCGTCGAATGACCGTCTCGAGCACGACATGGAGATCTGCAAGAAGCACGAAGTGCCGATCATCATCACGTCGCTGCGTCCGCCGGCCTTCGTGGTGGAAGCCGCGCATTCCTATGGCGGCGTGGTCTATCACGACGTGATCAATGTGAAGCACGCCAAGAAGGCTGCCGAGCAGGGTGTGGACGGGCTGATCCTTGTGTGCGCCGGTGCCGGTGGCCATGCAGGCACGCTGTCGCCATTTGCGCTGGTGCGCGAGGTGAAGGAATGGTTCGACGGCACGGTCATCCTGTCGGGCGCCATGTCGGACGGGGCGTCGATTGCCGGTGCGCTCGCCATGGGTGCTGACTTTGCCTATATGGGCACGCGCTTCATCGCCACGCAGGAAGCCAATGCGGACCCGGCCTACAAGGAATCGCTGATCAAGCACGCGGCGGAAGACATCGTCTATTCCAACCTGTTCACCGGTGTGCACGGCAACTACCTGGCGCCGTCCATCGTGGATGCGGGCATGGACCCGAACAATCTGCCGGAAGCGGACAAGTCGAAGATGAATTTCGGCTCAGGCGGCAACACCAAGTCGAAGGCCTGGAAGGACATCTGGGGCTCTGGTCAGGGCATCGGCACCATTGAGGATGCCCCCGCCGTGGGCGAGCTGATTGACCGGCTGGAAGAACAGTTCCGCGATGCGGTGAACGACTTCAATGGCCGCCTTATCGGCGATGCCGCTGCGACCAAGGCAGCCGCGGAATAATCTTCACGACATTCAGGGGCCTGTGGCTGCGCATGGCAGCCACAGGCCTTTGTTCTGAGACGCCGCAGGGCAAGGCGCCGCTCGAAGAAACAGAGCATCCGCCCTACTCCGCCGCCGGGATGCGGGCCGCACGCGGCAGCGTTTCATCCGCCGGGACACAGTCCAGTTCCTCGAGCACCTGACGCAGGCCGGTGACCACCGGTGTGTGCGGCTCTACCCCGAGGAATGCCACAAGCTTCGCATTGTCGAGGCGCATGGGCCGCTGCCAGAGATAGCGCATCTCCAGCATCTCGCGGAATGTCTCCTCCACCGGTGACAGGAGCCGGATCAGCCACCAGGGAAAGCGGCGGATCGGCAGGGTGTCGTCACCCGCTGCCGCCCGTGTCGCATGGGCGAGATCGATGCCGTTCTCAAACCAGTAGCCATTGAAGTGGAAGCGGGCGAAGAGGGGCAGCTCCTCCCGCCGCGCGATGAGCTGCGCAAACGTCTCAGCAACGTCTGGCAGATAGGCCCAGGCATGGCCCACCTCGTGCCTGCCCGGATAGGTGATCTTGCGCAGCGGCTTGCCCGGGGTGACGACGCCCTGGGCGAACCAGTTGTTCGCCACCGTGCCGCCGATGAAATCCCCCGCCCGCACGATCAGGACCGGGATACCCTCGACGGACGCCTGGTGGAGGCGGTTTTCCATCTGTACCCGGAGCTTTCCCTTGCGGGTGACAGGGTTCTGAGGCGCGTCCTCCGCGACCACCGCGCCTGCATCGGGCCCGTAATTGTAGACCGTGCCCGGAAACACGATGCGGGCCTTGTGAGCCCTGGCAGCGGCGATGGTGCTCTCGAGCATGGGCAGGACGCGACCCCGCCAATTGCGGTAGCCGGGCGGGTTGACGCCGTGGAAGATCAGCTCCGCGCCCTCGGCGGCCCGCATCACGTCGGCACTGCGCATGGCATCGCCCCTGACCCAGTCCACACCGGTGAGGCCGGGGGTACGGGCTGCCTTGCGGGGCTTGCGGGCCATGGCGCGGACGCGCCACCCCTGCTTCACCAGCGCTGCCGCCACCGCGCTGCCAATGCCGCCACTTGCCCCGAGCACAAGCGCCAGCGGGGCCGTCTGTTCCGTCATCATTGTCATGGTCATCTCCCGTCATCATCGATGGATGAAAGATGGGCTATGTCCTGACGCATATAAATTCGCGATAATCGGTTCTTATCTATTCAATTATGTATATCATGAGGCATGTCATCCGACCCCAAACTTCCGCAGAGCGGCATCTCCGGCACAGGGCCCGGCTGGGAGATGTACCGCTCCTTCCTGGCGGTAATCCGCGAAGGCAGCCTGTCCGGCGCAGCGCGGGCGCTGGGGCTTACCCAGCCGACCATCGGCCGCCACATGGATGCGCTGGAGGCAGCGCTCGGGGTGCCGCTGTTCACAAGATCACGATCCGGGCTGACGCCGACGGAGGGTGCGCTGGCGCTGGTGCCCCATGCGGAAGCGATGGCGAGTGCCGCGGCGGCACTGGAACGGGCAGCGTCGGGGGACGCTGAAGAAGACCGGGGCACGGTGCGGCTGACCGCAAGCGAGATGATCGGCACGGAAGTGCTGCCGCCGATCCTTACCCGTTTCCGGGCGCAGCATCCGCGCATTGATCTGGAACTGGTGATTTCCAACCGTAATCAGGACCTGCTGCGGAGGGACGCGGATATCGCCATCCGCATGACCCGACCGACACAGACGGCGCTTGTTGCCAAAAAGGCGGGCAGCGTGGCGCTGGGCCTGCACGCCCATCCCCAGTATGCGGCCCGGCACGGGCTGCCCGAGCGTGTTGAGGATGTGTTCCGCCACCCGGTCATCGGATTTGACCGGGCCCCGTCGATCCGCGATCCGGGCCAGCTCAATCTGCCTCTCAACCGGGACATGTTCGCCTTCCGGGCGGATAGCGACTACACGCAATATGCGATGCTGAAGGCCGGCTATGGCATCGGCATCTGCCAATATCCCCTTGGCCGGCGGGACGGGCTCATTGCCTTTCTGCCGGATGCGCTAGATTTCGCGCTGGATATATGGATCGTGATGCATGAAGACCTGCGCACCAGCCGCCGCATGCGCCTGATGTTCGACCATCTGGCGGACGACCTGACGGCCTATTGCCGCAAAGGCTGATACGGCTGAGAGCCTTGTTGCCCCTACGGCAACAGGCTAGTGTCCGCGCCTCACATCTGACGGAGTAAGAGAATGTCCGAAGCCATCAAGCTTGGTGCGGCCGACAAGCCGTTTGACCCGTCGCCGGAAGCCTCCGCGCCGTTTTCCTGGGAAGACCCGTTCTACCTGGAAGACCAGCTGACGGAAGACGAGCGCATGGTCCGCGACAGCGCCAAGGCCTATTGCCAGGACAAGCTGATGCCGCGGGTGCGCGAGGCGAACCGCAACGAAGTATTTCACCGCGAGATCATGAACGAGATGGGCGAGTTGGGCCTGCTCGGCTCGACGATCCCGGAAGCCTATGGCTGCGCGGGACTCAATTATGTCTCCTACGGGCTGATCGCCCGCGAGGTGGAAGGCGTCGACTCCGGTTACCGCTCGGCGATGAGTGTGCAGTCATCGCTTGTGATGCACCCGATCTATGCCTACGGCACCGAAGAGCAGCGGATGAAATATCTGCCGAAGCTCGCCACCGGCGAATGGGTCGGCTGCTTCGGCCTCACGGAACCGGATCACGGGTCTGACCCCGGCGGGATGGTGACGCGCGCGAAGCCGGTGGATGGCGGCTACATCCTCAACGGCGCGAAGATGTGGATCACCAATTCACCG
Organism: Pyruvatibacter mobilis; assembly: GCF_012848855.1. Lineage (NCBI taxonomy): Bacteria > Pseudomonadati > Pseudomonadota > Alphaproteobacteria > Hyphomicrobiales > Parvibaculaceae > Pyruvatibacter > Pyruvatibacter mobilis. Next base: position 2,004,517 of record NZ_CP051630.1, read on the forward strand.
ATCGCCGACCTTGCCGTTGTGTGGGCGAAGCTCGCCGACGACAACGGCAAGGACACGATCCGCGGCTTCGTGGTCGAGCGCGGCTTTGAGGGCTTCGAGACGCCGAAGATCGAGGGCAAGTTCTCGCTGCGCGCGTCGATCACCGGCGAGATCGTGCTGAGCGATGTGTTCGTGCCGGCGGAAAACCTGCTGCCGAATGTGGAAGGCCTCAAGGGGCCGTTCGGCTGCCTTAACCGCGCGCGCTACGGCATTGCCTGGGGTGCCATGGGGGCTGCGGAATTCTGCTGGCATCAGGCCCGTCAGTACACGGTGGACCGCAAGCAGTTCGGCCGCCCGCTGGCGCAGACGCAGCTGATCCAGAAGAAACTCGCCGACATGCAGACGGAGATTTCACTCGGACTGCAGGCAGCGCTGCGCGTCGGCCGGCTGTTCGACGAAAAGCGCGCCGCCCCGCCGATGATCTCGCTCATCAAGCGCAACAATTGCGGCAAGGCGCTGGATATCGCGCGGCAGGCGCGTGACATGCATGGCGGCAATGGCGTGTCGGACGAGTATCACGTGATCCGCCACGTGATGAACCTGGAAGCGGTCAACACCTATGAGGGCACCCACGACGTGCACGCCCTCATTCTGGGTCGGGCGCAGACGGGGCTTCAGGCGTTCTTCTAGGCCGTCAGGCTGACGGGATTTCTTCGTCGTCGCGCCCTGCGCCGAGCAGGAACGCGGCGGCGAAGGCGACTGTCCAGGTGATGCCGAGGATGAGCCAGCCATTCTCCGGGTGATGCGTGGCCTTGAGGGCCAGGGGCAGCATGGCCCCCAGCGACAGGGCCCAGAAGGCCAGCACCACCGGCTGGTGCCCGCCCCAGCGGCGGGACAGGCGCTGATAGACGTGAGCGCGGTGGGCGCCGAAGAGATCCCTGTACAGAATGACCCGCATGGCGCGCGTGACGGTGGCGTCGGCGATGAAGGGGGTCATCAGAATGCCCCAGGCCCACAGGCTGACGCTGTCTGACGTCGCGATGGCGACAGTGCCCGTGACAAGGCCGATGAAGCCCGACGAGACATCGCCCATGAAGATGCGGGCAGGCGGCCAGTTGAACATAAGAAAGCCGAGGGCAGCCGCGCCCAGCAGGATGAGAAAGGCGCCAGCGCCCGCCTCACCTGCGCCGATCAGCATGGCGCCGCCCGCAGCCCCCACGAACAGCGTATGACTGCCGGCAAGGCCGTCGATCCCGTCCATGAAATTGGTGAGGTTGATGAGCCAGCCGAGGGCGATGACGGCAAGGATGGTGCCTGCGAGGCCGGGCACAAATATTGTGCCGCCCACCGGCACCGGCGGGATGCCACCGATGACAAGAACGGCAAAACACGCGGCCGCCAGCTGCGCGATGAGGCGCGGCAGGGCCGGCAGGTTGAGCCGGTCATCCAGGAAGCCGACAAGGGCGACGAGCCCCCCTGCCCCTGCCAGTGCAAGTGCCAGGCTGTCAGCGACGTGGCCGCCATGCCAGAGGACCCACAGGCCCGCAAACGCCGACAGGACAATGGCGATGCCGCCGCCACGGGGTGTCGGCACCGTGTGGGAGCTGCGCTCATTGGGCACATCAAGCTGACGGGTGCTGGCCCAGACGAGCACCACGGCAACGAGGTTGAGCGACAGGGTGATGATCGCAAGGGCGGCGAGAAAGGCGTTGTGCATCAGCTTGAGCCTTCCTGCCGGACCAGGATCAGCAGCATGGCGACGATCATGCCCAGGGTGGCGATCCACCAGAACTGCCAGACCCCATAGCTGAGATGCAGCATGGCTACCGCCGACGCCCAGCCGCCCATGAGGCTTGCGCGAAGAAGCAGACCCTGCGCCTGCCGCCAGATCATCTGTGTGAGGATGAACAGCAGGACCGCATACAGAAGCGCGCCGATGCCGCCCAGCTCCAGCCATATCTGGATGGCAGCATTGTGCGGGTGCAGCGGCAGGGCTTCGAAGCGGATGGCGCTGTCGGCGCCGAGCACCGGCAGGTCAACACCGCCACGGCCGATGATGCGGGATGCCTCGATGCCATAGCCGGTCACGGGCTCCCGCGCGATGAGGGCGGCGGCGTTGTCCCAGATGGCGAGCCTGTGAATGATGCTGGGGTCAGCACTCTTCACGCTGTCCCCCACGCTTGCATAGAGGCGCTCTGCCATGAAGGGGGCTGCGATGACGGCTGCTGCGAGAAGCGCTGCAAGTGCGGGTGCCGTGAGCTTGCTGCGGCTCACGGCGGGAATGAGCGTGATGCCGGCGATGACCAGCCCGCCAGCCATGGCGAGAAGCGGCGTCTGTGCCGGGGACAGGGCAATGGCCACGCAGCCAAGGGCGAAGACGGCAAGAGCGCCTGTCTTGCGCTGCGCGTGCCACAGCCAGCCGGCGAAGGGGAGCAGGATGATGCCGGTGACGGACGCCAGATGGGTGAGCCGGTTGGCGAGATAGCCGTTGGTGCTGTAGTGCAGCCCCGGCTCCTGCGCGGCAAGGGGCGGGATCGCCTGGCCATACACCTCGCCATTGAAGAGATAGCGGGCGGCGCGGAGGATCTGCATGTCGAACAGGGTTTCGACAAAGAGCAGCCCGATCATCAGCAGAAAGGATGCGACGATGCCGGTGCGTGCCAGCGTGCGGCTTGAGACGGGCAGCGCGGCGAAAGCTGCGGGCAGCAGGGCAGCTGCGGCAATCATCAGGGCGATGCGCAGCGCGCGCTCCAGACCTTCCGCGCCTGCGATGGACCAGGCGGATGACAGGAGCAGCCACACGAGAAAGGCTGCGAGCACCGTATAGGCGGGCTGGGCGCGCAATGTGGCGGCAAGCTGCCGCCAGTCGGCCGCCACGAGCGCTGTCAGCAGCATCAGGCCTGCGGCGATGGGCGGGGCTTTTTCAAGCAGCAGCAGAATGACAGCCAGCAGCACGCTGAGGGTCAGCAGGCCATATCCCGCAGTCTTTTCGCGCAATCTGCCTCTCCCCGCTTGCCCCCATGGACCAGGCGCATCCGGAAGGACGACGCCCGCGCCCCGGCTGATTACCGGAGCGCGGGCGTGTCTGCAACCAGTGAGGTGCGCGGCCTATGAGGGGTCGCGGATCACCAGGAGGCGGGTTTCGGTCATGTCCTCGATGGCCCAGCGGATGCCCTCGCGACCGAGGCCTGAATCCTTCACGCCGCCATAGGGCATGTGGTCGACACGCCAGGACGGCACGTCACCGACGACCACGCCGCCGACATCAAGAATGTCCCAGGCCTGCATGGTCTTGTAGAGGTCGCGGGTGAAAACGCCCGCCTGAAGGCCATAGCGGCTGTCATTGACCTTGTGCAGGGCGGCTTCGAAATCGTCAAAGCGCGACAGCACGGCCAGTGGGCCGAAAGCTTCCTCCCGCACGGCATCGCAGCCGTCGGGTACATCTTCCATGATGGTGGCCTGCAGCATCTTGCCGTCGAGCTTGCCGCCGGTGAGGATTTTGGCGCCCTTTTCTTCGGCGTCCTTGATCCAGCCATGCAGCCGCTCGGCTTCCTTTTCGGAGATCATCGGGCCGATGAAGGTGTCTTCGTCGTGGGGGTTCCCTGCCTTCAACTTCGAGGCGGCCTCGACGAAGCGGGCCTTGAAGTCGTCATAGACCTTCTCGTGCACCAGGATGCGCTGGACGCCGATGCAGCTCTGGCCTGACTGGTAGAAGGCGCCGAAGATCATCCGCTCCACGGCGTCTTCAAGATCGGCATCCTCATCGACGATGCAGGCCGCGTTGCCGCCGAGTTCGAGGATCACCGGCTTGCGGCCGGCCTTGGCCTTGAGGTCCCAGCCGACTTCCGCAGAGCCGGTGAAGCTGAGGAGCTTGAGGCGGTCATCCTCGGTGAACAGGCGGGCACCGTCGCGGCGGCAGGGCAGAATGGAGAACGCGCCCTTGGGCAGATCGGTTTCCGCCAGCGTCTCGCCGATGATCAGCGCGCCGATGGGCGTGAGGCTCGCAGGCTTGAGAATGAAGGGGCAGCCGGCTGCCAGCGCCGGGGCCACCTTGTGGGCGGCCAGGTTGAGCGGAAAGTTGAAGGGCGAGATGAAGGAGCACGGGCCGATGGGCACGCGCTTCCACATGCCGCGATAGCCTGACGCGCGCTCGGCATTGTCCAGCGGCATCACTTCGCCATAGATGCGCTCGGCCTCACCTGCGGCGATGCGGAAGGTCTCGATAAGGCGGGTGACCTCGCCGCGCGCGTCCTTGATGGGCTTGCCAGCTTCGATGCACAGGGCACGGGCAAGCTCTTCCTGCCGCTCGGTAAAGCGCTTCACGCAATGGTCGAGGATCTCGCGGCGCTCATAGGCTTTCATCTTCGCCATGGGTTCAGCCGCCTCGACAGCTGCGGCAATGGCTTCATCAATCGCCGCCTCATCGGCAAGCGCGACGCGGGTGGCGACCTCACCGGTATATTTGTCTTCCACCTCGAGATCGGTGTTGGGCTGGCGGGGCTCGTTTGCCAGGTAATAGGGGTATTCGCTCTTCAGGCTGTGCTCTGACATCTGCGTCTCCTTGTTGCCGTTGGGACGTGGCGGCGCCGGAGGATTGTCCGGCCCGGACAGGACGGGGTCTGACGGCGGGGCGTCAGATGTTGACGTCGATCTGTCCGAGGCGCTGGGTGAGGAGGGCGTTTTCCCGGTAGTCGATGGGAATAACCACGAGAGAAGGCCCCTTGTGCGCGAGGGCATCTGCGAGTGCTCCCTTCAGGTCACGAGCATTGGCGACATACTGGCCGTGCCAGCCGAAAGCATCGGCCAGCTTGAGCCAATCCGGATTGGTGAAACTCAGATTGGTATGGCGGTTGAACTCATTGTCCTGCTTCCAGGAGATGAGGCCGTAGCCGCCGTCCTCCCACACCATGACGGTGATGTCGGAGTTCATGCGGCTGGCGGTCTCCATTTCCTGCACGTTCATCATGAAATCCCCATCGCCAGCGATGGCGAAGATCTTGCGGTCCGGTGCCACCATGTGGGCGGCAATGGCCCCCGGCAGCGGCATGCCCATGGAGCAGAAGCCGTTGGGGATGAGGCAGGTATTGGGTTCATGACACTGGAAATGGCGGGCGATCCACATCTTGTGGGCGCCGACGCCGGACAGGAGGATGTCGTCCTTGCCCAGGGCCTGGCGCACATCCCACAGGGCCTTCTGCGGGCGGATTGCGCCTTCGGTGTCGTCGCTCGCGTGAAGCTCAAGCTCCTCCTTCATCCGGTGACGGATCTTGCGCTGGGGCTCAAGGTCGAAGTCGAGCTGATCCTTGAAGCGCCAGACGCGCTCGTTGAGCATCCACAGGGAATGCGCCACGTCCCCTACCAACTCGCAGGTGGGGTGATAGTTCCGGTCGATCTCCGCGGGGAGGAAATCGATATGGATGATGTCCTTCTTGCCGCCCGGGTTCCACAGATGCGGGTGGTACTCCACCATGTCATAGCCGAGGGTGATGATGAGGTCGGCATCCTCGATGGCGAGCGAGCCGATATCCCGCTGGCCGAGGCCGATGGTGTAGAGGCAATAATCCGCATCCATATCAACGGCGCCCTTGCCCATGAAGGTGGAGAGCACGCCGATGCCGGTGCGCTCACACAGGGTGCGCAGCTGGGACGAGGCGCGCTTCCGGATCGCGCCGTTGCCGGCAATGATCAGCGGCCGCTTGGCGTTGCGCAGCATGTCGAAGGCGCGGTCGGCGATCTTGTCGTCAGGGCCGGGGCGCCGGAAGCGGCGCGGTTCCATGGGCGCGCGGTCGGTTTCGTGCTTGGCCACGTCTTCGGGCAATTCCACCAGCACGGCACCGGGCTTTTCGGTGCGGGCCACGCGCACGGCCTTGCGGATGATCTCAGGGATCGCGTCGGCGTGGTGGACTGAATAGGCCCATTTGGTGACCGGCTCATACATGCCGACCACGTCCATGATCTGGTGGCTTTCCTTGTGCTGGCGGGCGGTGGCGCCCTGCCCGGTCAGCACCAGCATGGGCGCGCGGTCCATGTTCGCATCGGCGACGCCGGTGATGAGGTTGGTGGCACCGGGGCCAAGCGTGCCCAGACAGCCTGCGGGGTTGCCGGTGAGGCGGCCATAGACTTCCGCCATGAAGGCTGCGCCCTGCTCATGCCGGGTGAGGATGAACTGGATCGACGAGTTTTCGAGCGACATCATGAAGTCGGCATTTTCCTCGCCGGGCACGCCGAAGATGTGGGTGATGCCCTCTTCTTCCAGGCAGCGGACAAAAAGGTCTGATGCTTTCATGGTGGTTCTTCTTTCTTCTGTCGGAGCCGCCGGGGCCAGGGAGACGCGCTCATCCGCGAGGTGGGGACCCACGGAATGCGAGACAGACACTGCCGATGTGCCCTCAGGCACAGCACCATCAGGCACGGGCGCCCAGTCCGGCGCCGCCATGGGAGACGATGGGTCGTTATCCAACCTAGGTCGGGAATGCGGGCGGCCAAACAGCCAGCGCAGCAAAGACATCACCCAGCCCGTCTCCAGCGCAGCAGAGAACCTGTCTGCAAGGCTAGATTGACAGCCCGGCGGTCACTTTCAAGTCACCGATTTGTGGCTGCGGTGTCAGAAACGGTAGCAGCCCCGCTGGGAAGCTCGGTGGGCATTGCTGACTGAGCCGCCGAGATCTTCCGTCGGCGCCATTTCCTCGGTGATCTCACGGATCGAGCCGAGCACACGGGTGATCGTGCCGTCGTCGCCGAGGAAGGGCAGCCAGAGATTTTCGGATGTCACCTGATAGCCCGAGGTCGTGGACCACTGGGTCTGGGATGCGCCAACCAGCTTCTCCGACACAAGCTGCTCCCAATAGGACGCGATATCCGCGCTTTCATCGGCTGGATAGAGCGTGAGCAGGTTTTCGCCGGTGGGGTCGAGGCCCAGCCGCCGCACAAGCTCGCTGCCGAAGGTGCGGATCAGCGCCACGCCCGGCGCCGTGGGTTCGAGCATGACGGTGTATGGAAGGAAGGCCGGGATGGCCATCGGGTCAAAATGTGATCGCCGGGGCAATGGCTCGCTGCCCCTCAGGGCGATCCAGTGGTCCAGCAATTTCTGATTATCAGGCGACAGCAAGGCCGGCGCCGCATTCTCGATCGGATACACCATACAGACTTTGAAACTAAAACTGCCCCTCACGCGGTCCCGCGGCACCCTGCCAAGGCTCCCGGACCGCCCCCTGCGGGAAGAGACTCACTTCCCACGCGCAGCATAGCTTATTCCAGCTCGAATTAACCGACTCTTGCGCAGGGAATTGCGCCGGTGTGATTTTGCTGAGATGTGATGCTGCTATGCCGGGTTTGCGGTTGTGGTTGTCACCCGACCGCCCTGCCGACAAACTCGACATCGGAACCGGGATCATTTCCGCCTTGTGGATGGAGGACTTGCGTTGGGTCTGTTCTCGCCGCGCAACAGAGCAAAGAAACCGCGCCGCCGTAACGGCAATCCGCTGGACGCCTACAGCCAGGCAGTGGCGGATGCCGCTGATGCCGTCACCGGCTCGGTGGTGCATCTGCAGGTGGAGGGCAAGCCCACGCCGATGGGCCAGGCCACCGGCTCGGGTTCAGGCTTCATCTTCACGCCGGACGGCTATGCGCTGACCAACAGCCATGTGGTGAACGGCGCGCGGGTGCTGAAGGCGATCTACCGGGACGGGACGGAAGCCGAGGCGGAGGTGGTGGGCGCTGATCCGGACACGGACATTGCCATCGTGCGGCTGCCCGGCAAGCATCGCGAATGGGCTGAGCTGGGCGACAGCTCGGCCCTGCGGCAGGGGCAATTGGTGATCGCGATCGGTAATCCGCTGGGGTTTGACTGCACGGTGACGACCGGGGTAATTTCAGCGCTCGGCCGGTCCCTGCGCAGCCAGTCCGGCCGGTTGATCGACGACGTATTGCAGACGGATGCCCCGCTGAACCCGGGCAACTCAGGCGGGCCGCTGGTGACGCCGGACGGGCTTGTCGTGGGCATCAACACCGCCGTCATTGCTGGGGCGCAGGGGCTGTGTTTCGCCATCGCGTCCAACACGGCGAAATATGTGGTGGGGGAAATCCTCAAATACGGCAAGGTACGGCGGAGCTATCTGGGCCTGGGGGCGCAGACCATCGAACTGCCGCAGCGCCTGCGGCGGGAACTCAAGCGCAAGACCATGGGCGCAATCCGCGTGGCGCAGATGGAAGCCGGCACGCCGGCGGCCCAGGCCGGGCTCGCGCCCGGCGACATCATCCTGTCCTTTGGCGGGCAGGAAGTGGGCGGCGTGGATGATCTGCACCGGCTGCTGACGGCGGAGCAACTGGGCAAGAAGGCGCGGCTTGAGGTCTATCGCGAGGGCAGCGTCATCACGCTCACGGCCATTCCCGGCGGGCGGGACTGACACTCACACTCTGGTCAGCCGCCTTCCGGTCAGCCACCGGTGACGGACATGTGGCGCGGTACGGCAGGTGCGCTGCCGGGGCGGTCGATCACGAAATCATGGCCCTTGGGCTTGCGGCTGATCGCTTCGTCAATTGCTGCGATCAGTGCTTCATCAGACCCCGGATTATCCCGCATGACCGCCCGCAGATCCGCCTTGTCCTCCTGGCCGAGGCACATATAGAGCTGGCCGGTACAGGTGAGGCGGACGCGGTTGCAGCCTTCGCAGAAATTGTGGGTGAGCGGTGTGATGAAGCCGAGCTGACCGCCGGTTTCCTCGACCTTCACATAGCGCGCGGGGCCACCCGTACGGTGGGCCAGCGGCGTCAGCGTCCAGCGGCTTTCAAGGTTTTCGCGGACCACGCTCAGCGGCAGATACTGATCGAACCGGTCATCGCTGATCTCGCCCATGGGCATGGCTTCGATGATGGTGATGTCGTGGCCGTGGCCGTGAGCCCATTCGACCATTGCTGGCAGTTCGCCCGCATTGTCCTGCTTCAGGGCCACCGCGTTGATCTTGATGCGCATGCCTTCAGCAGTTGCGGCCTTGATGCCATCCAGCACCTTGGCAAGGTCACCGCCACGGGTGATGCGGGCATATTTGTCCGGATCAAGACTATCGATAGAGACATTGAGACGGCGGACACCGGCACTCGCCAGGCGGGGTGCGAATTTTTCAAGCAGGGTGCCATTGGTGGTGAGGGTCAGTTCATCCAGCGCGCCACTGTCGAGATGGCGGGACATGGCTTCGATGAAGCTCATGACATCGCGGCGGACGAGCGGCTCACCGCCGGTGATGCGCAGCTTGCGGATGCCCTTGTCGATGAACGCGGTGGCGAGCCTGTCCAGCTCCTCCAGCGTCAGCAATTCGCGCTTCGGCAGGAAGGTCATCTTCTCGGCCATGCAGTAGGTGCAGCGCAGGTCGCACCGGTCCGTGACGGACAGGCGCAGATAGGTGACGCTGCGGCCGAACGGATCAATCACGCTTCCCTGCCCTTTCCTGATTTCGGCGCGCCTGAGGTGACATACGCCTCGCCAATCTTCCACTCTCAAGCAAGCCTAGCATAGGTCTCATCGCATGATTGTGAGATGCCCCATGCCTCCGGTCGCGGACCGGCCGCGGAAACGGGCCTGCCGGACCTGTGGCGCGCAGGGCAGATCAGCAAACTTATTTACATACATTCATGCATGTTTCTTCCATCCTATCTGCGTGCGTGGTAGAAAAACAAGATGGTTCAGGAGAAAAAACCCGGGCGCCGGTCCCAGGCGGCGAGATCGAGCGAGATGCGCCGGAAGCTGCTGGACGCCACGATCAGCAGCCTGATTGACCACGGCTATGCGCGGACGACCACGGTTGAGATATGCCGCCGGGCGGGAGTGACGCGGGGGGCACTGCTGCATCATTTCAAGGATTTGCCGGACGTGCTGGCAGCGGCCATGAGCGATGCCTATGAGCGCTTCTTCGTGCCCATCGAGGACACTCCCCAATTCGAGAAGCTGAGCGACTGGCTTGATTTTGCCTGGAGCAAGATCAGCCGTCCGGAGTTCAAGGCGGTGATTGAAGTGTGGCTGGCGGCGCGCAACGACCCGAAACTGGGCGACGGGTTATGGCTGGCGATTGCGGCCTACAAGAAGGTTTTCACGATCAGCGAGAATTCCGCCCTGCGCGACAGGATCGGCTCGAGCGCGGAGGCGGAAGCGTTTTACCGGATGGCGGGGGAGACGATGATCGGCATGGCGCTGGGGCGGGCCACCACGCCCGGCGGCAAGGCGCTGGACCACGAAGACATGGTGATCGACCAGTTACGCAAACTGGCTGACGAGGTGCCCGTCGCATGACATTGCCTGTGTCCCCCTCCCCGTCCGTTGCGGGGGTCATCTTTGCCGGAGGCGCCAGCCGCCGCTTCGGCTGCGACAAGGCGGCTGAACTGCTGAACGGGCGGATGATGATCGCTCAGGTGGCGTCGCGGCTGGCGTGGCAGGTGCGGATGCTGGCCCTGGCCGGGGCAAGGACCGATTACGGTCTTGCCCTGCCCTGCCTTGATGACGCCCCACACAAGGATAAGGGACCGCTGGCCGGGCTGGCGTCGGCCATGCGCTGGGCGCGGGCGGAGGGCTACACCCACGTCCTCACCGCGCCCTGCGACGTGCCGAAACTGCCGATGAACCTGCTGACCCTGCTGGGCCCGCCGGACGACGCACCGCATGTGCTTGCGGTTGATGACCGGCTGGAAGCGGCCTGCGCTCTTTGGCCCGTGGGGCTCGCCACGCAGGTAGAGGCGCAGCTGACCGGCGACGGCAAGCTGTCACTGACCCGGGCGCTTTTGGATGGCAAGGCCGTCGTCCGGCATGTGACGGCCAGGGACCTTGACGGGTCCTTTGCCAATATCAATACGCCGGACGATCTGGACCAGCTGAAGATGCCTAACGGTTAGGCGATCTCCAGCCCGTCGAGTTTGCCTGCCTTGCGCCAGTCTTCGAGAATCTCGAAATATTTGACCGACCCTGCGCCGTAGGACGCGTTCTGTTCGCTGCGGTCGGCAGGCTTGCCTTCATTGTTGTAATAGCCGGGGGTGCATTCCTCGAGGAACTTCCGCCGCAGGGCGGCATTGTCGATGATGGTCTGCACCCAGCCGCTCTCAGCCTCTTCCGTAGGCTGAACGATCCGGGCCTGGCGCTTGCGCGCTTCATCAATGACATAGGAAATGTGCACGGCCTGCTCGAGCAGCAGATGCGGGTAATTGGCGGTGAACCCGGCCTGGGCAGGCCCCATGATGAAGACATTGGGGAAGTCGCGCACATTCATGCCGTAAAGCGTGCGCATGCCGTCTGCCCATTTCTGCGACAGGGTGAGGCCGCCCCGGCCCTTGAGGTCGTAGCCTGCGCGGCGGGTGTAGTCGGTGCCCACCTCGAAACCCGTGGCGTAGATCAGGCAATCGACCTTGTACTCCTTGCCATTGGCCCAGACGGCATCCTCGGTGATCTTGTCCACGCCCTGGCCCTGGGTATCCACCAGCTCAACATTGGGGCGGTTGAAGGCGGCCAGGTAATCATCGTGGAAGCAGGGGCGCTTGCAGAACTGGCGGTACCAGGGCTTGAGCGCCTCAGCCGTTGCCGGGTCCTTGATCACCTCGTCCACGCGGGCGCGGACCTGTTCCATCTTCTTGAAGTCAGCGAGCTCGGCGAGGTCGGCCAGTTCCTTCGGCGACAGGTTCTTGTTGTCGCCCTGGCTGGCGATGAACAGGAGGTTGCGGATGATGTCGGTCCAGCCGTCATTCACCAGGTCTTCGCTGGCGAAGCCGCCGGAGACGAGAATGTTGAAATTCTCCATGCGGTGCTTGTGCCAGCCCGGCTCGAGGGTCTTTGCCCAGTCGTAATCGGTCGGGCGGTCGTTACGCACATCAATGGAGGACGGCGTGCGCTGGAAGACGTAGAGCTGCTTTGCGCCTGCGGCCAGATGGGGGACGCACTGCACCGCCGTTGCGCCGGTGCCGATGATGCCCACGGTCTTGTCGGCCAGCCTGTCGAGCCCGCCTTCCGGGCCGCCGCCGGTATAGTCATAGTCCCAGCGGCTGGTGTGGAAGGAATGCCCCTTGAAGCTTTCCACGCCCTTGATGCCGGGCAGCTTGGGCCGGTGCAGCGGGCCATTGGACATGACGACGAAATGCGCCCGCATCCGGTCGCCGCGATTGGTCTCGATCACCCAGCGGGACGCGTCCTCATCCCACCACATATCGGTGACTTCGGTCTGCAGGCAGGCATTGTCATAGAGATCATATTTGCGGGCGATGCGGCGGCTGTGGTCGAGGATCTCCGCGGCGCGGGAATATTTGCGCTCGGGCATGAAGCCCGTTTCCTCGAGCAGCGGCAGATAGACATAGCTTTCAATGTCGCAGGCGGCACCGGGATAGCGGTTCCAGTACCAGGTGCCGCCGAAATCTCCGCCCTTCTCGATCATGCGCAGGTTCTTGACGCCGGCCTTGCGCAGCTCGGCACCTGCGAGCAGGCCGCCGAAGCCGCCGCCGATCACCGCGACATCCACCTCGTCGGTCAGCGGGGCGCGGTCGAGGGGCGCATCGACATAGGGGTCTTCGACATAGTGGGCAAGATCACCGGTAACTTCCCGGTACTGATCATTGCCGTCTGTCCGCAGGCGCTTGTCGCGCTCGGCGCGGTACTTCTCGCGCAGGGCATCGGCGTCAAAGTCGATGCCGGCGGCGGTCCTGCTGTCATCAGCCATGCTCATGAAATGTCCTTCCCTGACGGTATTCTGATTTTTTGTCAGTGAAAGCGTATCACCGGCGTGCGGAATTGCCAGCACATTTGGCCGCGGCGGCGGAAAGCCGCTGAATCCGGGGCCTTTGGGCCTGTCGCGACCGGACTTCCATTGCCGGAAACGGGTTTTGACGCGGCGCGCCGGAACCTTTTGGGCGGCTTGGGGGTTTCATTCCCGGATTTACACTCAAGAGGAGTGGGCCGGTGCAACGGCCCAGATGGACACATGAAGTATGGCAAGATTGTTCTGGCCGCCGCCCTGATGACCGGCGTTGCTGCCTGTGACGTTGACGTTGAAGAGGAAGGCGAAATGCCCGAGGTCAATCTCGAGGGCGAAACGCGCCTGCCGGATGTCGATGTGAGTGTTGAAGGCGGCAATGTGCCGGACGTGGAAGTGGAAGGCGAACTGCGCGCCCCGGAAATCGAGGTGGAGACGCCTGACGTCGAGATCGGCACCCAGGAAACTACCGTCCCGGTTCCGGAAGTGACGACCACGGAAGAAGAAATCACGCTTCCGGATGTCGACATCGAGATGCCGGACGATGAGCCGGACGGTCAGGACCCCGCGGCGGTCGACAACGACGCTGAGACCGAAGTCAATTAATCAGCGCCCGCGACCCCGATACTGATCGGGACAGATATGAGAAGGCCCCGCCCGGATATCCGGACGGGGCCTTTGTCATGCGTGACGTAACGTCCGACGCCGGATTGATCCAGTTCAGTGATGCACTCAGTGCGGCGTGATACTCTGGCCGCATCATGACACTGGAACTCATGGCCGCGATTGCGGGTGTCGGACTTTTCCTGCTCGGCATGGTCATCTTCACCGAAGGTCTGCGGGAGCTTGCCGCCGAAGGGCTGCGCAAGATGCTGATCCGTTTCACGGACACGCCGACCAAGGGCGCCATGGCGGGTGCTGTGGCAACGGCTGTCATCCAGTCCTCCAGCGCCACCACGGTGACTGCCGTCGGCTTTGTCGGTGCGGGGCTCATCACATTCTCGCAGGGGCTGGGCATCATCTTCGGGGCCAATCTCGGCACCACGATCACCGGCTGGATGGTGGCGCTGCTGGGCTTCAAGTTTCAGCTCGGGCTGTTTGCCATGGCGCTGCTGCCCATCGGCGTGCTGATGAGGCTGTTTGCCAAGGGACGGGCGCGGCAGGCGGGCTGGGCGCTGGCAGGGTTCAGCCTGCTGTTTCTCGGTATCGACGCCATGCAGCAGGGCATGGCCGGGCTTGAAGGCGAACTGACGCCGACGGATTTTCCCGGCGACACGTTCTTCGGCCGCCTGCAGCTTGTGGGCATCGGCATTCTGATCACGCTGGTTACGCAATCCTCAAGCGCGGGCGTGGCGACGGCTTTGGTGGCGCTGAATGCGGGGGCCATCTCCCTGCCCCAGGCTGCCGCCCTGGTGATCGGCATGGATATCGGCACGACGGTGACGGCGGCGCTGGCGACCATCGGCGGCGGCACGGAGACCCGGCGTACGGGGTTTGCCCATGTCATCTACAATCTGATGACCGGCATCTTCGCCTTCATCGTGCTGGTGCCATTCTCCCATGCGGCGACCGGCTGGCTGGCGGCGGACCCGTCCCGTTCAGCGGAAGTGGCGCTGGTGGCATTTCACAGCTTCTTCAACCTGGCCGGGGTGATCGTGGTGCTGCCCTTTGCGGGGGCGTTTGCCCGGCTGATCATCTGGCTGTTCCCCGAACAGGGGCCGCAACTGACGCGGCGGCTGGAGCCGAAGCTGCACCAGGACCCGGCGGCGGCTGTGGATGCTGCCATTGCGACGACGCGGGCGGTCTATGTGCGGACGCTGGCGAGCCTGCGGCCCTGGCTGCTGCGCCCGTCGACCACCCATGCGCAGCCGGTTCTGTCCGAGGGGCGGTTTGACGAGTTCGGCAAGGCCATCGAGGCCACGGCCCTGTATCTGACCAATGTGCGCGCGACGCCGGATCAGCCGGCAGCCTATCTCCGTTATCTCGCCGCCATCCACGCGCTCGATCACCTGCAACGGCTGGTGCACCGGTGCCGGCAGGACGACCGGCTCTTGCAGCTGCACCGGGAAAAGAACCTGTCGCGCTTCAGCCACATGGCGGGCCGCGTGTTCAAGCGGGCGGTGCGGCGGCCCTATGACGCGCGCAATGAGGCGCTGCTGCGCTTGCTGGAGCGGAGGCTGATCGACGCCCACCGACCCTACCGTGCGCGGATCATCGAAAGTGCTGCGGCGCGGGAGACGGGTGCGGCCGACGCAGTTGCCTGCCTCGACAGCATTCGCTGGCTTGAACGGGTGACCCATCACGTGCTGCGGATCGAACATCACCTGACCGCTGCCCATGCCACTACAAAGAACCAGCCTGCGAGTGTTCTGCCGCAGGCCGGGGCGCAAAACAAAACCGCCGGGGCAGCGCGATCATCCTGATACGGATGACCATGCGTCCCCGGCGGCTGGTTGTAGTGTCAGAGCGTCAGGCGCGCAAGGTGCCTCAGGCGCCCTGTTCGGCCTTCTTCTTCACGCGGAAGGCGTGCAGCAGCGGCTCGGTGTAGCCGGACGGCTGCACGGCGCCTTCGAAGACGAGTGCCTTGGAGGCCTCGAACGCCAGGCCGTCGAACTTCGGCGCCATCGGCTCATAGGCGGCGTCGCCCGCGTTCTGCTCGTCCACCTTCTTGGCCATGCGCTCAAAGGCTGCGTCCACCTGCTCCTTGGTGCAGATGCCGTGCATCAGCCAGTTGGCCATGTGCTGGGAGGAGATGCGCAGGGTGGCGCGGTCTTCCATCAGGCCGATGTCGTTGATGTCCGGCACCTTGGAGCAGCCGACGCCCTGGTCGATCCAGCGCACCACGTAGCCGAGGATGCCCTGGGCGTTGTTCTCAAGCTCACGCTCGACAACATCCGCCGGCCAGTTGGTGTCTTTTGCGAGCGGCACGGACAGCAGCGGCTTGAGCGACGGGCACGGCTTCTTGGCGATTTCGTCGCGCAGGCCCATCACGTCCACCTGGTGATAGTGGATGGCATGCAGAGTGGCGGCCGTCGGGCTCGGCACCCAGGCGGTGTTGGCGCCGGTCTTGGGGTGGCCGATCTTCTGCTCCAGCATGTCGCCCATGCGGTCGGGTGCTGCCCACATGCCCTTGCCGATCTGCGCCTTGCCGGAGAGACCGCAGGCGAGGCCGATGGCCACGTTGCGCTCTTCATAAGCGGCGATCCAGTCGGTGCCCTTCATGTCGGTCTTCGGGATCATCGCCCCGGCCTTCATGCTGGTGTGGATCTCGTCGCCGGTGCGGTCGAGGAAGCCCGTGTTGATGAACACGATGCGGCCCGACACGGCCTTGATGCAGGCGGCGAGGTTGGCCGAGGTGCGGCGCTCTTCGTCCATCACGCCCACCTTGATGGTGTTGCGCGCGAGGCCGAGCAAGTCTTCGACCGCGGCAAACAGGCGATCAGTGAAGGCCACTTCCTCCGGACCATGCATCTTGGGCTTCACCACGTAGATGGAGCCGGCCGGGCTGTTGACGCGGCGGCCTTCGGGGCCGACGTCGCGCAGGGAGATGAGGTTGGTGATGAGGGCATCCATGACGCCTTCCGGAGCCTGGCTGCCGTCTTCCAGCAGCACGGCTTCGGTCTTCATCAGGTGACCCACATTGCGCACCAGCAGCGTGGAACGGCCCTGCAGGGTCTTGGCCTTGCCGTCCGGCGTGGTGATGTCCTTGTCGCCATTGAGGCTGCGGGTCAGCGGCTTGCCGCCCTTCTGGAAGGTTTCTTCCAGATCGCCGTTCATCAGGCCGAGCCAGTTGGTGTAGGCGTCGATCTTGTCGGTGCAGTCAACGGCGGCGACGGAATCTTCAAGGTCCACGATGGTGGTCAGCGCGGCTTCCATCAGGATGTCGGTGACACCGGCGGGATCGGTGGAGCCCACATTGGTGGAGCGGTCGATCAGGACCTGGATATGCAGGCCGTTCTGCTTGAACAGCACGCTGTCGGGGTTGTCCGGCAGGCCGGTGAAGCCCGCGAACAGGGACGGATCCTTCAGGGCCGGCTCAAGCGCGCCGTTGACGACCTTGTAGCCTGTCACATCCTTGTGGGAGCCAGAGGCAAGCGGCACGAACTCGTCGAGCAGGCTCTTGGCCTTGTCGACCACCTGGGCACCACGCTCTTCGTCGTAGCCCGGGCCCTTGGCTTCGCCCGGCAGGGCGTCGGTGCCGTAGAAGGCATCATAGAGGCTGCCCCAGCGGGCATTGGCGGCATTGAGCACGAAACGCGCATTCAGCGACGGCACCACGAGCTGCGGGCCGGCCATGGTGGCGATTTCCGGGTCCACATTGGCAGTGGTGATCTGGAACGGCTCGGGTTCCGGGACGATGTAGCCGATCTCGCGCAGGAAGGCCTCATAGGCATCGTGGTCAGTGATCGGGCCGGGATTGGCTCCGTGCCAGGCATCGATCTTGGCCTGCAGGTCTTCGCGAACCTGGAGCAGACGGTCGTTCTCGCCGGAGAACTCCTTGAAGATCTTGGCCGCACCCGCCCAGAACGCGTCCGCCGTCAGGCCGGAACCGGGAATGCATTTGCTGTCCACGAACTCCACCAGGGGAGCCGCGAAGCGAATGCCGTCTTTTTCAAGATAATCCATTGAAATTCCTCAAGTCTTTCGGGTGTGACCGTGTGGTCGGCCTGCCGGGGCGGGGGCGCGGGAAACGATCCGCCAGCGCGGAATAATCCGGGCTGCGCGGGGTGGCGCGCACCATGTCCAACACTGACAGGAAAGCCATTCGTTGCGGGGAGTTACCGCATCAGGCCAAGGGGGGCAAGTGGGCAGGGTTACGCAGCGTCGCGGGCTCCAAGCGCCCGCCCCCACCCCAAAACAAAACCCCGCCGGCATGACACCGGCGGGGCGGACCCGCATGCACGGGGTGATGCGATGCGGGCATAAGGACTTACGGGTCCGGTCAGTACTTCTTGAACTTGAGGAACTTGCCGGACATCACGATCTGCACCCGGTCGCCATTGGGGTCGGGCTTGCGGGAGATTTCCATGTCGTAGTCGATGGCCGACATGATGCCGTCGCCGAACTCTTCCTCGATGAGCTTCTTGAAGGTGGTGCCGTAGACCTGGACGATTTCATAGAGGCGGTAGATGAGCGGGTCGGTGGGCACATCCATGCCGAGGGAGCCGCGCGACGGGATCTTGGCGAGGCCCTTCCTGGCTTCCGGGATGCCGAGCATGTCGGCGGCCTTGGCGGCGGCGTCTTCCGGCAGGGCCATCTGGCCAAGGAGGGCTGCTGTGACGAACACCGGCGACATGCCGACGCCGTCGGCGACTTCCTTATAGGTAAGGCCCTTGTCGTCCATGGCATCTTCGATGGCCTGGGTGAGTGCGTAGCGGTCCATTGATGAGACTCCTTCTTGCGTGGGGATGCGCGGTCAGACTGCGCGTTTGAGTGCGTGGTTGCGGCGGGCGGTGCTGCGGCGCCGTTTCAGCCCCCGGCCATGTGGCGGGGGGCTTGCGGTTTTCCCGGCGAGGTGGCCTCCGGGATTTCCGTATCGACCGGGTGGACGGCGCTGACGCCGATGCCCGGCGAGACGACCGGCGGGTGCCGCTTGTCGAACTCCGTGCCGGCGATTTCCTCGGTGAAGCTCTTGGAGCGGGTGACGAGGAAATCCATCAGGTGGTTGCGCATGGGATAGAAGCGCGGATGCTTGAACATGCTCTCGCGCGTACGGTCGCGCGGCAGCGTGTTCTCGACGATCTCGGCGATGCAGGCCTCCGGCCCGTTGGTCATCAACACGATCTTGTCGGCGAGGTAGAGCGCTTCATCCACGTCATGGGTGATCATGAAGCTGGTCTGTTTGCGGGCGTCGCAGATGGCGAGGATCTCATCCTGCAGGCCGCCGCGTGTCAGCGCGTCCAGCGCGGAGAACGGCTCGTCCATCAGCAGCACGTCGGGCTCGAGACTCAGGGCGCGGGCGATGCCCACGCGCTGCTTCATGCCGCCGGAGAGCTGGGCGGGCTTGCGGTCCGCTGCCTCCCCCAGATTGACCAGCTCGAGATATTTCATCGCGTGCGCGCGGATCTGTGCCGACGACCAGGACGGGTTGCGGGACTTCACCGCCAACTCGATGTTGCCCAGTGCCGACAGCCAGGGCATGAGGGCATGGCCCTGGAAGATGACCGCGCGGTCGAGGCTGGGGCCGGAAATCTCCTTGCCGTTGACGATGATGCCGCCGGCGGACGGTGTTTCGAGACCAGCCAGGATGTTGAGCAAGGTAGACTTGCCGCAGCCGGAATGGCCGACGACGCAGATGAACTCCCCCTCCTCGATGCCGAGCCACAGGTCGTCGAACACGGTCATGGTGCCGCCGCCGCCCGGATTGGGGTAGCGCTTGGCGAGGCCTTCGATGCTGATGAGTTTGGTGCTCATGGGACCTCCTTCAGTCCGCGTAGGACACGCGCTGCTGGAAGAAGGCGACGATCAGGTCGAGCACCATTCCGATCACCCCGATGAACAGGATGGCAGCGATGACATTGGTGATGGAGAGGTTGTTCCACTCGTTCCAGACGAAGTAGCCGATGCCTGTTCCGCCCACGAGCATTTCGGCGGCCACGATCACCAGCCAGGCGATGCCGATGGAAATGCGCATGCCGGTGAGGATGGTTGGGGCGGCGGCGGGCAGGATGACGCTCAGGGCCGTGCGCCACGGTCCGAGTTCGAGCGTCTTGGCGACGTTCACATACTCAGTGCGCACGGCGCCGACGCCGAAGGCCGTGTTGATGAGCATCGGCCACAGGGAACAGATGAAGATGACGAAGATGGCGCTCGTCATGGAATCCTGGATCGTGTAGAGCGCAAGCGGCATCCAGGCGAGCGGCGAGATGGGCTTGAGAAGCTGGATGAACGGGTCCAGCGCCTTGAACAGGAGCGGGCTCATGCCGATGACGAAGCCCAGCGGGATGGCCACCAGCGCGGCCAGTCCGAAGCCCACCAGCACCCGCATGATCGAATAGGCCAGCTGGATGCCGATGCCCTTGTCGTTGGGGCCTGCGTCATAGAACGGGTCGGTGACGTGGCGCTTGAGTTCGCCGAAGACTTCAGCCGGGGCGGGGAACGCGGATTCGCCCTTCGCCTGCGGCCCAAGAAGGGCCGCAAGCTCAGGGTCCATCCCCACAGGTGCTTCTGTCTGTCCGCTGGCACTGAGTAGCTGCCAGGCGAACAGGAAGCACCCGAACAGCACCATGGACAGAAGCGCTGCGCGCAAGGTCATGGGGATAGCATCGACGCGCATCACGACCTCCGGATCGCGAAGGAATTGACGTATTCCTCCGGCTTGGTCGGGTCGAAGGTCTTGCCCATGACCTCATAGGACTCGTAGGTCGCCTCCGGCGGTGTGAGGCCCATTTCGGTCATCACCTTCTGGGCGTCGGTTGCGAGATAGACCTGCTCGGCGACGCCCTTGTAGTCCACGTCGCCGGAGATATAGCCCCAGCGTTTCATCTGGGTGAGAATCCAGATGGCCATGGAGTGGTACGGGAACGGATCAAAGTCGATCCGGTCCGGCACCTTCTGGATACCGCCGAGGCCGTCCGCAAAGGTGCCGGTGAGAACCTGCTCGACCACCGTGGTGGGCTGGTTGAGGTAGTTCTTCGGCGAGATGGCGGCTGCCACTTCCTTACGGTTGTCCTGGTCGGACGCGTAGGCCGTGGCATCGATGATGGACTTGTAGAGCGCGATGAAGGTGTTGGGCATTTCATCGACGAATTTCTGGCTGGCGGCGAAAGCGCAGCAGGGATGCCCGTCCCAGATTTCCTTGGTCAGCTTGTGGATGAAGCCGACGCCGTCATAGACCGCGCGCTGGTTGAACGGGTCCGGTGCCAGGTAGCCGTCCACATTGCCGGCGGCGAGGTTGGCGACCATCTCGGGCGGCGGCAGCACGCGGATCTGGATGTCCGTGTCCGGATCAAGCCCATGCTCGGCCACGTAGTAGCGCAGCAGGAAATTGTGCATGGAATAGTCGAACGGCACGGCGAACTTGAAGCCCTTCCACTTGGACGGGTCGTCGTTCTTGTCCTTGTGCTTGGTGGCAAGGGTGATGGCCTGACCGTTGATATTTTCCACCGCCGGCATGGTCCACGGATTGGCGGTGGAGCCCGCCCCCATAGTGATGGCGAGCGGCATGGGCGTCAGCATGTGGGACGCGTCATATTCACCGGACAGGGACTTGTCGCGCGCCACGGCCCAGCCGGCGGTCTTGATGACATCGACGTCGAGGCCGTACTTCTCATAGAAGCCCATGGGCTTGGCCATGATGATGGGCGTCGCGCAGGTGATGGGCACGAAGCCGACGGACAGCTTGGTCTTCTCAAGCTGACCGGAAAGTTCCTGCGCCACAGCCTTTGCCGCACCGAGGGGGAAGATGTCGCTCAGGGCGGTCATGGCTGTTGCCGCGCCCACGGCGGTGAGGAAGCTGCGGCGGGCCATATCCGTGCCGAAGACGGCCTGCATGACGGCGGACTCGACGTGGCGGGACAGGATTTCTTCGGAGGTCACCTCCTCCGCCGGGTCATCTTCCTTGCCCTCGAGGCGGGCGACCGCTGCGTCATGGTCTTCCTGACTGTGGTGGCCGCCGCATGAACAGCCGCCCCACAGTTTGGCCTTCGGATCAAAAGGGTCCTGATCAAAGCTCATTGTTCTACGCTCCTGCTGACAGGCATGGGGCCCTGTGACCCGCTGCCTGCTGCCCAACAAAAAAGCCGCATTCCCTCAGCGCACCTCATGGAAGAGATGCGAGACGGAAGCGGCTTCGCTCCAGGGGCCCGCCCTTGGACCCGGTATCTGGTGGGGCACACTCGACCTTGAGGCGCCCGCCCTTCTCCTTAGCAACGGTCGTGCCAGACTCCGACGTTGGCCGGAAGTGCCGCAACCACGCGGGTTTGCGGCGATGCGGACTTCAACAGGTACGCAAGATCACGCGGCGCGCTGCGCAAACAGGCAGCACCTGCCCAAGGAACAGGCAAGCAGAATATAACCGTATACGGAGGGATTAGAGACCGACGCGGGACGCGACGAGGATACTGTCGGCGATCTCGACGATGGGGCGCTTCTGGTCCATGGAGGCCCGGCGCATGAGCGCATAGGCGTCCTTCTCGCTCAGGCCGCGCTGCTCCATCAGGATGCCCTTGGCCTTCTCGATGGTCTTGCGGTGTTCAAGCTCGGTGGACAACGCTTCGACGCGGGTCTCAAGCTCGTGGAAGCGGTTGAAGCGGGCGATGGCGAGATCGACGATGGGCCTGATCCGGTCAGGCTGCATGCCGTCCACCACATAGGCGCTGACGCCCGCCTCCATGGCGGCCTGGGTCATGTCCGGGTCGCTCTGATCGACGAACATGACGACGGGACGCTGCACCTCGCGGGATACGCGGAACATCTGCTCCACCGTATCGCGCTTGGGGTTCTCGAGATCGACGATGATGACCGACGGGTTGAGCACGGCGATACGGGCGAGCAGATCAATCGTATCGGAAATGATGGTGACGTTTTCATAGCCGGCAGCCCCCAGTCCCGCGCGGATCAGCTCCGCGCGTTCGGGCATCTGGTCGATGACGGCGATGGAAACGGGTGTGTCAGGCATGCGCGCTCATTCTCAACAGGTCCGGCCCTGCCGTGCGTGCGCAACCTCCTGACATGTTCTTGTTTGCGCTCATCATCCGTCACATGCCCCCGGGCGTGCAAGTGTTTCCGCGCACGGGCTGCAATGCATCAGCGCTTTGCGTCCCCTCATGACAGGCACCGGTCATGAACCGTGCGGACAGGCAGAACCGCAGGGCCGCGCATTGCAGCGCTGCCCTGCAGCGTGTCGTGGTAAACGGGCCTGCGTGCGAGGCACGGCCCTTAGGCTCAGAGCTTCCAGTCGACCTGCAGCCAGAACTTCTGGCGGTCAGCCGGGCCGCCTGAGGGGCCGTCATAGTCCGCGTATTTCGCAGTGACCGAGAGCTTCTTGTTGATCACGCCCTTGAGGAGCAGGTCCACCTCATCACCCAGGCTGCCGCCGCCGGTCTCGGCTTCAAAGTCATGATAGATGGCGGCTGCGACGATCTTCTTGAACGGGCCGACTTCGCCCGTTGCATAGCCGATGCGGCCATAGAGATCCTCAATGCCGGTTGCCGGGGTGGCGAGGAAGACATCGGCCCAGCCCTGGAACTTGTGCAGAGTAGCCAGCGGCGTGCTGAAGCCGCGGGTGCCGTCGCCCTCAAGCGACTCATAGCTCACCGATGCATCGAACCCGCCGACCTTGGTGCCGATGGAGGCGAGGTAGTAGTCGAGGTCATAATCACCGGTATTGTCGCCATAGTCGGACTGGATGGCGTATTCACCGGACAGGGTGATGGGAATGTCCTCGGTGACATCGAAGGTGCCCTTGGCGCGCACGCCATAGCTCTGGGTGGAGAGCGCGGGCGATTCATCAAGGTCGAGCAGATAGCCATAGGCCCCGAGTTCAACGCCCGGCAGGCCCTTATAGGCCAAATTGACCACGTGGCTGCCCGAGGCATCGAAGCTGCCATTGGGGCTTTCATTGCCGAAGATGCGCTGCACCGAATCCAGATAGGCATATGTGGCGGTGAGGTCCGGCACCGCGGTCAGCTGAAGCAGCGCCGCATCGAAGGTCTGCTCGTTCTGGCGCCAGCCGACATTGCCGATGAAGCGGGCATTGTCGAGGATGATGCGCTGGCGGCCACCAATGAACTTGAGGCCGTCAATACCGGTATAGGTGATCTGGGCGCGGTTGAGCTCCGCATTGTCCGGGTCCGCCACAACGGGGTAGCGGGTGCGGCCATTGGTCGTGGAGTTGTAGCTGTTGTTGAGCCCGTCCACGACTTCCGCTTCCAGCAGAACGGAGAAACCCTTGTAGGGCCGCGTCTTGAAGCCGGCGCGCACACGCGCGGTGACTGCGTTGGCATCCTCCGGCACGCCGTCCTGCGATACATGCTCGTAGCGCAGCCGCGTATCGAGGATGGGCGTGACGATGGGTTCGGTCCGCTCACTTTCGGCGGCCTGCGCGCTTGCGACAAATCCCCCGCCGGTTGCGGCCAGAAGGCCTGCCGCTATCAGCGATCCGGCTTTGGTAGTCAGTCTTTTCATGTTCATTGCCCCACTCCAATCACGCGGCCGCCCTGCCCGGACCTGACCGCATGAAACAAAAAACGCTGCGCGATGGATGACCCGTCCCGGCGGACACCCGCGGGCAGGAACATCATCGGCAGCGTTGCCAGGCGGGGTCCGTCCTTGGACCCCGATATGTGAAGGTCACCTTGTTGTGGCCTGACCCGACCAAAGCACAGGCCGTGCCAGCCAGCGGAAAGGCCGGTGCACTGCGGTTTTTCAGCCAAAAGACCGTATACGGAGGGGTGACTGCGCCTGTTTGTTGTTCAGATGCCCCTTGTGCGTGCCGAAAAACCGGGCAGGCACAGCGTCGTAGCCTCCCACCTAGTGAGCCAGGCTGAAAACGATAGGCAGGTTGAGCCGGTAGGGCGCACGGGGCGGCGGCGGAAAGGGCGCAGCCCGGCTGACCATGCGCTTGGCCATGCGGTCGAGGGAATATGACCCGGACGTTCCCGTGATTGAGACCGAGGCCAGGCTGCCGTCAGGCGCGATCACGATCGCGGCGGTGGCCACGCCTTCATCGCCGCGGCGGCGGGCATCGGCAGGGTAGCGGCGCTGGCGCTCAATCCGCGCACGGAGGTCAGCCAGATAAGCGGCATCATTGTCCACGGTGCGCGTCTGCTGGCCACCGAGGCCGACGGTCGGGGCGGCGGCCCCTTCTCCCCGCGTGGGCGCGGCGGCGCGCGTGGCCGGGGCGGGCTCGGCTTCCGTCTCGGGCTGGATCACCGGCGGGGCGGGCCGGGGTGCCTGTTGCACAGGCTTTTTCGGCTGCGGCTTTTTTGGCTGCGGCTGGGGTTTCTTGAGCTTGACCGGTTTCGGTTTCACCGGCCTGGGCCTGGTCGCAGGCTTCTTCGGCTCCGGCGGTGCCTTTTCAATAACAGGGTCGGGCTCAACCGGGCTGTCGGGTTCCTCGACCGGGTCGGGATCAGGCAGGGGCGCTGACGCGAGGTTCATGCTGATCTGCCCCAGCACGCGGCCGCCGCCGCCTGCTTTGATGTCCGGTGCCGTGTCGAGGGCGAACACCCAGGCGGCAAGTGCCGCGTGCACGAGGATGGCAAGGCCCAGCATCCAGGGCCACAGGCGCTTCAGCGGCGTGACATGTGACCGGGCGGGCGGCGCTTTTTGCGCGGTCATTCGACGCGGTCCATGGTGACCACCACGGCGTCGGTCACGCCCTTGTCCTTTGCGGTCTTGAGGATCGCGAAGACGCGGGCGGCGGGCGCGCGGGCATCGGCCTTCACCGTCAGGCCGTGGGTGCGGGCCGCCTCCCCGGCAAGAATGGCGGGCAGCTCAGCCGCCGAGACAATACCACCGGGAGCACGGACGTCCCCCGCACGGGTGACGAACAGGATCAGCGGGTCGCCGCCTGTTTGTTCCGGTGTGCCTTCCGAAGAGATCAGCGGCTCAAACCCTTCAGGCAGGGGGGCCGTGACGGTGCCTGCGATCATGAAGGCGAGGACGAGGAGCAGCACGATATTGATCAGCGGCAGGGTGCCATCGGGCGCGTGATGCGGCTTGCGGGTGCGCAAAGTGGTCATGGCTGCGGCCCCGCTTCGACCGATACGGCGGTGATGCCGCCTGCGGCCAGCGTTTCAACGAGATCGACCACCGGCTGCACGGCAACATCCGCAGCCGGACGAATGAGCACGGACTGGCCCTCGGTGCGGCGGGCCATGACAAGATCAAGAGCGGATGCGGGTGTTTCAACGCGGTCACCGCCAATCACGATCATGCCGCCTGTCTCCATCACCAGCACGATGGGCGGCTTGCCGGAGCCGGTGCCCTCTCCTGCCGAGACGGGAGTGACATCGATCACCTGCCAGCGGGCGAACTGGGATACCAGCATGAAGAAGACAAGCAGGATGAACACGACGTCGATCAACGGCGTGAGGCTCAGCACGACGCGTGTGCGGCCATGGCGGCCGATGGGCTGTGTCAGCGGTTCCATTGCGGTGTGTGCCGTGTTCGAGGCCTGGGCCGGTTACTCGGCTGCCAGGCGCAGGTCGGGCTTTGCCGGGGCCAGATGCGCCACCGTGTCGCCGATGGTGCATTCGGCATCGTCGGCGAAGCGGGACAGGCGGCCCTCGAACCAGCCATGGCCGAGGGTGGCCGGGATGGCGACCACGAGGCCTGCGGCGGTGGTGAGCAGCGCCACCCAGATGCCGGCGGACAGGAGCGACGGATCAACCGTGCTGCCGGCTGTCTCCAGCGCCTGGAAGGCATCGATCATGCCCAGCACCGTGCCGAGCAGGCCGATCAGCGGGCTGAGCATGGCGATCATGCCGAGAGTGGCGAGGCCGCCTTCCAGCGGCTGCATGATCCGGCGGGCCAGGCGGCGGCCCGCATCAGCGGCCAGTGCCCTGTCGGCCCCGGTTGCCGAATAGGCTTCGGTCGTGGCGGTGGCGATGGCGGCCAGCGGCGCCCTGCCCTTGCGGCCATTGAGGCGGGCGGTCGAGAACTGGAGGAACTTGGCGAGGATCAGCGCAAGCGTCACCACGGACAGGATGCCGAGAAGCCAGAGGACCGGGCCGCCGACATCAAGGAAACTGATGACGGCATCCAGGGTGGAGGCGGGAGCATCCGGGGTGGCGGCCGCAGCTTCGAGTGCTGCGGGATCGATCGCGGCCGGATCAACCGGGCCTGCGTCAACGGGCGCTGTGTTTGCGGGCATCGTGTTGGCAGGAGCGGTGTTGGCAGGAGCCGGGGCGGTATCGATGGCGGGTGCGGGAGTGTCGGTCATTGCGCGGCTACCCTCACAGGTTTCTGGTCCGGGATATCGGCCTCACCGGCATGATGGCCGGTGGGCAGGATGAGATGGCGGCCGCATTCCGCGTCGTGGATGCGGCGCACCGTCAGGCCGAAGACGGTCTGGATGAGATCTGGGAAGAGCACATCAGAAGGATGACCGAGCGCTGCGAGCTTGCCGTGGGACACAACGGCGACCGTGTCCGCGTAAAGCGCTGCGAGGTTGAGGTCGTGCACCACGGCGACGACACCGGCGCCCTGGCCCGCCAGCTCACCAGCGAGATGCAGGGTGGCGTGCTGGTGGGCGAGATCTAGGCTTGCGGTCGGCTCGTCCAGCAGCAGGAAGCGCGGGGTGATGTCGCCGGGCTGACGCCAGGTCTGCGCCAGGACGCGGGCAAGCTGGGTGCGTTGCTGTTCACCGCCGGACAGGCGCGTATAGGGGCGGTTTGCCAGCTTGCGGGTGTCCGTCACCTCAAGCGCCCAGTCGATGGCGGTGCTGTCGGCGTCCGGGTCGGTGAAATGCCGGAAAGGCTCGCGGCCCATGGCGACAACATCGCGGACCTTGAAGGGGAAGCTGAGGGAGGCGTGCTGCGGCATCAGCGCCCGCTTGCGCGCCAGCCGCGACGGCGACATGTCGGTGATCCGTGTGCTCCCGATGACAACTTCACCGTCGGCTATGCCCTGCTCGCCGCTGAGCGCCCGCAGGAGCGTGGACTTGCCCGCCCCATTGGGGCCGACGATGATTGTGACGGCACCGGGTTTCACATCCAGCGACAGGGCATCGAGCACGCGCCGGCCGCCGAGATCGATCGACACATTGTCTGCGCTCAACATCACCATGCGGAGCCGTCCCGTCCCGCGCGGCGCAGGAGCCAGAGGAAGAAGGGCGCGCCCAGGAGCGCCGTGAGAATGCCGATGGGCAGTTCTGACGGCGGGACCAGCGCGCGGGCGACAACATCCGCCCACAGAAGAAGCGCTGCGCCGCCCAGCATGGACGCGGGCAGCAGCACCCGGTGATCCGGCCCCAGCACGAGACGCAGGAGGTGCGGCACGACGATGCCCACGAAACCGATCATGCCGCTGACCGCAACGGCGGCCCCGACACCGGCTGCCACCAGGACGACTGCCATGTTCTTGAACTTCTCGACCTCGAGGCCGAGGGAGGCGGCCTCGCGCTCACCGAGGAGGATGAGGTTGAGATTGCGCGAAAGGGCCGGAACGAGGGCGAGCACGAGGCTCATGAACAGGAGCGCCGGGATGATGGCGGCCCAGGTGGCGCTGCCGAGACTGCCCAGCATCCAGAAATTGATGGCGCGCAACTGCTCGTCATTGCTGAGGAACATGATGAGGCCCATGAGGGCGCTGCCGATGGCGTTTACCGCAATGCCGGCCAGCAGCATGGTGAGCACCGGTGTCTGCCCGCCGACGCGCGCAACCGCCATGACGGCGAGGGTGGCGACAAGGCCGCCGAGAAATGCCGAGACCGGCATGAGATAGAGGATGGCAGCTGAGCCAACGGCGACCACACCCCCGAAGGAGATGGTGGCCACTGCCGCAGCGCCTGCGCCAGCGGAGACGCCGATGACGGCAGGCTCTGCCAGCGGGTTGCGGAACAGGGCCTGGAGCACTGCGCCGGACACCGCCAGCGTGGCCCCGACAAAGACCGCGAGGATGACGCGCGGGGCGCGGATATCGAAAAGCACCGTGTGGGCAATGCGGTCGGCGGGCTCAGCGCCTGTGACCAGCAGCCAGCACTCACGCAGCAGGACACCAAGGGACAGGTCGGCCGAGCCGAGCGTGAGCCCGGCGATGGCGCCTGCGATGGCCAGCATGAGGAGGAAGGGCAGCAGCAGGACGCCGGCCGGCATATCCGCGCCTTCATCCGGGTGCTGGCCGGTCCCCTGCCATGTGTGGGTGCTTGCCATTACTTCGCCAATTGAATGAGCGGGTGGTCGCCGCCGGCGCTCTCAAGCGGAATGTCCGCGTCCGGATGGAAGATGCGGGCGAGATCCGCCGCTGCCTGCGGCGCGCGCGGGCCGAAGCCGAGAAGGTAGAGGCTGTCAGCGATGATGATGCGGCCGTTGCGGCCCGCATTGGTTTCGGCGATGACATCCAGCTCGCGCAGGCCGTCCATGCCGCCGAGGATTTCGACCACATGGCTCGGGACGATGATGTAGTCCGGGTCCGCCGCCAGGACGGGCTCGAGGGACAACGGCTTGTAGCCTTCAAGCGTGGGCAAGGCGAGGCGGCCGCCGGCAAGAGAAATGGCCACTTCTGCAGCGGTATGGGTGCCCGCGCCGAGCAGCGGGCCTGCGCCGGCACTGATGACCAGCAGGACTGTGGGCCCGTCTTCCTGGGGGACCGCGTCAGCGAGGGCTGCGAAATCAGCGGCGACGCTGTCCGCCAGGGTGCCGGCCCGGTCACCGGCACCGGTAGCATCACCCACCTTGCGGATCATGGTGGTGACGCTCTCAGGCGACCAGCCTATGGCGATGTTCTCGACGGCGAGGCCCGAATTGGTGATCTGCTCGACGGCGGAGGCAGGGCCTGCGCCTTCACCAAGCAGCACCATGTCCGGCCGCTGGGCGAGCACGCCCTCGGAGGAGAGTTGGCGGAGATAGCCCACCTGCGGCAAGGCTGTGGCCTCGGCCGGGTAGAGGCTGGTGGAATCCACCGCCACGATCCGGTCGCCCAGGCCGAGGGCAAAGAGCGTTTCCGTGACGGCGCCGCCGACGGAAATGATGCGCTCTGGTGCTTCGGCGGCCACGGCATGGGGCCCGGCACCGGTCAGGACCGCAGCAAGAACGCCTGCGAGTGCTGACCGGACGCGCCGGGACATGAAGAAGGACATGGAACCGGAGAGGGACACTAGGCAGCAACCCCCTGGCCGAGAACGGCTTCGGCGACCAGCGACCGCCAGTCGTCGCGCTCGGTCATGCCGGGCTTGCGTTCACCGAAGAACTGCACAATCAGGTCACCGGCGGCGTCATAGATTTCGACCGAGGTCACGTCTCCGTCTTCAGTTGGCTTGCGGACGACCCAGGCATCGGCCACGAGATCGGTGCGCAGGTGCAGGTTGAAGCCCTCGTCCAGCACATTGATCCACGGGCCCATGGGCTCGATGCGCGAGACGGGGCCGGTGTGGATCTGGATGCAGCCCTTGCTGCCGACGAACACCATGATGGGGGCGCCGGACGCGGAGGCGGCTTCGAGCACGCGGGTGACGGCATCAACCGGTGCGCGCTGGGCGAAGCGGCCCTCGGCAAGGCGCAGGGCCTGCTGGCGGCCCACCTTGTGCTTGCGCAGAAGCGGGAAGAAATCGTGGGTGTCCTTGAGAGCTGCCCAGTCAGCCAGCATGTCATCCCGGGCGATTTCCGTATCCGGACGGTCTGCCGCCGGGGCGGGCACGGGCGAGGTCTCGATCAGGCTATCCTGATCCTCGTGGCGGAACTGGGCGACGAGGGCGTCATAGGCCTCGGCATTGCTGCCCTCGCGGAGATAGACCTTGTGGACGGCAACGCCGTCGCGGTTGAAGAACTGGAGGCTGCGGCGCGGGCCGGAGCGGGTGTCTTCGGAGACGGCAAACCCGAAATGCCAATGGGAGAGGAACAGGCGCAGGTCGATATCGTGGTTGAGCACGATGCCGCCATGGGCGCTGAACTCGATATTGGCGTATTCGCCGACTTTCTCATGCACAACGGCATGATTGCGGGTGAGCGCCATGACTTCGCCGAGATTGCCCAGCCCGGTGATCACTTCCGACCACGGCCCCTTGAGGCGTGTGGCGGTGCGTCCCAGGCCTGCACAGACCAGCTCGCCTTCCGAGATGCCGAGTTTCTCGGCGACGTCGCGGGCACGCAGTTTGGGCGTTGCGGCGCGGGTGTCTTCAATCTTGGTAAAGAGCTCGTCCTTGGTCAGGCGGGTCATGGCGCTCATCCTTTTTCTGGCGCTTACCAGGACATCGTGTAGCTGACATCGACGAGGACGGAGCGGCCCTCCTCGAGCGTGTCAGACGCGACGCGCTGGTATTCTTCATCGAACAGGTTTTCGGCGGTTACGCCGATGCTGAAGCCTGCAAGCGCCCCTTCCTGGGCGCGCCAGCGGGCATAGACTTCGTGCAGCTGGTAGGAATCCCGGTCATTGGTCGTCACCGAGCCGCCGTCATGGTCGTCGGCGAAGGTGGCCTGCCAGCCGACATAGCTGTCGACTTCCGGCAGCTTCAGGCGCAGGTCAGCGGTAACCTGGTCGGGCTGCTCAATGCCGATGGGATCACCGGTCTGCTTGTTCTTGGTGTCCATGGTGGCGCCGGCCAGCTTCACGCGGAAGCGCGGGGCGTCGTAGGTTGCTTCCAGCTCCACGCCGTCAAGCTCCGCCTTCGGAATGTTGACGATCTGGGTGGTGCCGCCGCAGCCGGTGGGATCGACGGTGATGGACACGAAGGCCCGGCAGGTGAACCCGGGCACCAGGAACGGGGCCGGGAAGAACTGCGGGTTGGTGGTGTCGGCGGTCTGGATCACTTCGGTGGAGAGGAAGTTCTCGCCCTCGGTGGAGTAGTAGCCCAGCTTGGCCTGGAAGATGTCACCGTCGTCGATGACATCATCGAACTCGATGCCGGCGCCGATTTCCCACGTGTCGGTGGACTGGGCCTCAAGCGTCGTGTTCGGAATGAAGGTGTTAAAGCCGACGGGCGCGCCGCCGACGATCACCGGGAAGTGGGTGCCGGTGGGGAACAGCTCGTCGAGGCGCGGGGCGCGGAAGGCCTCGGCATAGGAACCATAAACAAAGCCCCACTCGACCGGCGCGAACCGGGCGCTAACCTTCGGCGAAAGCTGGTTGTCGCCCTGCGAGCCGCCGGCGGCGATCTTGCTGGTGAAGCGGTCGTAGCGCACGCCCGGCGTCAGGGTGAACTCGGAGCCTTCGAGGCCGAGCACATCGTAGAAGCTGAAGGCGGACTGGACGAAGAAGCCGTAGAACTCCTGATCGCCGGAGACGACGCCGCTGCGGGCCCCGCCGCCGAGGGCGCCTTCGGCCTCCTCGCGGTAATAGTCCATGCCCGCGGTCAGCGCGACATCGACGGCTTCACCGATGGCGAAGCGGGAGGTGTTGTCGGCATTGAAGCCGAAGGTCTCGACGGTGCGCTCCTGCAGCACACCGGCATTGGTGCCGGTCTCGTCGGTTTCATCAACGGCGTTCTTGGACCGGTAGACATCCACCTTTGCATCAAGCAGCGGATTGTTTTCCGGATTGAAGAAGAAGCCGACATTGAAGGTTTCGGAATCGATTTCCTTCTCGGCGATGTTGCCGGTGAGGGCCTGGCCGTTGTTCGGCTCCTTGGCGTCATTGTGGAAACGGTTCCAGCCGAGCTTGATGCCGGCGCCGGTTTCCGTGCGGAAGGTGCCGCGCAGGAAGCCGGACAGGATGTCGTCTTCGCTGTCGAGCTTCACATCGTTGCCGAGCCGCACATCATCGGAGCGGCGGCGCACCACGCCACCGGAGATGTCGGTCATGTCGTTCGGCTTCCAGGCCCCGATGAGGCGTTGGGCGAACTCGTCATTGCCGGTGCGGTAGGACAGGCCGACACGGCCGCCGATGGTGTCACCGTCGCGCAGGAGGTCTTCCGCCGTGAGCGTGCGCAGGGCGATGACGCCGCCGGTGCCGCCGGAGCCATAGAGCGCTGAGCTGGAGCCGCGCACGATTTCCGCCTCGCCGATGAAAGCCGGGTCGATGAAGACGCGACCATCATGGCCGGACACGAAGTTCTGGCGGCTGCCATCGAGGGTGACGATCACGTCCGGACCGGAGAAGCCGCGGATGGTCGGCACCTCGCCGGTGCGGCGCGGGCCGCCGAAGCTGGAGACACCGGGGATGTCGTCGAACAGGTCATCAAGGCTTGCGGGAATCTCGTCTTCGATCTCCTGCGCGCCCTTCACCGTCACCTGGCCGGGGACGCTAAATGCCTCCATGGGGGTGCGGGTTGCGGTGACGCTGATGGGCGCCGCATTGACGGATGCCTCTTCCGCGTCCGCGGCCAGCGCCGTTGCCGGCAGCAGCAGTGCAAGCGCCACGGCACCGGCGCCAGACAGGCTGGTGCCGCTCCGCATCATGGTGCGCAGGCTGCGGCCCGCGCGGTCGGTTTGTGTCAGTGCCATGGTCCCCAGGCCCCCTTCGGTATCTATGCATATCATAGTCAGACTCACTCGCAATAAAGATCGGGAGTTTTGTGCGGAATTTCCGATCCGTCATGCGGGGTATGGAGCGGCTTATATTGCGAGTCACTTGCATTTACAAGAGGGTCGATGGGGCATGCCCCGTTTTGCCGCGCCCGGTGCGGCGGAGATGCACCAATTCGGGCGCTGCCTCTGTCCAGTCAGCCGGCTGCCACAGGAGGGGTTCGGGGGTGTCCGGCGAGGGTGCGGCAGAGACGCGCACGGGGATGGTTCAGGCCCCCTGCCCTACTGAGCGCATGGATTTTTCGCGGCCTGGGCCATCCGGCAGGCGCGGCCAAAGGCGGATGGACGATTTGCTCCAGACGCGGAACATCTGTGTCAGCGCCGGGTTAACTGGCCATGCAGCGCCCACGCGCGCCGCTCCACAGAAAGAGGAGACTATTATGCGTCGTTTGATGATGAGTGTGTCCGCCCTGGCCCTGATGATGGGTACGGCCCATGCCGCTGGCGCCCCGGATGTGACCGAAGGGTCGCCGGAGGAAATCACCTATGAAGAGGCTGCCACGGCTGTTGAAAATGCTGCCGAGGACACTGCCGATGCCGCCGGCGACGCGCTTGAGGCCACCGGCGACGCCATCGCCGATGCCGCCCAGTACGTGACCAACGGCCTGGAAGAAGTTGAGGTTGCCGACACCACCTATGTGACGCCGGAAGCCAACAGCTACAGCGCCAACGACCTGATCGGCTCTGCCATCTATGGTGCTGAAGGTGACGTTGTTGCCCGCATCGACGATGTGTGGATCAACGCCGAAGGTGACGTGAATGCGTTCCTGGTCAGCGAAGGCGGTTTCTTCGGCGTTGGTGCCGATGATGCGGCCATGACCACCGGCTCGATCACCTTCAACCGTGACAATGCCGGCAACCTGTCGGGCTATGTGGGCCTGAGCGAAGAGCAGATGGCCGAGATCGCCGAGCAGCGCTATGACGCCAAGGCCGAGTACCGCGCTGATGCCGACGCTTACGAGGGTCTTACCCTTGAGGACCACGTGATCGGCAAGAACGTCGTCAACGCCAAGGGTGAAGAGATCGCCACCGTGCGCGACGCCCTTATCTCGCGCGACGGCAAGGTGAGCCACCTGGTGCTGGCCCGCGGCGGCGTGCTGGGCTTCGGCGGCGAGCTGACGGCCGTGCATGTCAACGAACTGCAGTTCGAGCAGGGCGACTCCGAAGGTGCGCTGGTGATGAACACCACCGCCAAGGAGCTGATGGACATGCCGTCCTTCCGTTACAACATCGAGGCGCAGGCCGAGATGAAGTAACAGCGGTCACACCCGCGTATCCAGGAAAGAGGTGGGAGAAATCCCACCTCTTTTTTGTTGCGCGATGTGTGGAGGAGCAGCGACTGCGCTGCGCGCAGCTGACGCCCTGCCCCACCTGCCAAGAGTGCAGCGGTCGGGTCGCGACGGTTACTGCGGAAGTGGACGATAGAGAGGCGCGGGGCCTCAGGACTGCGGCCGCAGGGCTGGAACGAGAAGAATGATCAGATCACGTCGTCTTCATCGAGCGGCAGGTCCAGCACCACTTCGCTGAGATCCGTTGCCGCCTGGAGATGGCCGCCGAGCTGGCGCGCAAAGGCGCTGACAAGGGAACGGCTCAGACGCAAGCGGCGATCTTCCTCTTCCTTGCTTTTCACCGGCGCCGGCTCGCAGTCTTCCTGCGGCTCGGTTTCGGTCGTCAGGGACAGGACCGCCCAGCCGGGGCGGTCGCGGCGCAGGGAGATGTCGAGTTCGGTCGGGACGTCGGCCGTCTTGCGCAGGAACGAGATGACCTCAAGGATGATCTGCGCCAGCGGAACTGCCTGATCCATGGGCAGGCGCAAGGCGTCCGTCTGGATCGGACGCAGGGACAGGCAGTCCTCGTCCTCCAGCATCACGCGCGCATGCTCCATCAGGGACGGCAGAAACTCATCCATCGGCATGAGCTGCATGTCGCCGGACTGATAGGCCGCATGATGGGCCAGGGCCAGGCTCTCGACGCGGACCTGCATGTCGCGCAGCTGGGCACGCTCGTGCTCATCCTCGGTATTGCGGGCGTTGAGATTGAACAGGCTGATGACGATCTGCAGGTTGTTCTTCACCCGGTGGTGGATCTCACGCAGCAGCCGCTCGCGCTCGGAGATGGATTCAACAAGGCTGGCCTGGCGGCGCTCGATAGCATCCGCCATGGAGTTGAAGGCTTCGCCAAGCTCGCGATATTCGATGGGCGCCTTTTCGAGGTCGCGGGCGCGCACCGTGGACATGCCGCGGCGCTGGGCGATGGCAACGGCACGCAGATGCTTGACCCAGCGGATGGACATGCGCTCGGTCGCCAGCCAGACGATGAGAAGCGTGACGGCGAACAGGACGAGCAAGGCGGCGACATCCGCCAGAAGCTCGGTGAGAACCGGCAGGCTTGCGGACAGGGCCGGGCGCGCCAGCACCACATAGACATCACTCTCGTCCAGGCGGATGGAGGCATAGAGCCTGTCCTTCCCGTCATCGCCCGTGGTGGAAAGGATGCCGCGGTCGCCGGTCAGATATGTCGTCAGCACTTTTTTCGGGGGCAGCTTGCGGCGCTGCTGGCCGGGGAGAAGCGACCGGCCCTCGAGATTGATGAGGAACAGTTCGAGTTCCTGATCACCATCGCCGATATCCAGCGTCTCGCCGATATAGTCGGTGCGGATCGACAGGCTGATGACGCCCTCTTCCATATTGCCTTCCGGCGACAGGGGTTCGGCTGCGACGATGATCACCTCGCCGCTGAGCTCACCGAGGATCGGGCCACCGACGATAAAGTCCTTCCGCGCGTTAACGGACCGGAACCACTGGTCGCCGAAGACGTTGACCGGCTGGTCCGCCGGCAGTGCGCTGCACTGGACGTCACCGGCGGGGGAGATGGTGGCGATATTGCCCATGTGGGGCAGGCCCGCGATGGTGCTTTGCAGGAAGCGCGAGCAGGCGGGCTCGACATTGTTCTTCACGCCGGGCTGGGTGCGGGCGATCTCGAGCACCTGCTTGGCGCCGAGAAAGAGCGATTGCAGTTCCTTGGAGACGAGCTCCGCCTTGCCGAGGAGCTGCTGCTCCACGGCTTCGCTGCGGTCGTAATATTGGGAAACGGCACTCGCGATCCCGAAGGCGAGGACGGGGAGCATGGACAGCGCCAGCACGGTGGACAGGCGTGTCCGGACTGAATCAATCGCCTCCAGCGGCCGGGCAGCCTGTTCACCGAGTTTCAGGTCAGGCACGTCATTCCTATCCGCGGGCTACGAGTTTGCCGTCCGGGCCGGAGGATGACATGGCGCCGGCCGCGGCCGGACCGATGTCCGCCCCGTCAAGCTGCGCTTCAAGCTCGCGACGCGCGCGGGCGACACGACTCTTGATGGTGCCGACTGCGCATCCACAGATATCAGCCGCCTCGTCATAGGAAAAGCCATCAACCGAGGTGAGGATCAGGGCTTCGCGCTGGTCCGGCGGCAGCTTGCCCAGTTCGCGGACCAGATCCTTCAGGTGAAGGCTGCTGAGCTGCGACTCGTGCACCGCGTTTTCCGGCGCGGTCTCACCGTCGCCCACATCCTGGTAGCGCTTGTTCTTGCGCACCTCGTTGTAGAAGTGATTGCGCAGGATGGTGAACAGCCACGCCTTGAGGTTGGTCCCTTCCTGGTATTTGTCCTGGTTCGCCCAGGCGCGCATCACCGCTTCCTGGACAAGGTCATCGGCCCAGACACCATCGCCGCACAGGGAGCGCGCGAAGGCACGCAGATTGGGGAGAAGGGCCGTCAGGTCGGACTTGAATGTCGACATGATTTACTGCGCCTCGTTGCCGGAGGACGGATCAGACGCATCTGATTTCCGGCCTGGCGCCGCCTGGACACCGCCAGGCTCGGTTTCATCAAGCTTGTCCAGAAGGGACGCCAGATCATCGGGGATCGGCTCTTCCGCATATGACGAGTAGAGGTCGCGCAGCTGGTCGCCGAGCCAGTCCTTGCGAGGGGCCGGGCCAGCATTTTCGGCGGCCGCGCCGGTCTTTTCAGACCCGTTGGCAGCACCGTTTCCCGGCGGAGCGCCGGCGCCGTTGCGCGTTTCATACTCAGTGGACATCAGACAGTTTCCTTGCGACCCGGGCAGGGCGGTTAGCGTATTCGTACGGGTGTGAAACGCGGCTGCCAGAAAAAAGTTCCGCGACGGGGGAACTTTTTTTCGCGGGCCCGGTTTTCCTTCCATCGTTTAACGCTTTCAAGGAATTCCACATGTCTTTGGCTGAGGAAATTGGCCCGCATCTGCCGAGCCTGCGCCGCTATGCCCGAGCCCTGTCCGGCTCGCAGGCCAGCGGCGACACCTATGTACGGGTAATGCTGGAGACACTGGTCACCAACCCGAACCAGTGGGAACAAGCCGGGAACGCCCGGTTTTCGAGCTTCAAGCTGTTCCACGCCGTCTGGAACGCGGTCGGCCAGGATGTGCCCACCGCCGCGCCGGACCACAGCGGCAGGTTCACCATTGCCGATGAGCGGCTGTCGAGCCTTGCAGCGCCGAGCCGCCAGGCCCTGCTGCTGACCGCCATGGAGGGTTTCTCCGATGCGGAAGCCGCCAGGATCATGGGGCTCAGCGAGGCTGACTTCCGCGCGCTGATCAAGGACGCGGACGACGCCATCAAGGCGCTGACCCGGTCGGACGTGATGATCATCGAAGACGAGGCGATCATCGCGCTGGATATTCAGGGTCTGGTTGAGGAGCTCGGCCACAATGTCACCGGCGTTGCCGCGACACGGACCGAGGCGCAGAAGCTGGTGGCGCAGAAGAAGCCCGACATTCTGCTGGCCGACATTCAGCTGGCGGACGGATCGTCCGGCATTGACGCGGCGTCGGACATCCTCGCGGAGCTCGACATTCCGGTGGTGTTCATCACCGCCTTCCCCGAGCGCCTGCTGACCGGCCGCCAGGTGGAACCGACCTTCCTGATCACCAAACCCTTCCAGCCGGCCGCCGTGCGTGCCGCGATCTCGCAGGCGCTGTTCTTCAAGCAGACCGCCCGCCGGCTGACCGCCCCCGCCGCATAAGCCGCGGGGCTGCCACGCCAGCTACAGGAGACAGACATGGCTACCGCCGAGAAGACCGTGAACGACGCCGGCAAGCAGATGGACGCCGTCAAGGCTGACATGGACGCGATCCGCTCCGACCTCAAATCACTGATGGACGACGTGAGTTCGCTGCGCTCCGCTGCAGCCTCGGAAGCCAAGGCCCAGCTTGATGAGCGGATGGCCGACATCTCCGCCCGTGCGGCGAAGGCCCGCAAGGACATGTCCGCTGCTGCATCCGAACAGGCGGACACCGCCCGCAAGGTCGTGCAGGACAACCCGATCGCCTCCGTGGCGGCGGCTTTCGGTCTTGGTCTTCTGGCTGCCCGCCTCCTGAAATAGGGACGACGCCATGCGTGCCGGACCAATCATCGCCTGGATGGCCGCAGGCCTGTTCGGGCTGGGATGCCTCCTTGCCCTCATCTGGGGCGTGGCGGTGTGGTTCGGCACGTGGCTGCCGCCCGTGGCAGTGCCGTTTGCCCTGGCGGGTTTCCTGGCCTTCATGGGGCTGGTGGCAGGTCTCATCGGACAGGCCTATGCGGCGCGCCCGGCACCGGCAGCCGCTGCGGGGGGCATTCCGCTCTCCATGGTGGCGGCCACCCTATCCGGTGCCCCCTCCCCTGCCGAGATCGAAGCCCTGTCCCGTGTCTGCACGACGCGGCCCGTGACCGGCATGGCAACCGCCTTTGCGCTGGGGATCATCCAGGGTCTCGATCTCGATAAACCGCGCCGCAAATAGCGCGGGCGACCCCTTACATTTCATCTCCGGGACGCCGCACGGCGGAGGCCGGGAACACCGGCCTGAGACCGCCCGTGCGCACCATGACATCGGCGAGGGTCTCCCCGTCGTCAAGGATCAGGCTGCGCGCTGTCACCACGCAGGCGACGAGGATAGGCACGGCGAGGAAAGCGCCGGCGAGACCGAGGATCCAGCTCCACAACAGCACGAAGATGAAGATGGCGACCGGGTGCAGCATCAGCACCTTGCCCAGCACCATGGGGGTCACCAGCTCGGACTCGATGAGATTGATCACCACATAGGCGAGGACCGGCATGAGCATGGCCGTCCATGTGTCGAAAGTGACCATGGCGGCACAGCCGATGATGGTGGCAACAATCAGCGGACCCACATAGGGAACGAGCCCCAGCACGGCGGCGATGACGCCCCACAGGAGCGGTGTCGGCATGTCGAGCAGATACATGGCGCCGGCGGTGAGCAGGCCGACCACGAGATTGACCAGCGCCAGGGCACCCATATAGCGCGACATCTGCACCTCGATCTCATCAAGGCTCTCGCGCAGCCTGCGGCCACGGTCACCCATCTTGTCGGTGACAGCAGTGGGCAGGAGGGGCGCTGAGAAGGCCAGCATGAACAGAACGAGGACGAGGGTAACGGCGACCTGAGCAAGGAAGACGCGCGATGTTTCAAAGACCTGCTCGAGCAGCGAGGTCTGCTTGACCCGCACCGGTTCCACCACCGCAGCGCCCGACAGCTCGGTCGCCTTTTCGAGCCGTTCAGCGGTGTTCTGCGCTTCCTCGATGGTATCGCGGATGGGCGTCAGATTGCGTTCGATCTTGGTGATGACATTGGGGATTTCGCCAATCCAGCGGGAGGCCGGTTCATACAGCGTCACCACGAGAATGATCAGCGTTGCGAGAAAGCCCAGGAACACCGCCGCGGCCGCGAGCGGCCGGGGTACATTGAAACGCAGAAGCGCGCGCACCGGCGACCGCAGGACGGACGCCAGGAACGCGGCCATAAGGATGGGAGTGGCGACAGGGGCCGCAACGGCTATGAGCGTGAGCACCGCGCAGAGCAGCAGGCCGCCCAATAGCCAGTTGCGGGTTGTGTCGTGAACTTCCTGCGGCTCAGTGTTTACGGCCATCGGTGAACCTGTCGCGCTCTCGGGCGACATCCACCAGGAAGGCGCCGATCATCCCCAGCACGCCGAGGGCGAGCGCGGCCTGACCGATCCAGGCAAACCCTGCCGTCAGGCCGCCAAGCCCGATGGCTGCGGCTGCGACCGTCAGCGCCAATATCGCTATCACCCAGTAAAGCACGTGCTTCTCCTCTTTCGGCTTTCAGTCGGCCGGCATTCAGTTGGCCCGGTTACGCCAGCCAGTCATTGACTTCCTTCTTCGCGGCATCGCGGGTCTTGCCGTATTTCTTCTGGATGGTGCCGACGAGTTCCTCGAAGCTGCCATCGACGCGGTCGATGTCATCATCGGTGAGCTCGCCCCATTTCTGCTTGGCGCTGCCCTTGAGTTCGTGCCATTTGCCTTTGAGAACGTCGGACGACATCGGCTTCTCCTTCTGTCTCTCTATCTGTTCAAATCTGTGTCGGTTCATGCGCCCTGCGCCGCCCTTTTCTGACGGCGATGCACGGCGCGAGATGACTGGGAAACCGCCAAAATCGCCTTTTGTTCCGGCGGCTTAGGGCATCTGCCCCGACTCACTGCATGGAACCCAGGGCCGCCTGCCGTGTTTGATAGGCATGGCATATGAAGCAGCACACAGGACCGGACTTACCGCCCCATTCGCCGCCCCGGCGCGCGCCCTCACCTTTGCGGGTGTCGTTGCCCTCGGCTTGGGTCTGAGCAGCACCGCGACCGGCGCCGAGGAATTTGACCGCGCGGGCCTGCTGGATGACGGCGCCCACTTCGTCGTGGCGCTGCATGACGCTTTCGAGACCCAGGCGCGCGACTGCGCGGCGGTGGAAAAGACCGAATGCACCTATTACTTCGACACCCGCGCGCGGGACATCCGCAACGGCGCGGAAGCCTACGCCCTGCCCCTGCCGCAGGATGCTTCGGTTAATGCGTTGCCCGATGAGTTTCACGAGACCTATGCGGTGATCACCTCGGAGGCGGCCGACGCCGAGCCCTATCTCACCGCTGAACTGCAGCTCTCCTACGAGGGCTGGGTGATGGCGGGGCTTGCATCTGACACGGGCGAAGCCGAGGCGTGGCACGACCGGTGGGAGCGCTCCTTGTCGGCACTGTCGCCGGACACGCTTGAGGCCGGTGAGCAGCTCGTGTCGTTCAACTATAGCGGCGTGCAGACGCGCTAGACCAAAGGGCTATACAAACAGAAATCCGCACGCGGACATTCTCCGTGTGCGGATTTTTATTTTTCGCTGATTGCCTTACGCACTTTTTTGTCTCCGCGGGAACCTGATATCGGCCTGCGGGTTTAATTGGCAGGCAGCGCAGACGCGCTGTTGGCCATGACGGATGCAGCAGCCCGCCCCACCCAGGGCGGCACGGTTTCAAACACCGGGCGGCGCATCCCCAAAGGAGAGTTAGAGATGCTGTACTGGGCAGTTGTTTTCTTCATCGTCGCGATCATCGCCGCCGTGCTGGGCTTCGGCGGTGTGGCGGGTGCCGCTGCGGGCATCGCCGAGATCCTGTTCTTCGTGTTCCTCGTGCTGCTGGTGATCAGCCTGATCATGCATGTGGTCCGCGGCCGTGCCCCGCGACCGTAACCGGCACGACCTTGCATACGCCTGACGTCACGATCCATCATTCAGAAAGGACATCACAATGAAACGCTTCCTTCTCGTTCTCGGCCTCGTTCTTCCGATCACCGCGCTGGCTGCCTGCGACCAGGACGGCCCGGCCGAGGAAGCCGGCGAGGACATCGATAACGCTGTCGAAGAGCTGCAGAACTAAGCTGCCGCCAGACAATGCCCGCAGCGGCCTCACCCGCCGGGCAGAGACGACACGACAACGGCGGATGCAGACGATGAATGTCGGCATCCGCCGTTTTGCGTTGACGCGATAATTCGCGAACAGGGGACCCAGACAATGGGCACACGCTTCACGGCACCGGACCGGCCTGAGGACATCCACCGATGGGCGCATACGCCCAGGGCGGCGGTGCTGGTGGATGCCGACGGCTATTTCGGCATGCTGGCAAAGATGCTCCCCGAGGCGCGTCACTCCATCAAGATCGTGGGGTGGGATATTGACGGGCGGACGGAACTGACGCCGCAGGACCCGGATAATCCCAATCGCCTGTGTGACGTGCTTCAGTCCATCGCCGACGACAAGCCGGACGTGGACATATCGCTTCTGCAATGGGATTTCGCGCTCATCTATGCGCTGGAGCGGGAATGGCTGCCGTCGCTGCAATTCGACTGGCGCGGGCATCCGGGCATCACGTCCCAGCTGGACGGGCATCTGCCGCCTGGCGCGAGCCACCATGAGAAGATCGTCATCATTGATGACGAGATTGCCTTTGTGGGCGGCATCGACCTCACCACCGGCCGGTGGGATGAAAGCACCCATCCGGCGGATGACGACAGGCGCACGACGCCGGAGGGCGAGCGCTATGCGCCCTGGCATGACGTGCAGATGGTGGTGAGCGGCGACGCGGCCCATGCCATGGCAGAGCTTGTGGACGCGCGCTGGCAGAACGCAATCGGCAAGGGCCCCGCCTTGCGGCCGCGCGAGGACACCGCCGATGACCGCTGGCCCGAGGGCCTGGAGCCGGATTTCGAGGATCTTGAGATCGGGATCGCTCGCACCCGCGCCCCGTTCCGGCATGTGGAGGAGCGGCGCGAGATCGAGCTCTTGCATCTCGATATGATTTCCCAGGCCGAGCGCTACATCTACCTGGAGAACCAGTATTTCACCGCAGACGTGCTGATCGAAGCACTCACGGACCGGATGAAGGACGTGCCGGACCTGGTGCTGATTGCCATCATGCCGCAGACGCTGCCGGGCATGGTGGAGGAGCTGAGCATGAATGCGGGACGCTACCGCGCCATGCAGCATCTCGAAGACGCCGGGCTGGGCGACCGGGTGATGCTGGTGCATCCGATCTCCTGCCCGGAGGATGGCGGCGGCGATATCAATGACGACGACACGGCGCAGATCATGGTGCATGCCAAGGTGCTGATCGTAGACGGCAGGATGCTGCGCGTCGGGTCGGCCAATTTCAACAACCGCGCCCTTGGCCTCGACAGCGAATGCGACCTTACGATCTATGCGGGGGATGAGGACCAGGTAGCACGCGTGGGCGCCATCGCCGCGCGGCTGCTGGGCGAACATCTGGGCGGCGATGAAGACGCGGCCCGCGCGATCTTCGAGGCAGACGACATTCTGCAGGCGCTGGAAGACCGGCGCCTGGGCGACGAGACGCGCAGGCTGGTGAAGAGCGAGCAGCTGGACGCCCATGACACGCCGCTGGCCCATGCCCTGTCGGTGGTGGGTGATCCCGCATCCCCGCCGCCGACGCTCGCCTTTCTGGGTGCCAAGGTGCGGCTGGCCTTCGAGGAACTGGGCGTGCTGCGGCGGGCGGATGATCCCGAGGGGCGGGACAGCCCGGATGCCCGATCCTCCCACGGGGGCAACGAGCTTGCCCTCTCCGGTGCTGCAGCAGCGGTGCGCACGACGCTTGCCGCTGTGGCACTCCTGGTGCTGACGGCGCTCATTGCGCTGACGCCGATCGGGGACTGGACGGGCCTTGAAAGCCTGCCGCGCTGGACGCCCGGCCCGTGGCTGCTCGCCGGGATATCTCTCGTGATGGTGGTGCTGGGCGTCTTTGCCTTCCCACTCGGCGTGATGGTGGCCGTGTGCGGGTTCCTGTTCGGCTGGCAGGGAGGCATCGCTGCGGGGCTTGCAGGCGGTGCAGCGTCGGCGCTTGTGTTCTTCCTTGCCGGGCGGCGGATGAAATCCCGCGTCCTTAAGAATTTCCTCAGCACACGGATGCGGCGCATCGTGCGGCACCTGTCGCGGCGCGGGGCCACGGGGATTGCCGCGCTGCGGGCCGTGCCGGTGGTGCCATTCTCAGTGGTGACGCTTGCGGCGGGCGCTTCGG
Source organism: Pyruvatibacter mobilis (assembly GCF_012848855.1). Classification (NCBI taxonomy): domain Bacteria; kingdom Pseudomonadati; phylum Pseudomonadota; class Alphaproteobacteria; order Hyphomicrobiales; family Parvibaculaceae; genus Pyruvatibacter; species Pyruvatibacter mobilis. The sequence continues at coordinate 2,048,209 of NZ_CP051630.1, forward strand.
AGATCAGCCTTTGGCGGTTCCTCGCCGGTACGGCGCTGAGCATGGTGCCGGCCATCTGCGCGCTGGCGGTGATGGGCGACCGGCTGTGGCTGTTCTGGCATGAGCCGGGGCTTGTGCCGGTGCTTCACTTCGCAGCGGCGACCCTGGTGCTGGGTGTGCACCTCACCATCATGTCGCAGCTCACCAAATGGGTGAACGACTGAGCGGTGGCGTGAGGCCCGTGTCAGAAGGCCCGTGTCGGAAGGTCCGTATCAGGCGGTGCCGTCTTCCTCGTCGCCTGCGATAACCTCGAAATTCATCACCCGGGACGCGCTGCGCAGCACAGACAGCATGCGCTCGCGCAGCCACTGATGCCCGCGGTCGCTGTCGGCGGCCAGTGTCCAGGCCAGGTGCAGGTCGATTTCCGGCAGCTCGAACGGTATATCGAGGACCACCAGCTGGCCGTCGATGTTGTGATGGTTGACGAAGCTGCGGCCGGTGACGGCGGCGATGTCCGTCAGGGCGACGAGCTTGTAGATCGATTCCGTGTCGGGAACCGTGCAGGCGCGGCGGCGCTCAACGCCATGCTGCTCGAAATAGCTGTTGATGTACTGGTTCACCGCCGGCAGGTGGGTGGTGAAGACGAATTCCATCTCCTTCAGCTGGTCGATGGTGACCGACCCGGCATTGGCAAGCGGGTGGGTGCGGGAGACGACGAGCGCCATGCGCTCGCGCCAGACCGGTGCTGACCGGATGTCCTCCTCCACCAGGAAGGGTGGCACACAGCCGATGTCGAGCTGCCGGGCCCGCAATGCCTCAATGACCGCACCGCCCTGATGCACGACGAATTCCAGCCGCACATTGGGCGCTTCCTCGCGCACGACACGGGTGAGCGCGGGGATGACCGTGGGGCGGATGATGTCGGCCGCGGCGATTCGGAAGACCCGGTCAGAGGTTGCCGGATCGAAATTGCGGACCGAGGACAGGCCCTGCTCGACGGAATCAAGGGCATGGCCGATGGGGACCGCCAGGGTGATGGCCGCGCGGGTGGGCGCGACGCCCTGCCCCGACCTGTAGAACAGGGTATCTCCGGTGAAATGGCGCAGGCGCTTGAGCGCGCTGCTGACCGCGGGCTGGGACATGCCCAGCTTCTTGGCCGCGCGGCTGATGCTGCGCTCCGCATAGATGGCGTTGAACACCAGCAGGAGATTGAGGTCGAGGTCTCGGAAATTCACGTACGCACCCGGATACAGAGGAGAGGGAAAAGGCGGGAATCAACCGCCAAGTGTAGGCCGCGTGAGGGTGACTGCGAAAGGCGGCCAGCATGGGTGAAGCATAACTCTATTCATCCCATGAATACATATCATAAATACAAGTAATAAATACCCTCCATTGTAATGATTCCCATTGAGAGATGATATTTTGATCGCGTTTGTAAAGTATATTCCATTGGTTTTATTGAATTAATCGTCTGTTTACATTTGAATGCCCGGAGATCAACGACAGTCTCACGAGGCAAAAATGAGCGGCGGCCTTTCCGCATCCCCCCGGCTTATTTCCGAATTTGCCAAGACAAGCGCCCGCTGCACGGGCCTGCTGGCCACCCTCGCCGCCTTTGCGGCGCTGGCGTCGCCGGCCCATGCCATCACCATTGATGAAGCGATGGAGATCGCCATCAGGTCCCATCCGGAGCTGAAGGCTGAGATGCTGGAGGCCGAGGCCGCCGACAGGACGGTGGGCGCGGCGCGCTCCGGCTATTTCCCCTCCATTTCCTTTGACGGCTCGCTCCGCGACGAGCGTACGGAGCGGCCGACCTTCGACCGCACGCTGACGGCACGGGAATATTCCGTGACCGTGACCCAGCCGATCTTCGACGGGCTGGCAACGCCGGCGCGGGTGTCTGAAGCGCGCTCCGACGCGGAGGCGGAAGCCTTCGAGGCAGGCGCCGTGCGCAACGATATTGCCCTTGAAGTGACTGATGCCTTTCTGGGGGCGCTGGAGGCGCGCAAGCGGCTTGAGATCTTCTCCGCGCAGGAAGCCCGCGCGCGGGACATCTTCGACAAGCTGCAGAAGCGCGCCGAAGTGGACCGCGGCCTGCGCTCCATCGTGGTGGTCGGCCGCAGCCAGGTGGAGGAAGCGCGCTTCCTGACCCTGGAAGCCCAGCGCGACGTGACGCTGGCGGACGCGCGTTACAGGGAACTTGTGGGGGATGTGCCGGGCGAGCTGGTGGAACCGGTACCTCCGGTGGAGCTTGTAGGCCTTGATGATGACGCGGCACTGGCGCGCGCTGAAGCCGCTCATCCGGTGCTGGCGGCTGCCCGGGCCCGGGCGGAGGCTGCCGGCGGCAGCAAGCGGGTGACGCGCGCGGCGCTGATGCCGCGCCTGGATGCCGAGCTGCGTGCCCGCAAGGGTGACAATATCGAAGGCATTACCGGCCGCGACAACGACTATTACGCAGGCTTGCGGGTGACCTATCAGTTCGCGACCGGCGGGGCCGCCTTCTATGACCTGAGCGCTGCGAGCTACCGGGAGAAGGCGGCGCTGGCCCGCGTTTATGATGCGGCCCGCGACGTGCGGCTTGAAGTGCTGACGGCGCTTGAGACCTTCCGGTCGCAGTCGGCCACCCATGCGGTGCTGGCCAGCCGCCTGGCGGCAACGTCCGAGCTGGTGCGTGTCTACGACGCGCAATTCGTCTCCGGCCGCCGCGACCTCATCGATCTTTATTTCGTCCTGTCCGAGGAGCGGAGCGCCGCCCGCGCGGAACTTGAAGCACGCTTCGAGCGGCTGCGGTCGGCCTATGCGCTGATGGCCGCGCTTGGCGATCTCGGCCCCTCGGTGACGGCGGCGCCGTCGCTGGACAACGACGACCGCTGACCGGCGTATCCGGACGACCCCAAGAGCGCATCCAGGCGTAGTGTGGAGTAAGGCAACATGAATATCGTCATCAGACTGACCGCAGCAGACGGGTCTTCGGACCTCGTGGTGGTTGAGGCGGGGGAGCGTTTCGTCATCCCGTCAGGCGTGATTGCCGAACTCGTGTCGTTTGAAGGCGCGGACGATGCCCGCGTGGAAAACGGCGACCTGGTGTTGAGCGGGCCGGAAGGACAGATCCGCATCAGCGGATTTGCGCCGGAAGAGCTGGATGCCATTGCCACGACCACGGCAAGCATCGGCGCACCGGGTCTTGATGGTCCGCTGCCGGACGGTTTCCTGCAGCTTCTCAACTGGTCGTCGCTGGATGGCGAGCGGGACGAGGGCGGCGCCAACGGGGCGTCGTTCGGGCCGAATGGCTTCCGCTCCCTGGACACGGGCACCGGGCCTGACTTCGAGAGCGTGTCACGCACAGGCGACGAGGAAGAAGTGGCGGAGGTTTCGCCGCCTGCCATCTTCGGTTACTCGGCGGACACGGGTATTGCCGGTGACCGCCTGACGGCGGACGCAACTCTGACGCTGCGCGGCACAGCAGACCCGCTGGCGCAGGTCGAGATCTTTGACGGCGGCGTGTCGCTTGGGCGGGTGACGGCGAGCGCCACGGGCGTGTGGAGCTTTACCACCGAGGAACTGGCCGACGGTGCGCATGACTTCACCGTGATTGCGACGGATGCCGTGGGGACCGTAAGCGCGGAATCCGACATCTATACCGTCAGCATTGATACGGCGGCACCGGAGAAGCCGGTGATCGCCACCTTCTCCACCGATACGGGCGCGCTGCTGGACGGCATCACGGCCGATGACACGCTGACGCTTACAGGTGCGGCGGAAGCCGGAGCCCGGGTGGATGTGTTTGACGGCGGCGTGCTGCTGGGCAGCGCCACGGCTGACGGAGCCGGCCTGTGGTCGTTCACCACCGCAAGCCTGGGTGACGGGGCACACAGCTTTATCGCCCGGGCAACGGATGCGGCAGGCAATGCCAGCGCTGTCTCAGATCCGCTGGTGGTAAGCATCGACGCCACCGCACCGGCGGCGCCGGTCATTGCCGGCTATTCAGACGACACGGGCGCGGGCGGCGACGGCATCACGTCTGACACGACATTGGTGCTGACCGGCACCGCGGAAGCGGGCGCACGGATCGAGATTTTCGACGGGGCCACCTCGCTTGGCACGGTCACCGCGAATGGTGCCGGGGCGTGGAGCTTTGCGACCGCAGCCCTTGCCGACGGCGCGCACAGCTTCAGCGCGACGGCGACGGATGCGGCAGGCAATGTGAGCGCCGCCTCCCCTGCCCTTGTGGTGACGGTGGACACAGCTGCGCCTGCGGCGCCGGTTATCACGGGCTTTGCCTCTGACACGGGCGTCGGCGGAGACGGCATCACGGCGGACAACACGCTGACCCTGAGCGGTACGGCGGAAGCCGGTGCTGCAATTGAGATTTTCGATGGCGGCGTGTCGCTCGGCACGGTGACGGCGACCGGCGCGGGGGCCTGGAGCTTCACGACGGCGGCGCTGGGCGACGGCGCACACAGCTTCACGGCACAGGCCACCGATGCGGCGGGCAATAGCGGCGTGCTGAGCGGCGCGCTGGCCGTGACGGTGGATACTTCGGCCCCGGCCACGCCGGTGATCACCGGCTGGACCGACGACACGGGTGCCGCGGGCGACGGCATCACCAGTGACAACACGCTCACGTTCACCGGCACGGCGGAAGCAGGCGCGATCATCGAGCTGTTCGACGGCGCGACCTCTCTCGGCACGGTGACCGCCGACGGCACGGGCGCGTGGACCTTCGTGACCGGGGCGCAGGCGGATGGCACGCACAGCTACAGCGTGACCGCGATGGATGTGGCGGGCAACAGCAACGGCATCGCGTCAGCGCCGCTGATCATCAATGTGGACACGTCGGCACCGGCAGCCCCGGTGATCACCGGCTATTCGGATGATACGGGTGCGGCAGGCGACGGCATTACGCGCGACACGACACTGGTGCTGACCGGCACCGCGGAAGCGGGCGCGCGGATCGAGGTATTCGACGGGGCGACGTCGCTCGGCACGGCGACGGCGACCGGCGCCGGGACATGGAGCTTCACCACGGCGGCCCTGACGGACGGGGCGCACAGCTTTACCGCCGTGGCCACAGATGCGGCAGGCGGCACCGGACCTGCGTCCGCTGCCCTTGCGGTGACGGTGGACAGCGCGGCGCCGGCGGCACCCATCATCACCTCCATCAGTGATGATGCAGGCGTTGTGTCGGGTGCGACGAATGACACGACGCTGACCCTGGCGGGGACAGCGGAGGCCGGGGCGACCATCACCATCCTGCGCGGCGGGCTGGCGATCACCACGACGACAGCGGACGGCGCGGGCAACTGGAGCGTGACGACGCCAGCCAACCCGGATGGCGTCTTTACCTTCACGGCGCAGGCACAGGATGCGGCCGGCAATAGCAGCACCCCTTCCGCCGGCGTGGCCGTGCAGATCGACACGGCGGCCCCCGGCACGCCTGTGATCACCGGCTATTCAGCCGATACGGGCGTGAGCAATTCGGATGACCTGACCAATGATCGCCAGCTCCTGCTGAGCGGCACCGCGGAAGCGGGCGCGACGGTGGTTATCTATGCCAATGGGGCGGAGATCGGGACTGCCTTTGCCGGCGGCGGGGCGTGGAGTTTCTCGACGCCGGTGTTGGCGGACGGGGACTACACCTTCACCGTGATGGCGCGGGACAGTGCAGGCAATGAGAGCGGCGTCTCCGCCGGGCTCGACGTGACGGTGGACGGCACGGCCCCTGCGGCGCCGGTGATTACCGGTTATGCGGACGATACGGGCTCATCGGACTTCCGCACCTCGGACAACACGCTCGTCTTCTCAGGCACCGCGGAAGCGGGCGCGACGGTGAATGTCTATCTCGGCGCCAGCCTAGTCGCGACGGGCGTGGCTGACGGCGCGGGCAACTGGACGACGGCAGCCAGCGGCGTGATCGCTGACGGGTTCCACACCTTCTTCGCGCGGGCAACGGATGCGGCGGGCAATCAGAGCATGCCTTCCGGCGGCTTCGTCGTGCAGGTGGACACGGTTCCGCCGCCGGCCCCGGCCATCACGGGCTATACGAATGACAACGGGCTTGATGCCAATGACGGCATCAGTTCGTTCAACTGGACGACATTGTCCGGCACGGCTGTGCCCGGGACGCGCTCGGTCATCATCTATCAGGATGGTGTCGAAGTGGCGACGGCACTGGTGAATGCGGGCGTGTGGCAGGTGACCGTGACCGGCATTGCCGAAGGCGCGCATGTGTTCACCGCGACGGGCGTGGATTTCACCGGCAATGAGGGGGCGGCCAGCGCGGGCGTGACCTTCACCGTGGACCGTACGCCCCCTGCCGTGCCGACGATTACCGCCATTGCGGATGACACGGGCGTTGCGGGCGACTTCCGCACCAATGACACGGACATCACCCTCTCAGGTACGGCGGAAGCCAATGCGCTGGTGACAGTGCGTGTCGGGGCGACGGTGCTGGGCACCGCGCAGGCCGATGGCGCGGGCAACTGGAGCTTTGCGACAGGCGTGCTGGCGGAGGGCGCGCATGTGTTCACCGTCAAGGCGACGGATGCGGCGGGCCTTGAGAGCAGCTATTCCGGTTCGCAGATCATCGTGATTGATACGACGGCACCGGCCGCACCGGTGATCACCGGCTTCAGTGACAATTCGGGCTCGACCGGCGATACCATCACCAATGACACGACGCCGACCCTGAGCGGCACGGCGGTGGCGGGCGCCTCTGTCGAGATCTTCCGCGACGGGGTGTCCGTCGGGACAACCACCGCCGATGGCAGCGGCGACTGGAGCTTCACCTCAGCAGCGCTCGGCTCCGGCAGCTACGTTTTTACGGCCCGGGCCACCGACAATGTGGGGAACACAGGCGCTGCATCGTCGGGCTACACGATCACGGTCGATACGGTGCCGACAGCAGCTCCTGTCATCACGGGCTTCACGCCGGATACCGGGACCAATGGCGACGGGATCACGCGCTTCGGGAATGTGACCCTGTCGGGCACCAATGCCGCGGATGCGCGCGAGATCATCATCTACGACAATGGCGCGGAAATCGGCCGGGTGACGCCGGTCGGCACGGCCTGGTCATTTGCCGCCAACGGGCTGAGCGAGAGCGCGCATTCCTTCACGGCAGTGGCCGTGGATGCGGCGGGCAATGAAAGCGCTGCATCTGCGACCTTCGGCGTGACCGTGGATGCGACGGCCCCGGCCGCCCCCGTGATTACGGGGTATGCAGACGATACGGGCTCGTCGGACTTCCGCACCTCCGACAACACGCTGGTTTTCTCCGGCACCGCGGAAGCAGGCGCGACGGTGAATGTCTATCTCGGTGCGACAATCGTCGCGACGGGCGTGGCAGACGGCGTGGGCAACTGGACGACGGCTGCCAGCGGCGTGATCGCGGACGGGTACCACACCTTCTTTGCGCGGGCGACGGATGCGGCAGGCAACCAGGGCATGTCTTCAGGCGGCTTTGTGGTGCAGGTCGATACGGTTCCGCCGCCAGCTCCGGCCATCACGGGCTACACGAATGACAACGGGCTGGACCCCAATGACGGGATCAGCACGCAGACCTGGACGACCCTGTCCGGCACGGCTGTGGCCGGGACACGGTCGGTCATCATCTATCAGGACGGTGTCGAGGTCGCGACGGCGCTGGTGAATGCGGGCGTGTGGCAGGTGACCGTGACCGGCATTCCCGAGGGCGCGCATGTGTTCACGGCGACCGGCCTTGATTTCACCGGCAATGAGAGCGTGCCGTCCGCGGGCATCAATTTCACTGTGGACCTGACGGCGCCAGCCGTTCCGGTGATCACGGCGATTACGGATGACACGGGCATTGCGGGTGACTTCCGCACCAGTGACACCGAGATCACCCTTTCGGGCACCGCAGAAGCCAATGCGCAGGTGACCGTGCGCGACGGGGTGACCGTGCTGGGGACCGTGCAGGCCGATGGCGCCGGCAATTGGAGCTTCGTCACGGGTGTTCTGACCGAAGGGGTGCACAGCATCACCGTTCGGGCAACGGATGCCGCGGGGCGCACAAGCCCCTACTCGTCCGCGCAGAACGTGGTGATCGACACCACGGCGCCCGCAGCGCCGGTCATTACTGGGTTTTCGGATGACAGCGGGGTTCTGGGTGACGGCGTCACCAATGATGACACCCCCACCCTTTCAGGCACGGGGCCTGCTAACACCTCCATCGAGATCTTCCAGGACGGTGTGTCGGTGGGCACGACCACGTCGGACGGGACGGGCAGTTGGAGCTTCACTTCGGCGGCGCTGGGGGAAGCGACCTACAGCTTCACCGCGCGGGCGACAGACGGTGTGGGCAATGTGAGCGGGCCGTCGGCGGCGCTCGACATCACCATCGATCTTGGTCCGCCGCCCGCCACCGCGACGCCGTCCATTACCGGCTACAGCACCGACACGGGTGCGGGCGGCGACGGCATCACGAGCGACACCACGCTGACCTTTACCGGGACGGCGGTGGCCAATGCCTCGGTGGAAATATTCGACGGAGCGACGTCCCTCGGCACGGTGACGGCAACGGGCGCAGGCACCTGGACGTTCACCACCGGCGTGCTCAGCGAGACGGCGCACAGCTTTACCGTTGTTGCGACAGCTGCGGGGTTCAGTGCCAGCGCCGCATCAGCGCCGCTGGCCGTAACCGTGGACGCTACCGCACCGGGGGCCGCCACCATTACCGGCTTCTCGGACAACACCGGCCTTCTGTCCTATGCAACGTCCGACAACACGGTCACCCTCACGGGCACGGCGGAGGCCAACAGCACGGTCCGCATCCTGAATGGTGGCGGGCTGATGGACACGGTGACGGCGGACGGCACCGGGGCGTGGACCTACACCACGAACCCTCTGGCGGACGGATTTTATTATTTCGGCGTTCAGGCTGTTGATGCCGCCGGCAATGTCGGCAGCGCCTCAAGCGTGACCGCGGTTCAGGTGGATACCACCGCCCCGGCGGCTCCGGTCGTTGTCGATTTCAGTTCCGACACCGGCGTCCAGAATGACGGCATCACCCGGTCCAACCAGATTCAGGTTTCCGGTACCGCTCAGGGCGGGACGCGTCAGGTCATCATCTATGACAATGGCGTCGAGATCGGCACGACCAATATCGGTGGCACGAACTGGTCCTTCCAGACAAATGTCCTGTCGGAAGGGACGCACAGTTTCACTGCCGTTGCCGTCGACGGCGCGGGCAACCAGGGCGCCCTGTCAACAGCCCTGCCTGTCACGATTGATCTGACACCGCCGGCAGCGCCGAGCATTACAGGCTTTACCGATACGGGCATTTCCAACGGGCAGACCTCCGATGTGCGGCCGACCTTCACCGGCACGGCGGAGGCGGGCGTTACCGTGCGGCTGTTCCGCGGGGCCACGGAGATTGCCTCCACCGTGGCAGATGGCTCCGGCAACTGGTCGACCACACCGACTTCGGACCTGCCTGAAGGGTTCTACAGCGTGACGGCCCGTGCCTATGACGCGGCGGACAACGGCAGCGCGCCGGACCAGATCACGGTGTGGATCGATACGACGCCGCCCGAGGCTCCGGTGGTGTCCGGCTTCACGACGAATACCGGCAATGGCGCGGACAACATTACCTCCGACACCACCCCCACCTTCACCGGCACCCGCCCCGGCGGCACGCTGATAGAGGTTTTTGACGGGGCGACGCTGATCGGTACGGTGCCGATGACCGGAACGTCATGGTCGTTCACGTCTGCACCGCTGGCTGACGGCACACACTTGCTGAGTTTCGTGGCAGTGGACGGTGCGGGCAACCGCAGCGCTGCGACCAATTTCAGCATCACCATCGATAACACGCCGCCGGTGACCACCATCACGGGCCTTGATACGGACCCGGGCGTGCAGGACGGCATCACCGGCGATACAACACCCACCATCACCGGCACGTCCGAGCCGCTGGGCACTGTCAACATCTACCGTGATGGCGCCTTTGTGCAGACGGTTCTGGCGGACGGGTCCGGCAACTGGCAGTTCACCGATGGGGCACTGGCCACGGGCACCTACAGCTACACCGCCAGAAGCACGGATGCTGCCGGGAACACCGGAGCCACATCCGGGGCCTTCGTGGTAGGGATCGCCGACGCGCCGGAGGTGGGGCCGGCTCCCGCCCGGCTGGACTACACGGTGGGGGATGAGCCGGGCGCGCTGCACAACTTCGTTGAACTGACCGACAATGTGGGGACGGGCTTTTCAGGGGCGACGATTCGAATCCTCGACGGCATTGCCGGGGACGTTCTGAGCATCACGGATATGGGCGGGTTCACCGGCAGCTGGGACCCGAACACCTACACGATTACCATCACCGGCAATGGCTCGCTGGCGGATCTCCAGGCGATGATCCGCAGCACCACCTATCACTCGACCTCCAATGACCCCGGGGTTGGCGGAACGGATGGATCACGGCAGGCCCATATCACGGTCTTCCAGGACGGCACCGATATCCCGTCCGATCCTCTTCTAGCGCAGGTGGCGGTATTTGGTGTGAGTGGTTTTGTCCATATCGGGGACGACAGTACCGAGCAGATTGTGCTGACCACCACGGACATCGGCCGCATTGTCGGCGGCAACGGGCCGGCGACGTCCATCGATGTGATCGACTTCCAGGGATTCAGCAATCTCACGCTCGACTTCACCACTGTGGCGCCCAATGCGGTGCGGGAGATCGAGCGGATCGACCTGGTGAACGGCACCAACAATCTGGTGCTGACGGCGCAGGATGTGCTGGAGATGTCCAATAATGTCGTCTCCGGCCAGACGCGGCTGGCGGTGCTGGCGGACAGCGACAACAGCGTGACGACTGCGGATGCCGGCTGGGTCGCAGCGGGCCAGACCAACTATCTGTCGCAGGACTACAACGTGTTCAACAACGGCAACGCGCAGTTGCTGTTGCATGTGAGCGCTGATGCGTCCGGCATTGTGGCCTGATGCCGGGAGGTGCGGGCGACAGCTATCTGCCGGCGCTGAAGGCGGTTCTGCGGGTCTTCGGCAAGAGTGCCGATGTGTCCGCCATGCTGGCGGGCCTGCCGCTGCGCGGCGGTGAGCTGACGGCTGACTACCTGGCCGAGGCAGCAGAGCGGGCGGATGTGTCCGCTGCCGCCTATGACGGCACTATTGCGGCCATCACCCGGACGCAGCTGCCGATGATCGTGTCCGCTGTGGATTACGGCCCTGTCGCGCTTCTGACGCGGCATGCCAATGGCTTTACGGCGGCGCGCGGGCCGGACGAGACCTTCTGGCTGCCGGATGACACGATTGATGCGGCGGCGCCGATGTTCCGCCTCGCGCCGGCCTATTACTTTGACCAGCGCAGTGAGCTTCTGGACCTTGAGCGACCGCATCAGTGGTTTCGCGGGTCGCTGTTCGCCAACAGGGCGCTTTATGGCTACGCGATCCTGGCGGGGCTGTTCGTCAATCTGGCGGCGATCGCCATCTCGCTGTTCACCATGGCGGTCTATGACCGGGTGATCCCCAACAATGCCCTGTCGAGCCTGGTGGCGCTGCTGATCGGGATTATCGTCATTGTGCTGACGGATGCGGGGATGCGCATGGTGCGCGGCTACCTGGTGGATGCGGCGGGGCGGCGCTTCGACGTATCGGTGGGGGCGCGCATCTTCCGGCAGCTTCTGGCGATGCGCGGGGCGACGCGGCCGCAGAGCGCCGGCACACTGGCCAACAGCGTGCGCGACTTTGAAACGGTGCGGGAGTTTTTCACCTCCGCGACGCTGGTGACGCTGGGGGACGTGCCGTTCGTGCTGCTGTTTCTCGGCATCATCTTCTGGATCGGCGGGTGGCTGGTGCTGGTGCCGCTTGCGGCCATCTGCGTGCTGGTGGGGGCCGGGCTGCTGCTGCAGACGCCCATTCACACAGCGGTTGCGCAGGCGCACCGGGAGGCCGCGCATAAATCCGCCTTCCTGCATGAGGCGATGGCGGGGATCGACACCATCAAGGCGGTGAATGCGCAGGCCTGGGCGCGGCGGCACTGGGAAGCGATCATTGCGCGTAATGCGGAGACGAGCCTTGTCTCGCGCCAGTGGACGAGCTTTTCGGGATCGCTGTCCTCGGCGGTGATGAATTTTGTGACCATCGGCACGGTGGCGCTGGGGGCGGTGCTGGTGGCGGAGGGGCTGATTACGTCCGGCGCGCTGATTGCCGCCGTCATCCTGGCGGGGCGGACGATCCAGCCTTTCGTGCAGGTGGCGGGGCTGATGGCGCGCTGGCAGCAAACGCGGCTGGCGGTGGAAAGCCTCGACGTTTTCATGACAGCGCCGGGCGAGGAAAAGTCCGGCCAGCTGCAGCATGTGGCCGCGAAGGGGGCATTGTCCTTCCGCAACGTCACCTTCTCCTATCCGCCGGCGGCCGACGACGTGCCGCCGCAGACAGCGCTGGAAGGCGTGAGCTTCGAGATCGAGGCGGGCAGCTGCGTGGCCATTCTGGGCCGCGTCGGCTCGGGCAAGTCCACCGCGCTGCGGCTGGCGCTCAATCTCGATGAGCCGCAATCGGGCCATGTGCTGCTGGACGGGGTCGATGTGCGGCAATACCACCCGGCGGCCCTGCGCGCGGCCATCGGCTATGCGGGCCAGGAGGCGGTGCTGTTTCACGGCACGATCCGCGACAACATTCTGGCGGCGCGGCCGGGAGTGTCTGATGCGGAGTTGCTGGCGGCGGCCCGCACGGCCGGGCTTGATGATCTTCTGTCGCGCTCGGTGACTGGATTGCAGACACCGGTTGGGGAGCGGGGTGGGCGGCTGTCCGGCGGGGAAAGGCAAGCGGTGTCACTGGCCCGCGCGCTGGCCGGGCAGCCGCCTGTGCTCCTGCTCGATGAGCCGACCTCGGCCATGGACAACACGACCGAACAGCGGGTGATTGCCGGGCTGGCGGAGGCGCGCCGGGGGCTGACCACGCTGATCGTCACGCACAAGCCGGCCCTGCTGCCGCTGGCCTCGCGCATCATCGTGCTTGACCAGGGCAAGGTTGCGATGGACGGGCCGCGGGACGCGGTGCTGGCGCGACTGACGGGCAAGCCGCCGCAGCAGGCGCTGAATGTCGTGACGCAGACAGCGCATTAGGACCGCCGCATGAGCCAGACCGAGACCTCTCGCCTCCCCTCCCTGATGAACCCGGGCGCAGCCCTGCTGGACCCGGTGCGCGGGCCGGCACAGGCCGTAACGGCGCTGCTGGTGGCGGCGGCGGGGCTGCTTGTGTTCCTGCTCGTGTGGGCGGCCTTGGCGCGGCTCGACATTACAGCCTCCGGCCAGGGCAGCGTGGTGCCGTCATCGCAGATCCAGCTGGTGCAGAACCTTGAAGGCGGCATCCTGCAGGCGATCCTGGTGCGCGAGGGGGACCGCGTGGCACGGGGCGACGTAGTGGCGCATATCGATGATACGGGCATTGCCTCGTCCTATCGCGAGGACCTCTCCACCTTCCGCTCCCTGCAGGCGAGCGTGGCACGGCTGACGGCGGAGGCGGAGGGGGCTGCCCTCGCCTTTCCGCCCGATCTGGCAGCGGCCGATGACGGGCCGGCGCTGATTGCGGCGGAGACCGCGTTTTACGCAAGCCGGGCGCAGGAGCTGCAGGACACGATCACGGTGCTGGAGCGCCAAAGCGAGCAGGCACGCGCCGGCCGCGAGGACGCGCAGGAGCGCATCCGCTTTCTGGACAGCAAGCGGCGCTCGGCGGTGTCGGAGCTGGTGCTTGTGCGCAAGCAGGTGGACCAGGGGCTTATTTCCGTGGTCGAACAATTGCAGCTTGAGCGGCTGATTGCGGATACGGATGAAAAACTGAGCGGGGCGCGCGGCGACATCACCCGGTTTACCATCGAGATAGAGGAACTGGCCTCACGCATTGCCGAGCAGCGGTCGATCTTCGTGGCCGAGGCGCGCGAGCAACTGGCGATGCGGCAGGCGGAGCTGGCGGCGCTGCGCGAGCGGCTGGTAGCCCATCGCGACCGGGTGGGCCGCCGGGACGTGCGGGCACCGGCCAATGGCATCGTCAAGCGCGTGGCGACACTGACGCCTGGGGCTGTGATCGAGCCGGGGGGCACGATCATGGAAATCGTGCCGGTGGATGACGCGCTGTCCATCGAGGTGCGCATCGCGCCTGCGGACATTGCCTTCATCCAGCCGGGCCAGGAGGCCAAGGTGCGGCTGACGGCCTATGATTTCTCCGTCTATGGCGCCCTGCCCGGCCGGGTGGAGCGCGTGGGCGCGGACACGATCACCACCCGCGATGACGAGCGCTACTTTCCGGTGACCGTGCGGGTGGACGAGACGGCCCTGCAGGACCGCCAGGCCGACCTGCCGATCATCCCCGGCATGGTGGCGGATGTGAGCGTGGTGACCGGGGAGCGGACGATCCTCGACTACATCCTGAAGCCCGTGCTGAAGCTCCAGGAGCGGGCGCTGCAGGAGCGCTGATGGGCATCCCTGTCGGCCATGGCGGCACGACCGCATGACACATGGTGTTTGCCGCGTGTTCGGGGCTAGGCTTCCCTGTCGGGCGCCGTGCGCCGGAGAAGAGGGATCGTGACCTGATGTTCGGCAAGAACCTCACGCTGGGCCGTATTCTCGGCATCGAGATCCGCATCAATGTCAGCTGGCTGTTCATTGCCATGCTGCTGTCCTGGGCGCTGGCGCGCGGCTATTTTCCCGCCGTCCACGAGGGATTGCAGCAGATCGACTACTGGTCGATGGGCATCGTGGCGGTTGTCGGGCTGTTCCTGTCGATCCTGCTGCACGAGCTGGCGCATTCGGTGGTGGCCAAGGCGTTCGGCCAGGACATCAAGAGCATCACCCTGTGGATGCTGGGCGGCATGGCGGAGATGCGGGATGAGCCGCCGAGCCCACGGGCGGAGTTCCTGATGGCGATCGCGGGGCCGGCGGCGAGCTTCGTGCTGGCCGGGCTGTTTCATGCCCTTGGTGCGGCGCTGGGAGGGGACGGGTCGATGGCGCTGGCGGGCATCGTGGCGGTCTATCTGGGCAAGCTCAATCTGATCCTGGCGATCTTCAACCTGGTGCCGGCCTTTCCGCTGGATGGCGGCCGGGTGGCGCGCGCGGCGCTGTGGGCGTGGACGGGTGATTTCACCCGCGCAACGGCGACAGCGGCGCGGATGGGCTCGCTGTTCGGGCTCGGGCTTATCCTGCTGGGGGTGTTCGCGCTGCTGGCGGGCGGGGATCTGAGCGGGCTGTGGCTGGTCATCCTGGGCCTGTTCATCCGCTTCGCCGCCGACGCGTCACAGGCGCGGGCGGAGACGCAGCACGCGCTGGAGGGCGAGCCGCTCCGCCGGGTGATGGTGCCCGACCCGGTCGTGGTGGCGCCCGGCCTCACCGTCGCTGAGCTGATCGACGGGTATATCTACAGGCACGCTTTCGAGTTCTTTCCTGTGGTGGAGGCCGGACGGCTTGTGGGCAGCGTCAGCCTGCACGAGGTCCGCACAGTGCCGCCCCACGCGCGGGAGACGACGCGGGTGGCGGACATCCTGCGCCCGATGACCCGGGACTGCGTGATCGCCGCCGACGCTTCCGCCGCAGAGGCGCTGGCGCACATGCAGGGCACAAAGCGGACGCTGCTGATGGTGGTGGACGGCCCGCGCCTTGTGGGCGTCATCGCCCTGCGTGACATCATGCGGCTGGTGTCGCTGAAATCGGTCCTGGCCGGGACGGCGCACGGGGACTGACGGCGCCTGCTTTCTCCGCAGACGGACAGGTGGACCAGCGCGTGGATTGTTCAGGACATCTGGCTGGGGCGGCAGGATTCGAACCTGCGAATGGCGGCACCAAAAGCCGCTGCCTTACCACTTGGCGACGCCCCAGCAGGCGGTGGACGGGTGAGTGTCCCGCTGCCGCGAGAGCGGGAACATAAAGAGGTCGGACCGGCTTCGCAACGGCGGGAATCGCCCCCCGCGAGCAGGGTTTGAAAAGCTGTCACAAAACCCCACTTTCGGGGTTGCGGCGGGGGGCTGGCACCCGCTATAACCCCGCCTCCGCGCGGTTTCGGAGTGTAGCGCAGCCTGGTAGCGCACCTCGTTCGGGACGAGGGGGTCGCAAGTTCGAATCTTGCCACTCCGACCACCGCGGGCCTTTCCCGACATTTTTGAGACTTCCCTGCCCGATCCGGACGGACCGGGCGCGCCGGTGCGATGCGCGGAAAAGCCGCCCTCAGGCCGGCAGGGCGCTGGGGGTGTCGTGGCCGAAGGTGAGGGCTGCGACGTCGGCGCGGGCGGCGGGCAGCGCGATGGCGACGGCTGTGCCGGCGCCGGGGCGGCTGTCGAGGGTGAAGTCGCCATCCATCAATTCGGTCAGCGACTTGGCCAGCGGCAGGCCGAGGCCTGTGCCGTCCTGGTTGCGGGTCAGGGCGTTGGCGACCTGGCCGAAGGGCGCGAGCACACGCTCGATATCTTCCTCGGCGATGCCGACGCCGCTGTCGCGCACGCGGATGCACCAGTTGTCGTTGGTGCGGGTGACCTCCAGCGCCACCTCCCCGCCCTTGCCGGTGAACTTCACCGCGTTGGACAGGAGATTGAGCAGGATCTGCCGCAGGGCGCGCGGGTCAGCCATCACGGCGGCATCGACCGGCACGTCCGGGGTCAGCAGG
This sequence comes from Pyruvatibacter mobilis, assembly GCF_012848855.1. Lineage (NCBI taxonomy): Bacteria > Pseudomonadati > Pseudomonadota > Alphaproteobacteria > Hyphomicrobiales > Parvibaculaceae > Pyruvatibacter > Pyruvatibacter mobilis. The sequence goes on from NZ_CP051630.1 coordinate 2,064,814, forward strand.
CGCAACTCCTTGCGGCTGGCCTGCGGGGCAATCATGGACGCGCACTCGCCCAGCAGCGGCTTGAGCTGCACGGGTTCGAGGAACACCTCGAACTTGTTGGCCTCGATCTTCGACAGGTCGAGAATGTCGTTCACCAGGTTGAGCAGGAAGGTGCCGCTCGAATGGATGTGCTCGGCATATTCGCCATAGCGGTCATCGCCCAGGTTCCCGAAGATGCGGTGCTCCATCAGTTCGGAAAAGCCGATGATGGCGTTGAGCGGCGTACGCAGCTCGTGGCTCATATTGGCGAGGAACTGGCTCTTGGCGCGGTTGGCGCTGTCGGCCTGGCGGGCGGCGCGCTCGGCGTTGCGTGTGGCGTCCCTCAACAAGGCCTGCTGTCGCTCCAGCCGCATCATGGCCCGGTTGCGGCGCAGCTCGCTGGCGCCGCGCTGGCGAATCTGCCGCATGCGGACCACGAAGATCAGGAGCGCAAGCCCGGCGCTCAGCACGTAGTGGATCGCGTAATGCACCTGCTCCGCATAGGGAACACCGGGGGCGGCCAGCATATAGGTGACGGCACCCACGCCGATGAGAATGGTGCCCGCCATGGCAAAGCCCGAATGGCTGACGAGGCCGGCGGCGATGATGACCAGCGACATGGTGGTGGTGAGGCTCGGATCCGGCAGGATGACCGAGTGCAACACCGTGTTGATGGCGAGGATGGCGATGAGCCCCGTCTCCGCCGCGCGGGTGGAGGCGGGCGTGGCCGTGATGTCGTCGAGCCGCGCCCGCATGGCGAAGCAGGCCGCCGCGGAGGCGAAGGCGATGGCTGCGAGCAGCGGCCAGACATCTTCCGGCAGGGAAACCGGGCGGATCAGCGTCAGGGTGGCATAGAGCATGCCCGCGCCCATCGTGAGATAGCGCAGTGCCTGGCGGCCCTGTTCATGCTTCAGGCGCTCAATGGCCGGTGACAGCCTGCGGCGCCGGTAGATGGTCATGTATCTGATCCTGCCGGTTTGACGGCGGATCATCCCAGCCCGGCGTTAAGAAGCGGTAAGACGCGACGATAGAAGGCGACGCGCGGGGATCCTTACCCGATGGCAACAGCGCGCAACCGGCGGGCTTCTCCGGATTCCCATAACTTTCTTATGGCTATTTGATGCAGATCAACGCCAAAAGTGACGCCGGCGTCATGATTTCTCTCAGGTTGCGGATATCCCGGTGGATATCCAGAGAAACCGGGAGGATTTTCCATGGCTGAGACGCAAAAAGACCAGATCACCAAGGACAATATCTACAACACCGTGGAGCCGGACGACTTCGCGGCGATGATCGAATGCGACCGCTACCTGGAGCGGGCCAGCGCGTTCGACAAGATCATTTCGGCGACCCATGACCATTTCTGGGACCCGATGGACAAGCGCTATATCGACTTCTCCACTCCGTTCGACATTGAAAACGAATACATGGTGGAGCCGGAGATGACCGTCGGCTTCGGCACCGCGGTGTGGGACAAGCTGGACGAGAAGAACCGGATCAAGCTGACCAATCTAGACACCCATTGGTCGCTGTCCAACATCCTGCATGGCGAGCAGGGCGCGATGGCCCTGTCGGCCTCGCTCTGCCACATCCTGCGGGACCCCGGCGCGCAGGAATATGCTGCCAACCAGGCGCGCGAGGAAGCGCGCCATGTAACGGCCTTTATCGAGATCGTCCGCGCCCGGTTCGGCAAGCCGATGGCCTGTGGCCCGGTGCTGCGCGACACGCTGACGGAGCTGGTGAACTCCAAGCTTGCCTGGAAGAAGATCGTCGGCATGCAGCTGCTGATCGAGGGGCTGGCCATGGGGGCGTTCGCCACCTTCTACAACAAGGGCCGCGACCCGCTGATCATCCGGCTGGCGCAGCTGGCGATGACGGATGAGGCGTTCCACCACAAGTTCGGCAAGATCTGGGCGGACCGCACCATCCCGCACCTCAATGAGGAAGAGCACAACAAGATCGAGGACTGGGCATGGCAGGTGTTCTCGAACCTGCTCTACAACCTCGCCTCCCCGGACCAGAAGAAGCACATCTATGAACAGGTGGGCCTCGACTGGGAATGGGTGCAGGGCGCCTTCATGGAAGGCATGACGGACGAGAAGGTGCGCGAGAACATGCAGCAATCGTCCAACATCTTCCGGGTACTGGTGAAGACGCTGCTGATGTGCGGCATCATCACCAAGCGGACGGCGGGCAATTATGCCGCCTATATCGACATGCAGCAGCTGCACATGGAAAGCGACGAGATGGTGGGCGATTCCATCGCCGCCGCCGGCATCGAGCAGCTGCGCAAGATCAACTCCCGCAATGAAGCCCTGCGGTCGCTATCCGGCCAGGCGGCGGACTGAGGGAGCATCGACCACGCGATGCGGTGATCCCGCGTTCCGGTGACTGTTCCTCCAAGATCGTCACCGGGACGCAGGGCCTGCACCGATCCCCCCAACTGTCTTGCCGGGCAACGACCCTAGCCCAGTCCGGTACGGCCCGAGGAGGGGACACGCGGCTCCGGCATTGCCTCGCGCAGTGCCGGAGCCGTTGCTCTTTGTACGGAGTTCCTTCTGTGCACAGCCTTCCTTCTGCATACGGCGTGATGCAGGCCTACTTTCCGGTGAAGTTCGGTGCCCGCTTCTCGACGAAGTGGGCCACCCCTTCCTTGAAATCGGCCGAGGCAAAGCTCTTGTTCATCTCGTCATCGCCGGTGTCGATTGCCTCGCGCAGGGACTGGAACCTGGCCTTCCAGACCTGGGCCTTCATGACGGCGACGGAGCGCGGGCTGACACTGTCGGCGAGGTCCTGGCCATAGGCCAGTGCCTGGTCGACAAGCCCTTCTGACGGTGCCACCGCGTTGAGCAGGCCGACGCTGCGGGCCTCGTCCGCCTCGACGCGGCGGGCGGAGAACAGCAGGTCCATCGCCACCGAATGGCCGGTAAGTTCCGGCAGCAGCCAGGAAATGCCGTGCTCGGCGATCAGGCCGCGTTTGGAAAAGGCGGTGGTGAAGAAGCAGTCTTCCGCGCCGATGCGCATGTCACACCACAGGGCGAACACCATGCCGAGCCCCGCGCAGGGGCCGTTGATGGCGGCGATGACCGGCTTGGGGATCTGCGGCACATAGCCGAAACGGCCACCCATGTGGGACGAGATGTCGGGGCCGGCGGAGCGGTCCCAGTCATAGGTCACGCCAGAGGACGCCGAGGCCAGCGAGCGCTTTTCGCCGGCGTCCGGGTCGATCTCCTGCAGCAGGTTCATGTCCGCTCCGGCACAGAAGCCCCGCCCTGCCCCGGTAACGACGATGGCGCGCACCGCGGGATCATTGGCGGCGGCGGCCATGGCGATACGCATGGAGCGCTCCATGGCAGCCGTCCAGGCATTGAGCTTGTCGGGCCTGTTCAAGGTGATGAGGGCGACGCTGCCTCGGGTCTCAAGCGTCAGGTCTTCGAGCGGTTCCGGCGGCGATGCTGCGGCCATGCTCATGGTGGTCCTCCCGTCCTGGTGTCGGATGGCCGGTGTTTTTTCCCCGGTCTCGATCCGTTTTTGTATCCTCACCTGCAATTGCGCCTCACCCGGACACAGAAGGCAAGCCCATGGCCCAGTTGGAAACGCTCCTCGTCTCGTCACCCCATGACCATATCCGCGTGGTCAGCCTTAACCGGCCGAAACAGATGAACGCCTATTCCACGCGCATGTGCGAGGAACTCTGCGCGGAGATTGATGCCTATTTGAAAGACGACGCGCTGCGGGTGCTGGTGCTGACCGGCGAGGGCCGGGCCTTTTGTGCCGGCGGCGACGTGTCGAACGCGGATGATGACCGGGACCATTTGATGGCGCAGCAGCTCTCCCATGGCCGGGAGATGCGCGACGGGATGCACCGGGTGATCCAGGCACTGCATCATCTCGACAAGCCCGTGATTGCCGCCATCAACGGCGCAGCGGTGGCCGGTGGGCTGGCCCTGGCGCTGGCATGCGACATGCGCATCGCGGATGAAAGCGCGAAGCTGGGGGATACGTCCGGGCGGTTTGCCTTGCTACCCGATGAGGGCGGCGCGTGGCTGTTCCCCCGCGCCATGGGTCTTGACCGGGCGCTCAAGATGACGCTGCTGGCGGAGACCTATCCGGCGCGCGAGGCGCAGGCGCTGGGGCTTGTGACCGACGTGGTGCCGGACGGCACGTCGCTGGAGGCCGCGCTTGACCTTGCGACACGGCTGGCGGCGCAGTCACCGCTGGCGGTGCGGCTCGCCAAGGCGATGATGGTTCAGGGGCTTGATGTGACGCTGGAACAGTCGCAGCGCGAGGCGGCGCTGTCGGTGATGATCGCCAATGAAAGCGACGACGTGAAAGAAGGCGTGCGGGCCTTCTTCAATAAGCAGAGACCGCATTTTACCGGGCATTGATGTGAGGGCGTGCTGATTTTCAGCCTAGCCATCCTCCGGGGCGTGTTCGTCATAGCAAGGCGCGCCCTGGGGCATGGGCTCCCAGGCGGCGCGGGAGCCGACGAAGATGTGCCGCTCAAGCCTGACGCCCGGATCGGTGTCATCGAGGCAGCCAAGGGTGACCCCGTGCACCTTGCCATCGACAATGCCCGCAAGGGTCGAGCCGCAGCGGCTGCAGAAGCACAGCCCCTCGCCCGCTTCGCTGACAAAGGAAGTCAGCATGTCTTCGCCTCCTGTCCATTCAAAACTGCCGGGGGCGACCAGCGCATAGGCCGAGGCCTGGGCGCTGAACACCTTGCGGCAGCGTGAGCAATGGCAGGAGCGCGCGTCCTGAAGAGGTTCGGTGACGCGATAGGTGATGCTGCCGCAGGCGCAGCCGCCGGTAAGGGAGGTCATGGGGTGTGCTTGTCCGTAATGGGCGCGCGCGCCAGCGCTGCGCTGATGATGGTCACGATATCATCAGCCACGTGGTCCGTGACAGGGCCATGTAATGTCAGCAGGCGGAAGAATATCGGACCGTAGATCATGTCCAGGGCGACATCGATCGAGGTGCCGGGGTCAATCTCGCCTGTTTCGATTGCTTCAAGCAGGATCACGCGGCCGTCTTCGCGCGCCTTCATGATGACCTGGTTGCGGAATGCTTTGGCCATTTCGCTGTCGCGCTCGGCGGTGGCCAGCATCAGGGCCGTCTGGCGGCCGCGGGGCGAAGAAAATCGTTCAATAAGATGGCGGAGGTGGACTGTTAGGCGGCTCTGGAAGTCCGCCCTTTCTGATGATGGGGTGCCGGGTGCATGGCTGGATGCGTGATCGGATTTCGTGCCGTCATCCATCAAGGCCGCCATGGCCAGCTCGCGGGCATTGGCCCAGTAGCGATAGATGGTCGGCTTGCCGACCCGGGCGCGGGCGGCAACGGCTTCGACGGTCAGGCGCGCGGGTCCTGCTTCATCAAGGAGATCGCGGGCCGCCTTGAGGATCGCCTGGCTGGCCTGCGCGCTTCTTGGGCGGCCGCGCTTTTTCGTTTCCGGCATAAATGCTCTTGCTTATTTATGAAACGGTACGTAACGTTTTATTGCACAGGAGAGGATGCCATGCCAGATACAGCCGCACAAATGCCGAAGGGGACCGGCCTTGCGCCTTACATCACCGTCAACGGGGCGGCGGAGGCGATCGAGTTCTACAAGCGGGCCTTCGGTGCCGAGGAGCATTTCCGGCTTGAGGACCCCGACAGCGGGCGGATCGGGCATGCGGAACTCTCCGTCGGCGGCCAATTGCTGATGGTGTCGGACGAATATCCGGATTTCGGCGCCCTCAGCCCGGACAGCCTGGGGGGATCGCCGGTGAAGCTTCATCTCTATGTGGCGGATGTCGATGCAATGTTCGCCAGGGCGCTGGCCGCCGGCGGCACGGAATTGCGGGCGGTGAAGGACGAGTTTTACGGCGACCGCACCGGCACCCTGTCGGACCCGTTCGGCCACACATGGATGCTGGCCAGCCACCGGGAAGAGGTGAGCCCGGCGGAGATGCAGACGCGCTGGCAGGAGATGATGGGCGGCTGACCGCAAACCGGCTACAGTCCGGCAAACACTTGATCTGCCGGAGGACCGCCAACCATGACCGACACCACATCTTCTCGCGTTTCCATGCCCAGCCACGGCACCGACTGGGAGACCCTGTCGGCGCAGATGAACGAGATGGCGACCGGCGACGTCAAATGGCGCGAGGGCAAGACGGCGGTCTATGTCTTCAATGCGGGCGAGGACGTATCGCGGGTGCAGAAGGAAGCCTATACGCGCTTCATGTCCGAGAACGGGCTGGGGCCGATGGCGTTCCCCAGCCTCAAGCGCATGGAGGAAGAGATCATCCAGATGGCGCTGTCGCTGCTCAATGCACCGGATGGCGCGGATGGGAGCGTGACATCGGGCGGCACGGATTCGATCACCATGGCGATCAAGACGGCGCGGGAGTATGCGCGCGCCAAGGGCCGGCTGAAGCCCGGCTGCCAGGGCAATATCGTTCTTCCGTGGTCGGCGCATCCGGCGTTCGACAAGGCGGCCGAGATGATGGATCTCGAACTGCGGCGTATTCCGGTGACGGATGATTTCCTCGCCGATCCAAAGGCCATGGGCGAGGCTGTGGATGACAACACCATCATGATGGTGGGCTCCGCGCCGTGCTTCCCCTACGGGCTGATCGACCCGATTGCCGAGATCGGCGAGGTGGCAGCCGCCCATGATGTGTGGGTACATGTGGATGCCTGCGTGGGCGGGTTCTTCGCGCCGTTTGCGCGGATGAACGGGGCAGACCTTCCGGCGTTCGATTTCTCCGTCGCGCAGGTGCATTCGATGTCGGCGGACCTGCACAAATACGGCTATTGCGCCAAGGGGGCGTCGACGGTGCTGTTCCGCTCGGCGGAGCTCAAGGAGCACATGATCTTCGACACCAATGACTGGCCCGGCGGGCGGATGATCACCCCGACGCTGGCCGGCACGCGGCCCGGCGGCGCGATTGCCGCGGCGTGGGCGGTGATGAACTATCTCGGCGTTGACGGCTATCGCGACAAGCAGGGGCTGGTGGTGAAGACGCGCGAGAAGATCGAGGCCGGCGTCACCGCGCTGGGCTTCGTGGTAATCGGCAAGCCGCAGCTGGGGCTGATCGGCTACCGGCATCCGGATCTCGACAGCTTTGCCATCTGGGGCAAGCTGTTCGAGCGCGGCTGGTTCACCTCCATCGTCTCCAAGCCGCAGGGCATTCACCTGATGCTGTCGCCCAAGCACGCCGAGGTGGCGGACACCTATCTGGCGGATGTCGAATGGGCGATGGAGCAGGTGCGCGGGGCGAACAGCCCGGCGGAGCAGCAGGAAATCCGCTACGGCGGCTGAGTCCTGGTGCAGCGCAGCACGCGGCCATGCAGCCGCTGCGCAGGTGCAGAATGATACGAACACGAACCATCTGGGCGCATAGCTGTTAACCTGGCTATGCGCCTATGCATGGCTTGTTCGCCAAAATGCACGACTCATACCTTATGCACAGTATAAACCGCTGATTTAATTAGAATTTTAGGGGTTGTGAACAGTTTTTGAAATATTCAGCGTTTCACAAACTCTTCGCAGTTGCGGTATTGCCGACGCCGCAGGATGGGCCCATCTTGATTTCACGGTTCGCGATTGATGCGGCGCACACACCGGCCCCGGCCGGACGGATCCAGAAGGGTCCGGGTGCGGGACGAACCGGGAAGAACAAGACCAAGACGGCCTGAGAACAGGCCAAACCGCCCGGCCCGGCCGGGCACGAAACGCGACTGAATGGTTTTTATGTGGCTGAGCACACCGGTTCCGAAAGGACTTGTCACATGAGCGCGAGCACGAACATGGCCTCTAACCTCTCCTCTGCACGGACGTCGGCACAGTCCGCTTCCATCCTCGACCGCGCCGCCCAAGCGGTGAAGTCGGCCAAGGCCGGCGACATGGTCGTCAATGCCCTGTGGGCGGTTCTCGCCGTCTACGGCCTGGCTGCCACGGTCAACGTCTTCCTCACCTACTAAGAGGCGGACGCCCACCCCTGCCGCCCTCACCGGCGGAATGCAGGTGACGATATGAAACGGCCCGGGGCATCCCATGCGGGGGGATGCCTGCCGGGCCGTTTGCGTTTGCGGACCCTTGATCAGGGCGCGGCCCCGCCTCAGGCCGCAGCTGACGGGCGCGCGGCGACGCGGTCGTACCAGGCCTTGAGATTGGCCAGGTCATCGGCGATGGGCTGGCCCACAGTGGTGCCGAACTCGAGGAAGCAGTAGAGCAGGATATCGGCCAGGGTGAAGCGGTCCCCGGCAAGCCAGGTGCGGCCTTCCAGGGCGCGGTCAAACCACTGCATGCCGTTGGCGGCCATGGCCTTGAGGCCGTCGGCGGCTTCCGGGCGGGTCAGCATGCGCGGCTCAAACAGGGCAAGACCCTCGGAGAAACGGAAGCCGTTGGCCAGGGGCTCACACACATATAGGTCGGCGCGGCGCGTCCACATGCGGGTTTCGGCGCGGGCCTCCGGCGTGGTGCCGATAAGGTCGGACTGGCCGTTCAGCTCATCCAGATATTCGCAGATGACGGTGATCTCGGCGACATAGGTGCCGTCGTCGAGTTCCAGGCAGGGCAGCTGGCCGCGCGGGTTGCGCTTCACATATTCCTCGCGCCGGTTCTCGCCGCCCATCAGGTCGACCTCCACCGTATCAAGGGTGATGCCGCGCTCGGCCATGAACATGCGAACCATTTTGGGGTTCGGGCCGATGGAATTGTAGAGCTTCATGGGTGACGTCTCCCTGGAGTGCCCCGCTGCCGCCCGATAGACGGGCCCCACGGGGCAAGGTTTTGTTGGTGCTTCCGGCATAGCCTGTGGCCGGGCCGCAGGTCCAGAGAGGCACGCGATTTCACGCGAAATTCACGCAACCGGCGCCCGGTCTTCCCGGCGGGGCGGGTCCGGAGGCTTGTGTTCACAGCCGCCGCTTGCCATGTAATTCATGGCGATCGGCATCAACGGGTCAGCGAAACATGCGCATCATCACCCATACCTTCATGATCACACTGGGGTGGCTCCTGCTCATCCCGGGCCTGGTGATCGTGATCCTGCCGCCGCCCTTCGCCTTCGGCGTTTTCCTGGTGGTGCCCGGCGTCGCCATTCTCGTTGCCCATTCAAAGTTCATGCGCCGCCTGGTGCAGGGCGTCCGGGCGCGGCACACGGTCGTGGACCGCGCCCTCGGCGCGTTCGAAAGCCGCGTCCCCGGCTGGCTGAGCCGCAGCCTCAAACGCACCAACCCGGCCGCCCGTTTCCGTGCCCTGCGCCAGAAGCACCACCGCAGGGTGGCTGCTGCGGCCGCTGCCGACGCGGCTGCCTTGCGCGCTGCTCCCGCCGCCCCCGCGCCCTCCCCTCTCAAGACGGATACCGCCCATGGCTGACCTGCCCCTCACCCGCGATTTCGAGCCCGACTACGGCCACATGGTCGAGGTGTCGCCGCTGGTGCGCCGCGTGGTGGCGCAGAACCCCAGCGCCTTCACCTTCAAGGGCACCGGCACCTATGTGATCGGCCGCGGCAAGGTGGCGGTGATCGATCCGGGGCCGCTGGATGACGCCCATGTGCAGGCGATCCTCGATGGTCTTCCGGGCGAGACCATCACCCACATTCTCATCACCCACACCCACAACGACCATTCCCCCGCCGCAGCCCCGCTCAAGGAAAAGACCGGCGCGCCCACCTATGGCTTCGGCCCGCACGGCTCCGGCCAGCCCGCGCCTGAGGGTGCCAAGATGGACGAAGGCGGCGACATGGCGTTTGTGCCTGATCACGTGATCGCCGACGGCGATGTCATCGGGGGCGATGGCTGGACCGTCGAGTGTGTCTTCACGCCGGGCCATACCTCCAACCACATGTGCTTCGGCCTGCGCGAGGAAAAGGCGCTTTTTACCGGCGACCATGTGATGGGCTGGTCCACCGCCGTCATCGCCCCGCCCGATGGCGACATGCGCGCCTATATGGCCTCGCTCCGCAAGCTGCTGGAGCGCGACGACGCGGTCTATTATCCCACCCATGGCGCACCCGTGGACAAGCCGCAGTCGCTGGTGCGCGGCTACATCACCCACCGCAAGGCGCGCGAAGCGCAGATCCTCAAGCGCCTTGAGGAAGGCGACCGCACCATCACCGCCATGGTGCCGGTGATGTATGCTGAAACCGACAAACGCCTCTACCCCGCCGCCGCCCGCTCCGTCTTCGCCCATATGAAACAGATGGCCGAAGAAGGCCGTGTGCTGACGAATGGCACACCGGAAATCAGCGGCGAATACTGGCTGCCGTGATTACGCATACCAAACCCTCCGCACACGGCATTGCCGTTGCGGGCATAGGGGAGAGCAGGACGCGCCCGGCGCTCACGCGGCGCCGGTAGGAGCAATAAACAAATTTGGGTCGCAAGCCTCAGGCGCGTCCCGCGCGGATGGCTGCCAGCGGTGACCGGACCGGGGCGGGGCAGGCATTACCCTGCGTGTCCAACCCCGCGAACCCTGCTTCCACCCTCCACACTTTGGAACGGGCCTGGACGCGGTGGGGCCAGCTTTTTCAGGGCGTGACCGGGTTCGGGACACCACCACCCATCTAATGCGCACCCGTTACTTGCGCATCGCGGCTGAGCGCGCGCACCCCACGTTCCCAAGGGGCCGCCTCTCGCCCGGCCTTCCGGGCATCCGCCCTCCCACCCAGGTCCGGTCGGCCCGGCTGCCCGTGCGGCAGGAGGTCATGGGATGAGTATGCGGCAAGAGGCAGGGGGCGGGGAAAACTTGCCCTCATACCCTCTTAAACCCCCGCATCCCTCCGGCTTGACCGGAGGGTCTCTCTCCCCCTGCCTGAGCCTCTATGAGATCCTCCGGTCAAGCCGGAGGATAAGCGGAGGGGGCGGGCCGTGGAGCGGAAGGTGGACCGGACAGGGGAGCTGGCATGGAGCTGGCGAGGAAAAAGACTCCCGTCCTACAGCCGCCCCTTCAGCCCGTCGAAGAAGCCCTCAATGCGGGCGGCGTTCTTGCCGAGGTCGGAGATGCCGACACGGCTGACGGAGCGCATGTCCACCAGGGTCCTGTCCGGACCGTCATCGGCGATGCGGATGACCACGTCGTCCTTGAAGCCGAACAGCAGCGTCGTGTCGGTCGCCTCGATGCGGCCGGCTTCGCCGTTCTCCGGTTCGGCGGCATCGACGATGTCCCAGCCCTGGGCGGTCGCTTCCTCAAGGGCTGCGGCGAACACCGTCGCGATGTCGTCTTCCACGATCAGGGTCTGCAGTTGCGGATAGGCCGCGCGCTGCTGCTCCGCGAGGTCCGCGGGCTCCGTGCGGGTCAGCGGGTTGCTGTCCTCGCCGCGCAGGGCGACGACGGAGACGAAGTCCGGCGGGGTTTCGAGATCGGTCGAGATATCGTGGATCGGCGGCACGGACCCGCCGCCCAGCGCGTTGGACACCGGCACGGCGAGGATCACGATGCCGGCCACAGCGGCAATGGCGGAGGGCGCAAGGCCCGGCTTGCCCATCACCCCGCGGATGATGCCGATGATGCCGAGCAGCGTGCCCGCGCCCACCACCAGCATGCCGCCGGCAACGCCGATCAGGCCTGACCGGAAATGCAGCACGCCGAAACGGGTGAGAAGAAGCGCGATCACGGCGACAATAATGCCGGCAATGACAAAGCGCAGAGACAGGCCCGCGATACGCGAGCGCGATGCATCACTCATTGACCCAACCAACGGGGCCTTGCGCCCCGCTCCCCTTCGCGCCCGGCCCGTTCGGGCTCGCCACCGGCGCCTTCAGTTCAACAAAACGCCCCGGCCAGCGTGACCCGGCCGGGGCGATGAGACGGATGCGGACTATTCAGCCGCGCCCTTTTCGAGATTGGCCGTCGGCAGCTCATAGCCTTCGAACTGCTTGCGCAGCGCCAGCTTCTGGATCTTGCCGGTGGCGGTGTGCGGAATCTCGTCCACGAACACCACGTCATCCGGCATCCACCACTTGGCGATCTTGCCGTCCATGTAGCCCAGGATCTCGTCCTTGGAAGGAGACTTGCCCTCCGCCGCCACACAGATGAGCAGCGGGCGCTCGTCCCATTTGGGATGCACCACGCCGATGACGGCGGCTTCCGCCACGTCCGGGTGGCCCACGGCGAGGTTCTCGAGCTCGATCGACGAAATCCATTCGCCGCCGGACTTGATCACGTCCTTGGCGCGGTCGGTGATGGTCATGTAGCCGTCGGCGTCGATGGTGGCGACGTCGCCGGTGTCGAACCAGCCGTCCTCGTCGAGGATCTGACCGCCCTCGCCCTTCAGATATTCACCGGCAATGGCAGGCCCGCGCACCATCAGGTGACCGAAGGCCACGCCGTCGCGGTCCAGCTCCTTGCCGTCGTCATCGGTGATCTTCATTTCCACCGTGTAGACCGGGCGGCCCTGCTTGATCTTGACGTCGATCTGCTTGTCGAAATCCATCTCTTCCATGCCGGCCTTGAGCGAGCCGAGCGTGCCCAGCGGCGACAGCTCGGTCATGCCCCAGGCGTGGAACACCTGCACGTCATAGTCACGCTCGAAGGCTTCGACCATCATGCGCGGCGCAGCGGACCCGCCGATGACGACGCGGTTGAGATAGGGCAGCTGCTTGCCGGTCTCCTGCAGGTGCTGCAGCAGCATCAGCCACACGGTGGGCACGGCGGCTGTGACGCTGACTTTCTCCGTGTCCAGAAGTTCATAGATCGACGCACCATCCATGTTGGCGCCCGGCATCACCAGCTTGGCGCCGGTGGCGGGGGCCGCGAAGGCAATGCCCCACGCATTGGCGTGGAACATGGGCACCACCGGCAGCACGTTGTCGATGGAGCGCATGCCGAGGGCGTCGGCGTTGTTGACCGCCAGCGAGTGGATGACGTTGGAGCGGTGCGAGTAGAGCACGCCCTTGGGGTTGCCCGTGGTGCCGGAGGTGTAGCACAGGCCGCAGGCGTCGTTCTCGTCCACCTTCACCCAGGCGAAGTCCTCGGAGAAGCCGTTGATCAGCGTCTCGTAGCAATGGGCGTTCTTCAGCTTGGTTTCCGGCATCGACGCCTCGTCGCACATGACGATCACGTGCTTGAGGTGCGACAGCTGGTCGGCAATGCCTTCGATGATCGGCACGAAGGTGAGGTCAACGAAGATGACCTTGTCCTCGGCGTGATTGGCGATATAGACGAGCTGCTCGGCGAACAGGCGCGGGTTGAGCGTGTGGCACACAGCGCCGAGGCCCATGATGCCGTACCAGGCTTCCAGGTGACGGTCCGTGTTCCACGCCATGGTGGCCACCACGTCGCCCTTGCCGATGCCCAGATGCTTCAGCGCATTGGCCACCTTGCGGGCGCGCTTGTGCACATCCATGTAGGTGGTGCGGCGGATCGGACCTTCGATCGAACGGGTCACGATTTCGCGGTCGCCGTGATACTGCGCGGCGTGATCAATGATGGTGTGGACCAGCAGCGGCCAGTCCTGCATCAACCCTTTCATGGGCTCTCTCCCTGATGACGTGGCGTCGCGTGGCGGGTGAGCCCGCGGCCTTCTTGATTGCATGGGTCTTCAGCCTGCCGCATTGCGCGGACCCGGCATTGGCCCGTACCTTAAGCGACGTGAGCGAGGTGCTCAACGCAGCAATCGCGCCTTACGCCCTGAAAAACCCCGGATACCCGGCGGAAAACGCAAAAAAGACCCCAGGAAACAAAAGGAATACCCGCCCGATGAGCGATCTGAGCTTCGCCCCGGCCCATGTTCTGGCCGCCATGATCCGACGCCGCGAGATTTCCGCGGTGGAATTGCTGGATCACTTCACGGCGCGGCACGCTGCCCATAACGGCAAGGTCAACGCCATCGTGGCCACGGATTTCGAGCGCGCGCTGGCGCAGGCGGAGGAAGCGGACCACGCCCTGTCGCGCGGCGAATTATGGGGCCCCTATCACGGCGTTCCGATGACCATCAAGGACGCGCTGGAAACCGAAGGTCTCACCACCACCGGCGGCTCGCCGATGTTCAAGGATCACGTGCCGGAGCGCGACGCGGATGCGGTGGCGCGCATCAAGGCGGCCGGTGCGATTGTCTTTGGCAAGACCAATGTGCCGCTCTTTTCCGGCGATCTTCAGAGCTACAACGAGGTCTACGGCACCACCAACAATCCCTGGGACCTGACGCGGGGGCCGGGCGGGTCGTCCGGCGGGGCGGCCGCGGCGTTGGCGGCGGGGTTGACGCCGCTAGAGATCGGCTCGGACATTGGCGGGTCGATCCGTACTCCCTCACATCTGTGCGGCGTGTTCGGCCACAAGCCGAGCTATGACCTTGTGTCCAAGCGCGGGCATCTGCCCGGCCTGCCGGGGTCGCTGTTCCAGCCGGACCTGTCCGTGGTCGGGCCGCTGGCGCGCTCGGCGCGCGATCTGGAGATCACCCTGTCGATGATCATGGGGCCGGATGACTTCAACGCGGTGGGCTATGCCCCCGCCCTGCCGGAGCCGCGGGCGCGCGACCCACGGGAACTCACCATCGCCACCTGGTTCGATGACCCGTTCTGCCCGGTGGAAAGCGAGAATGTCGCGATCATGGAACAGGCGGCGGACGCGCTCGAAAAGGCCGGCGCCACCGTCCACCGCGACGCGCGGCCGGACTTCGATTTCGCCGAGGCGTTCGAGATCTATTCGACGCTGCTGCATGGCGGCACCACGCGCGGCTTCCCGGCGCCTGTCGTCGCGCGCATGAAGGAGGCCGCGGCAACGCTGGATCCGTCGGACACAAGCCATGAGGCCATGCAGGCGCGCGGCGCGGCGCTGACCCATCACCGCTGGCTCGAACTGAAGGAAGAGCAGGCGCAGATGCGCGCCAAGTGGGCGCAGTTCTTCGACACCTATGATGCGGTGCTGATGGCGGTCATTCCCGTGGCGGCCTTCCCGCATGACCAGCAGTCCAACTTCCACAAGCGCGCGCTGACGGTGAACGGCGAGGCGCGGCCCTATCTCGATCTCGTGAGCTGGGCGGGCCTGCCGCTCGTCTCCTACCTGCCGAGCACGGCCGTGCCGGTGAGCCGCACCAAGGCGGGCCTGCCGGTGGGCGTGCAGGTGGTCGGCCCCTATCTCGAGGACTTCACCACCATCGCCATCGCCTCGATGCTGGAGCGCGAGCTCGGCGGTTTCGTGGCCCCGCCGGATTTCGCCTGATCTCAGGATTGCGCCGGGAAGCCCGCGCGCAGAAGATCAAACGTCTCATCGAAATTGTCCCGCGTGCGGTCATCGGGCACGATGCAATGCATGTCGCCGGCATCAATCGCCGCCATGGCGCGGGCGGCGACATGCTCAACCGTCATGCCTTCGTCCCGCCAATGCGCCCCGGCTTCCTCGGGCTGATGCCGGGGCCCGCCGAACTTGTCCGGCCGGGCGCGGGCGGCGTCCCAGATGCGGGTGTTGACGAGGCCCGGATAGATGGTGGTGACACCGATCCCGTGCGGCGCAAGCTCTGCCCGGATGCCTTCCGCCAGCCCCGCCATCGCCTTCTTGCTGGCGCCATAGGCGGCGAGCCCTGCGTCCAGTTGCGCGAAACAGGCCGAGGACGCGGTAAAAGCCACATGGCGGTCGCCGTCCGTCTCCATCATGGCCGGCACAAAGGCGCGGGCGGTGTTGATGGGGCCGAGCACATTGACGTTCAGCAGCCAGTCCACGGCGCGGCGCGATGCCCCGATATAGCCGCCGCCAATCCCCACGCCTGCATTGATGATCAGCAGGGCAACCGGGCCGAGGTCCTTCACCACTTGCTCCTGGGCCGCGGCAAGGCTCGCCGGGTCCGTGACATCCGCATGAACAGCGATCGATTTGACGCCTCTGTCCGCCACCGCCTGGGATGTCTCCGCTGCCTTGTCGTCCAGCACATCCAGAACCGCGACATGGACACCCGCATCCGCCAGCGCCAGCGCATAGGCGGCGCCTATGCCGTCCGCCCCGCCGGTGATCACGGCTGTCTTTCCTGCAAATCGTGACATTGACCTCTCCCCTGGTCCGGCGGAAACATTGACCGCCGGTCACATATTGGTCGGCGGTGCGCCGGGCGCAAGGCTTTGACTTTGCGTGTCGGCACATTGCTAACTGTCGGCGCCAAGTCTCGGCGCGCTGTCCTGATGCCAGGCTGCGGAGTAACAGGAGGATGCCCCATGGATCTCACCAATGCGCAGATGCGCGACATCGAAACGCTGATCCACCCCTACACCAATCTCGATGCCTTCCGGCAGACGGGGCCGGTTGTGATGGAGCGCGGCGAGGGCATCCATGTGTGGGACACCAACGGCAAGCAATATATCGAGGGGCTGGCCGGGCTGTGGTGCACGTCGCTCGGCTACAACGAAAAAGAGCTGATCGAAGCAGCCACCCAGCAGCTGGCCACCCTGCCCTACACGCACACTTTTGCCGGCAAGAGCCATGAGCGCGCCATCGAGCTGGCCGAAGCGGTGAAGGAAATCTCGCCGCATCCGACCTCGAAAGTGCTGTTCTGTGGCTCGGGCTCGGAGGCCAACGACCAGCAGATCAAGCTCATCTGGTACTACAACAATGCCCGCGGCAAGACGGAGAAGAAGAAGATCATCTCCCGCAAGCGCGCCTATCACGGCGTCACGGTCGCCACCGCCAGCCTCACGGGGCTTGTGCCCAACCAGCGCGATTTCGACCTGCCGATCGACCGCATCCACCACGTCAACTGCCCGTTTGCCTATCGCGAGGCGGAACCGGGGGAGACGGATGATCAGTTTACGGACCGTCTGGCGAAGGAGCTGGACCAGTTCATCGAGCATGAAGGCCCGGACACGGTGGCGGCGTTCTTCGCCGAGCCCATTCAGGGTGCGGGCGGCGTGCTCATTCCGGCGGACGGCTACTTCCCCAAGATCAAGAAGGTGCTCGATAAGCACGACGTTTATTTCGTGGCGGATGAAGTGATCTGCGGCTTCGGGCGCACGGGCAACATGTTCGGGTCGCAGACCTTCGACATGCAGCCGGATTCGATTTCCGTCGCCAAGGCGCTGTCATCGGCCTATCTGCCCATCGGCGCGATCACCATCGGCGACCAGATGTATGAGGCGATGCTGGAGGAAAGCCGGAAGATCGGCACCTTCGGCCATGGCTATACCTATACGGCGCACCCGGTCTGCGCGGCGGTCGCCATCAAGACGCTCGAAATCTACAAGAAGCGCGACATCGTCGGCCATGTGCGCAAGCTCGCGCCGGTTTTCGAGGGCCGCTTTGCAAAGCTCGCCGACCACCCGCTGGTGGGCAATGCGCGGGCCAAGGGGCTCATCGGCGCGGTGGAGCTTGTCGCCGACAAGGCCACCAAGCGGTCGTTTGATCCGGCGCAGAAGGTCGGCATCACCTGCCAGATGAATGCGGAAGCAGAGGGTCTCCTGTCACGCGCGCTGGGCGGCGACATCGTGGCCCTGTGCCCGCCGCTGATCATCCAGGAAGACGAGGTCAACGAGATGTTCGACCGGCTGGAGCGGGCGCTGGATGCCACCGAGCACTGGGTCACCAAGGAGGGCCTGCGCACCGCCTGAGGGTGTTCCCGTCAGACGTCCTCCTGTCAGACGTGCTGGCCACCATTGATGTGGATTTCCGCACCGGTGACATAGCTCGACTGCGGTGAGCACAGATAGAAGATCGTCTCCGCCACTTCGGCAGGCTGGCCGAGGCGGCGCATGGGGATTTCCTCGACGATCTTCTCGGTGCCCGGCGACAGGATCGAGGTATCGATCTCGCCCGGCGCGATGGCGTTGACGCGGATGCCGCGGGGGCCGAAATCGGACGCCATCTCACGGGTCAGCGCGGCCAACGCCGCCTTGGAGGTGGCATAGGCGGCCCCGGCAAACGGGTGCACGCGGCTGCCGGCAATCGACGTCACATTCACCACCGCCCCTTGCGCCTTTTCAAGCTCGTCCACCAGCCCGCGCGCCAGGAAGACCGGGGCGAAGAGGTTGACGTGGAAGACGTGCAGCCAGTCGGCCAGCTCGGTGTTCATCGTCCCCAGTCGGCCGCCATCGGGCCCCTTGGGGCTGATGCCCGCATTGTTCACCAGCGCATCCAGGCAGCTGTCCTGATCGCGCAGGCGGTTGCGGATTTCCGCCACCGCGCGCTCGGTATCGTCCGGGTCCGACAGATCGACCTGGATGTGATCCTCCGGTCCCGCTTCCCACGGGCAGTTTTCCGGGAAGGCGTGGCGCGAACAGGTGATGACCCGCCAGCCTGCCTGCGAAAACCGCATGACGGTGGCGTGGCCGATGCCGCGGCTGGCGCCGGTAAGGATGAGGGTGCGTTTGCGCGTGTCCGGGGGCGTGTTCATGGACCGCAATCTAGGCGGTCGGCGGGGTGGGCGCCAGAGGACTTTCCGGGTGCATGGCCTCCGGCACGTCTTCGTGACCGGCCGGGTCCTGGTGGATCAGGATTTCCGCATCCGGAAACTCCGTCGCGATGGCCAGCTCGACCGTATCCGCCACGTCGTGGGCATGGCGTAGGCTGAGGTCACCGGGGATTTCCAGGTGGAACTGGATGAACACCGTGCGGCCCGATGTGCGGGTGCGCAGATCGTGGATCGTATGCACCTGCGGGTGAGACAGGGCGATCTCTTCGATCCGCAGCCGGTCTTCCTGCGGCAGCTCCCGGTCCATCAGCTCGCTGGTGGCGCGGGAGACAATTTCCCAGGCCGCGTAGCCAATCCAGAAAGCCAGCGCCAGCGCGATGACCGGATCGGCCCAGACGATGCCGAGGGTGCCCGCGATGACGAGGGCGGCGATGACACCAAGGTTGAGAATGAAGTCGCTGGCGTAGTGCAGGCTGTCGGCGGCAATGGCCAGCGAGCCTGTCACCCGCTGCACATAGCGCTGATAGACCACCAGCACGGCGGTGAAGCCCAAGGACACGACGATGACGGCGATACCCAGGGTGGATTGCTCCACCGGCGTCGGGTCCAGCAGGCGGCTGACGCTTTCAACCCCCAGATAAAGCGCCGACGCGCCGATCAGCGCTGCCTGGCCGAGCCCCGCCAGCGCTTCCGCCTTGCCGTGGCCGAAGCGGTGCTGCCGGTCCGCCGGGGTCAGCGCCACGCGCACGGCGAACAGGTTGACGAGGGACGCCGCCCCGTCGAGCAGGCTGTCGAGAAAGGTCGCCAGCAGCGCCATGGAGCCTGTCACCCACACGGCCCAGGCCTTCATGGAGATGAGCACGACCGCCACCGCCACCGAGGCATAGGTGGCGCGCTTCATCAGCGTCGCGGCGCGCTCGGGGCTCACCGAGCGGCGATAGGACCGGGGACCATCAATCGTCTTCATGGGCGGCCTCATAGCACAGCCCGGCGGGACACTTAAGCCCTTGATTTGAAACGAATTTTGAGAGGCGTTTGCATTTGCAGGTCACCCCGGCTCCGCAGGGGCACTAGGCCGCCTCTGCGCGCGCCTCACGGAAACAGGCGTTCCGTTGTCCAGTTCCAGTTCTCCGCCGTCAGGTCGCCGCTGCGGCGGAACACCAGCCGGTCATGCAGGCGGAAAGGCCGGTCGCGCCAGAACTCGATCTGCTGCGGCAGGATGCGGAAGCCGGACCAGTGCGGCGGGCGCGGCACATGGCCGATGGCGTATTTGGCGGCGTAGCGGGCCACTTCCTTTTCCAGCTCGAACCGGCTTTCCAGCGGTCGCGACTGGCGTGACGCCCAGGCGCCGATGCGGCTGTCGCGGGCGCGGCTGTCGTAGTAGGCGTCCGCCTCGGCATCGGTCACCCGCTCCACCGGGCCGCGCACACGGATCTGGCGGCGTAGGCTCTTCCAGTGGAAGCACAGGGCGGCCTTGCCGCTGGCGGCGAGTTCCCGGCCCTTGGCACTTTCAAGGTTGGTGTAGAACACGAAGCCCGCCTTGTCCGCGCCCTTGAGCAGCACCATGCGCACATCCGGCAGGCCGTCCTCGTCCACCGTGGCCAGCGCCATGGCATTGGGGTCGTTCAGCTCGCTCTTGCCGGCGGTTGCCATCCACTCGTCAAACAGGGCCATGGGGTCCTGCGAGGTGAAGATTTCGTCCGCATCCTGTTCTGCGTGCTGGTCAGGCGTGGTCATGAAATGGTCCCAATAAAAGCGTGCGGTTGAACGAAACGTGCCGCGACGGCGTATTCGTTATCATGGCATATAGGGTTTGCACGCGCGCGGGCCATGACCGCGCAAAGCGTACGCGCCAATTGCCCCGTCCCGCAGGCGGTCCCCAGCCGCCCGCACCATGCTGCCAGAGAGCCTTATGCCCATGCCGCTCCCCTCTCCTTTTCTTCCCCTCGTTGCTCTCGGCCTCGGCCTCGCGGCGGCCCTTGCAGCCCCCCTGCCCGCCACAGCACAGGAAGGCGACGGGACGCGGCCGAGCAATGCGGTGCTGGAAAAGCAGTTCGCGGACGGGGTGAAGGCCTATGACGCGGAACGCTATGGGCGGGCCTTCGAGCTGTGGCTGCCGCTGGCGCAGAATGGCGACCTCGCCGCCCAGCGCAACGTGGCGCACATGCTGCGGCGCGGCCTCGGCGTCGAGAAGGATGCATCGCGCGCCCGCTTCTTCTACCGGCAGTCAGCGGAATATGGCTTCGTCACCGCGCAGACAGACCTCGCCATGATGCTGCTGGCCGGTGAAGGTGGCGACAAGGACGAGGAAGAGGCCGCCTACTGGCTGGATCTCGCCGCCCGCGGCGGCCATCCGCTGGCGCAGTTCCACCTGGCGCAGCTTTACGAGACGGGTCTCGTGGAAGCGCCCAATCCCGGCCGCGCCCTTGGCTGGTACGCCCTGTCCGCCCGTGCCGGATACCAGCCCGCCCTCGACCGGCTTGCCGAGCTTGTAATGATCCTGCCAGGGCCGAGCAGCGAGGGCCATCCGGATAAAATTACTCCGTCTCCTGACGAAAAAGCGGAACCGCCCGAAGCACCTGCCGGTGCAGCGGACACGGAGGAACGCGCCGAGGACAGGCAAGAGAGCGCGACCCCGGCGGACGACACGTCGAACGCAGATGATGCGGCGGAGACAGCGGACGCTACGGCAGAGAGTGAAGAGGCTGCTGCGGCTCCCGAGGCAGCACCGAAAACGATGGCCCTGAGCTTTCCCGAGGCGGTGACCGGCCTCCCCGACGGCAAGGATGCCTATGCGCGGCGGGAATACCGGGCGGCGCTGGCACAGTTCGAGGCCCGGGCCTATCGCGGCGATGCGGACGCCCAATACATGCTGGGGCGCATGCGCAATCGCGGCGAAGGCGAGCCGCGGGACCCGGTGGCAGCGCTTGCCTGGTGGCAATTGGCGGCAGGCCAGGGGCATGCAGAGGCGCAGAAGGCCGCAAGCAGCCTGTCCGGTGAGCTGGGGCCGCGGCGGCGCGGGGAAGCCGAGCGCGAGGCCGCCCAGTTCCAGGCGCTGATCGACCAGATGCCGAAATAGGCCTGTAACCACGCTGGCGTGATGCGGCGTTAACCCTATGGTATGGCGCTTTCGGCCAGACTCTGCCCCGTAATTTTCACGGATTTCCGGGCTTTCAATACTTCATGCGTGATCCGCACCAGGTTCTGGGCGTCGCCAAGGGCGCCGATGCCGAGACGGTCAAGCGCGCCTATCGCCGGCTGGCCAAGCAGTATCATCCCGATACGGCCGGCGGTGACCGGCGCGCGCAGAGCCGTTTTCAGGAAATCACCGAGGCCTATCGCGCGCTCCGGGCGCTGGCGGATGCGGAGGAACGCATCACCGCGAGCGCCGCTGAAGCCACCCGCGCCTATGAACAGCCCCGCGCCGACGGGGAGGACGATGCCGAACCGTCATCGGGCGATACGTCCCGCCCCGGCAGGCAGCCGCGTACAAAGGCGTCCGGTACGGCCCGCAAGGAGCAGCCGGCGCGGCGGAGTTCGGTCAGGGCCGATGCCGACAGGCCATCGGATGAGAAGGACACGGACGACAAATCCGGCCGGGGCTTTTTCGAGAATATCAGGCGGGCGGGCTTCAAGCCGTTTGAGCGGCGCGGCGATGACATTGCCTGCACCCTGCCCCTGCCCTTCCTGGACGCAGCCAAGGGCGGCACGCACCGGGTAACGCTGCCCACGGGCCGCACGGTCGACGTGACGCTTCCGGCGGGGATTGAAGACGGCAAGCAGGTGCGCCTGCGCGGTCTCGGCGCTGCGGGGTCCGCCGGCGGCAGTGCGGGCGACGCGCTGGTGACGGTGGATATCGAGCCGCACCCCTATTTCAGCCGCGAAGGCCACGACATTCATTTGGCGCTGCCGATTTCCATCGCCGAGGCCATTGAAGGCGCAAAGGTGCAGGTGCCGACCGTGACGGGGCGGGTGTGGGTGACGATCCCCGCAGGCTCCAATTCAGGCACGGTGCTGCGTCTCACCGGCAAGGGCCTCAAAAAACCCGACGGCAGCGACGGGAATCAGCTGATCGAGCTGATCGTCATGCTGCCGGACACGCCGGATGCCGACTTGCAGGCCTTTGTGCGCCGCTGGGCCGGGGCCAAATCCCATGATCCGCGGGCGGCCTTCGGCCTGGGGTGACTCAAGGCGCCACGGGGTGTTTCGCCACCAGCGCCACGGGCCGGGGCGGGACCGTTAAAATCTGCCACAATTGAACACATGTCGTGATGGGCTTGTGCTGGCCAGCACTGGCGGGATCGGCTATGGCATGGGGTCAAATCACGTGGTTTGCGCGGTCCGGCGGTGTTCGGAGTGTCCGCGCGCATAATTCTGCCAAGAGCAAGAAGACGAGGTCCAGATGAGCGTTTCGGGTCTGATGGAAGGCAAGCGCGGCCTGATCATGGGGGTCGCCAATGACCGGTCCATCGCATGGGGCATTGCGAAAGCAGCAGCCGAAGCGGGCGCGGAACTGGCCTTCACCTATCAGGGCGATTCACTGAAGAAGCGGGTGGACCCGCTGGCCGAGCAGCTGGGCGCCAAGCTGGTGCTGCCCTGCGACGTGACGGATGCAGCCTCCATGGATGCTGTGTTCGAAACGCTCGAGAAGGAATGGGGCAAGCTTGATTTCGTGGTCCACGCCATTGCCTTTGCCGACAAGGCGGAGCTCAAGGGCCGCTATGTGGACACCTCGCTCGACAATTTCCTGATGAGCATGAACATCTCCTGCTACTCGTTCACGGCCATCGCCCAGCGGGCGGAGAAGCTGATGCATGACGGCGGCTCGATGGTGACGCTCACCTATTACGGCGCCGAGAAGGTGATGCCCCACTACAATGTGATGGGCGTGGCCAAGGCGGCGCTGGAAGCCAGTGTCCGCTACATGGCCGAAGACCTCGGCAAGCGGAACATCCGCGTCAACGCGATTTCCGCGGGCCCCATCAAGACGCTGGCCGCCAGCGGCATCGGTGATTTCCGCTACATCCTCAAATGGAACGAGTACAACGCCCCCATGCGGCGGACCGTGACCATCGACGAGGTGGGCATGTCGGCGCTGTATCTCCTGTCCGACATGGGCAAGGCCGTCACCGGCGAAGTGCATCACGTGGATGGCGGCTATCATGTGGTCGGCATGAAGGCGGAAGACGCGCCGGACATCGCCGTCTCCTGAGGGAGCCCCTAGCCTCTTTGGCGCTGCCGCACTAGCTTAGCCTCCATGAGCCACAACACTTTCGGACATCTCTTCCGCGTCACCACCTGGGGCGAGTCGCACGGGCCCGCGCTCGGCTGCGTGGTGGATGGCTGCCCGCCGGGTATTCCGCTTGAGGAAGACGACATCCAGGTGTGGATGGACAAGCGCAAGCCCGGGCAGAACAAATACACCACCCAGCGCCGCGAACCGGACCAGGTCCGCATCCTCTCCGGCGTCTTCCCGCGCGAGGAGGACGGTGTGCAGGTAACAACCGGCACGCCGATCAGCCTGATGATCGAGAACACCGATCAGCGGTCGAAGGACTATGGCGACATCAAGTCCAAGTTCCGGCCGGGGCATGCGGATTATGCCTATTACGCCAAATACGGTATCCGCGATTATCGCGGCGGCGGGCGGCAATCAGCCCGCGAGACCGCCGCGCGCGTGGCCGCCGGGGCCATCGCCCGCAAGATCCTGACGGCCATTCTTGGTGACGGCGTCGAGATCCGCGGCGCTCTCGTGCAGATGGGCCCGCACAAGCTCACCCTGCCCCGCGCCGACTGGGACTGGTCGATCCTCGAGGACAATCCGTTCTGGTGCCCGGACGCTGCCACGGCAGACATGTGGGCGGAGTATCTCGACGGCATCCGCAAGGCAGGCTCGTCCTGCGGCGCGGCCATCGAGGTTCAGGCACGTGGGCTGCCCGCCGGTCTCGGCGCGCCAATCTACGGCAAGGTCGATGCGGAGCTGGCGCAGGCGCTGATGAGCATCAACGCGGTGAAGGCCGTTGAGATCGGCGACGGCATGGATGTGGCGGCGCTGACCGGCGAGGAAAACGCCGATGAGATGCGCATGGAGAACGGCAAACCTGTCTTCACTGCCAACCATGCGGGCGGCGTGCAGGGCGGCATTTCCACCGGCCAGGACATCATCGCCCGCTTTGCGGTGAAGCCCACCTCCTCCATCCTCACCCCGCGCGATACGGTTGATCTCGACGGGCAGGACACCAGTGTCATCACCAAGGGACGGCACGACCCCTGTGTCGGCATCCGCGCGGTGCCGGTCGGTGAAGCGATGATGGCCTGCGTGCTGGCGGACCAGCTCCTGCG
This sequence comes from Pyruvatibacter mobilis, assembly GCF_012848855.1. NCBI lineage: Bacteria > Pseudomonadati > Pseudomonadota > Alphaproteobacteria > Hyphomicrobiales > Parvibaculaceae > Pyruvatibacter > Pyruvatibacter mobilis. The sequence continues at coordinate 2,089,492 of NZ_CP051630.1, forward strand.
CCACCGGGCACAGACGGGCCGCGTGGCCGGGCTGGATCTGGGCCGCTAGCGAAGAGAGAAGGATGACGGCATGACGGGTTCCGATCCCTTCGAGGACAATGCGCCGCCGTCCTCCTTTGCCACCACCTATCAGCGCCAGGCCGGCGAGATGATGGTCTATGGCGGCACGTTTTTCGGGCTGTTCTTCCTGCTCGGCGGCGTGATGTCGTCGGTGCCGGGGCTCTATCTGCTGGCCATCGTGATGCTGGCGGCGGCGTTCTACTTCTTCCCGATGGTCCGTACCGAGAAGGCCCAGCTCAAGGTCGAGCCGAAGGGGCTTTATCTCGACGGCATGGGCTGGCTGCCCTGGACCGGCATCCGCAATGTGCGCATCTACGACCGCTCGGTCCGCACGATCCGCAACGCCCATCTTGAGCTGACGCTGGCTGCGCCGATCGAGGAGATCGTGATCTCCGAGGACAAGGAGGACCCGCTGCGCGACCTGATGACCAAGATCTGGTCACCAAAGCGCGGCGAGGACGGGCGGGCGGCCACAATCGTCGTGGTGAAGCTCGAACCGCTCCTGGCCAGCCCCGAAGAAATCCTCGCCGCCATTCGTCGGCACCTGCACCACGTGTGAGATCGGGCACAGCTGCGCGCCCAACAAGCCCCTCCCCCTAGTGGGGAGGGCGAGTATGTGCGCCCTCACCCGGAGACCCTCCGGTCAAGCCGGAGGGATAGCGGTGTATTTTTTCCCGCTCATCCTACGGCTTGACCGGAGGATCTCTCTCAGCCCGCCTGAGCGCCATCTCCACGGACCGAGCCCGTACCCCCCACCCCGGCGGCTCACGCCGCCGACCCTCCCCATCGAGGGGAGGGTGTGATCCGGCTCAGCTTTTCTCGAAGCTCATGACCTTCGACAGGAAGACCGGCGTCTCGCTCAGCGGCGTGAGGCCGGCCTTGCTGAACAGCGTGGTCAGGTCTTCCTTCGTGTAAGAGTCAAAATAGGGCTCGTGGAATGCCCAGGGGAAGAAATCGAGCAGCGCGTCCATGCCCTCCGTATCGCCCTTTTGCAGGGCATCCACGAAAATCAGCCGCCCGCCGGGCTTGAGCACGCGCGCCAGCTCAGCCGCCACCACGCGGCGGATCTTCGGCGGCAGTTCGTGGAACAGATAGATGCAGGTCACAACGTCCTGGCTGTTGTCGGCCACCGGCAGCCGCTCGGCATTGGCGTTGGCCAGGCGCACCTGCCGCCATTTCTTCAGTGTCCGCCGCGCCTTGGCGAGATAGTTGGGCGACAGATCCACCGCCGTCAGATTGAGGCGGGGGTAGTTGTCGCACACAAAGGTCAGGAAGCGGCCCGTGCCGCAGGCAACATCCAGCATCGCCACATCGCGCTGATCGCGGCCCCTGAGCGCGTCGGCCAGCGGCACAAGCGCCTGCCGCCGCATGGCGTCCGCCGTGCCGGTGAACAACACCTCCACCTGGGTGTCGTAGATCTCGGCCGACGCATCATCCAGCCAGCCGCCGGTCTGGTAATGGAAGTTCTGCAGATAGTAGCGGGGGAAGCGCTGGCGGCGTTCTTCGTTAAGCACTTCGGAGTGCCCGCGCGCCCGCCTGCGGCCATCAACCCGCGGCACGTCTTTCAAATAGGCGCGCGCCTTGCGCAAGCCGTTGACCGGGCGTGGCGACATGTCATGCGGGGCGGCATAGATGCCCTTTTCGACGTTACGCCAGTCGCGGGCGAACAGATCAGCCACCGCCTTCAGCAGCGCCCGGCGGTCCGGTGCCTTGCCGTCGGTACGCAGGGGTCTTGATGTTTCGTCGCGCAGCGGGCCGACGATGCGCCGTGTGGCAGCATACTGGCCCAGATACCAC